>CALSAF010000001.1:0-72523 GCA_943372805.1 Rhizobium sp. Q54
CCCTTCAAGCAGGGCGACCGCATCAATGTAGGCCCCTTCGAGATCGAGGCGATCGGCGTCAACCATTCCATCCCCGAACCGATGTCTCTGGTCATCCGTACGCCGCTCGGCAATGTCGTGCATACCGGTGACTGGAAGATCGACCACAACCCCTCTCTCGGCCCATTGACCGATGAAGACCGCTTCCGTGCTGTCGGCGACGAAGGCGTGCTGGCGCTGCTGTGCGATTCCACCAACGCCATGCGTGATGGTGTCTCTCCCTCGGAGGAGGAAGTCTCGAAGGGACTGCAGAAGATCATCGAGGCCGCCGAGGGGCGCGTTGCCATCACCACCTTCTCCTCGAATGTCGGGCGTATCCGCTCGATCGCTCAGGCAGCAGAAGCCGCCGGTCGCGAAGTGCTGCTGCTTGGCAGTTCACTGAAGCGCGTCACGAATGTCGCCCACGACATCGGCATCATGCAGGGCATCCGCCCGTTCATCGCCGAGGACGAATACGGTTTCATCCCGCGCGACAAGATCGTCATTATCCTGACCGGTAGCCAGGGCGAGCCGCGTGCGGCGCTGGCCAAGCTTTCGCGTGACGAGATGCGCAACGTGGCGCTGACTTCAGGCGATACCGTGGTCTTCTCCTCCCGCGCCATTCCTGGCAACGAGAAGGCGATCCTCGAGATCAAGAACGGCCTGATCGAGCAGGGCGTGCACATCATCACCGACAGCGAGGCACTGGTCCACGTCTCCGGCCACCCGCGCCGCAATGAACTCCTGCAGATGTATCAATGGGTACGTCCTCAGATGCTGGTTCCCGTCCACGGTGAGGCTGCCCATCTTGTCGCGCAGAAGGACCTGGCGCTGCAGGCCGGCATTCCGACCGTACCTCATGTCCGCAACGGCGACATGCTGCGCATCGCGCCGGGGCCCGCAGAAGTCATCGACCAGGCGCCCTTTGGCCGTGTCTACAAGGATGGCAAGCTCATTGGCGACCTCGAGGAAATGGGTATCGCCGACCGCAAGAAGCTCTCCTATGTCGGCCATGTTGCCGTCAGCGTTCTTCTCGATAGTCGCTTTGACTTCCTTGGTGATCCCGACGTCGTACCCTACGGCCTTCCAGAATTGGATCACGAGGGCGAGTTGATGGAGGACACGCTTTACGATGCCGTTCTCGGCGCGGTCGAGAGCATCCCGCGCAGTCGTCGCAAGGATCTGGATACCGTTCGCGAGGCCATTCGCCGTGCTGTGCGCTCGACCGCCAACGAGGTCTGGGGCAAGAAGCCTGTTGTCACTGTTTTCCTGACCAAAGTCTGAGGGACGAAGCGGGCAGGGATCGCCTAGTCTTTGCCCGCAACGCCAGGAGGAAATCATGCTCGGCCGCGTCAATCACATCGCCATTGCCGTTCCGGATCTTGCCGCCGCGACTGCGAGCTATCGTGATACGCTCGGCGCCAAGGTTTCGCAGGCGCAGGCCTTGCCGGAGCATGGTGTGACGGTCGTTTTCGTCGAATTGGAAAATACCAAGGTTGAACTTCTGGAGCCTCTCGGCGAAGCGTCGCCGATCGCGGCCTTCCTGGAGAAGAACCCTTCCGGTGGCATGCACCACATCTGCTACGAGGTGGCGGATATCATGGCCGCCCGCGACCAGTTGTCGGCCTCCGGTGCCCGTGTGCTCGGCACCGGTGAACCGAAGATCGGTGCCCATGGCAAGCCGGTCCTGTTTCTCCATCCCAAGGACTTCTTCGGCACCCTGATCGAGATCGAACAGGTTTGAGCCGCGCGTCGATCACCCGTCAATGAATTCTTGTTGATCACAGGCGCATGTCGCCTGCGACGCTTTTGCCTTTGTGCGAGGCGGTCCGGGCGATTATACGGTGACTCGTGGCACGGTCGCTGCAATGCATGGCGGCCAAGGTCTGGAGCAAGTAATCATGGCGATCCTGTCGGGACTGGCAGTCTATTTCGTGATCTGGTGGCTGACGCTGTTCGCCGTTCTGCCGATCGGCCTTCGCACCCAGGACGAGGATCAGAATGTGGTTCCCGGAACCGTGGCGAGTGCGCCGACCCGTTTCCGTGCCGCGCGCATCTTCCTGCTCACCACGCTTGTCTCGGCGCTGATATATGGTGCCTGGTATGTCGCTGGGAACTATTTCGGTATCGGCTTCAAGGACCTTCCGGTCATCATGCCTGGTATCGAACGGTGAGGGATCCATCCACCGCTCCGCATTGATCCGGCTGGCTACAAGGCAAAAAAAAACAAGGTCAAAAGACCTTGTTCGAAGCTTCGCGTGATCCTTCACCAATTAAGGGGCTGCGACAAGCGCGCCTAGATCTGATCCTCCCAAGACTTGACCGCGAGTGTGGCAAAGATTTGAACTCCCTGCCTCTTTTATGGGCTGAACCTAGCCCAAACAATGGCCCTTGTCACCCCTGAATCTTGCAGAATTGTTACACTCATCCAAAAAAAATTAGCGTCACGAATTTGTCGCATGAGGGTCACGTATTGGCCTGTTTCACCGCGCTTTTGCCTCGGCCTGCGCCCTTCTGCGGCATCGGTGGACGCGGATCGCGGCCTGGCTGTGGGCGAGCGCATCGAACGGCGCTTGCGGGTTTTCTTCTTATCGTCAAACAGCTATGAACGCTGCCTGACACCCCGTTTCAATCGCTGATTCCGCCTGGACGGGCGGCATCGTCAACTGTCTGGAATTCGTTATGCGTCTGTCGCGCTACTTCATGCCCATCCTGAAGGAAAATCCCAAGGAAGCGGAAATCGTTTCCCATCGCCTGATGTTGCGGACGGGCATGATCCGCCAGCAGAGCCAGGGGATCTATTCTTGGCTGCCGCTCGGCAAGCGCGTGCTCGACAAGGTGAACGCGATCATCCGCGAAGAGCAGAACCGCGCCGGCGCCATCGAGCTTTCCATGCCGACCCTGCAGTCGGCCGAGCTCTGGCAGGAAAGTGGCCGCTATGAGGACTATGGCAAGGAAATGCTTCGCATCCGCGACCGGCAGGACCGCCCCATGCTCTATGGTCCGACAAACGAGGAGATGATCACCGACATCTTCCGTTCGTCGGTCAAGTCCTACAAGAGCCTGCCGCTCAACCTCTACCACATCCAGCTGAAGTTCCGTGACGAGATCCGTCCGCGCTTCGGCACGATGCGCTCGCGCGAATTCCTGATGAAGGACGCCTATTCCTTCGACCTGACCCAGGCTGACGCCATCCATTCCTACAACAAGATGTTCGTCGCTTACCTGCGCACCTTTGATCGCCTTGGCCTGCGCGCGATCCCGATGCGCGCCGACACCGGCCCGATCGGTGGCAACCACAGCCATGAATTCATCATCCTCGCCGACACCGGCGAGTCCGAGGTCTATTGCCACAAGAGCTTCGTCGATTTCGACATTCCGGCCGCTGACACCGATTTCGACAGCGTTGACGGCCTGCAGTCGATCTTCGACAAGTGGACCTCGGTCTACGCGGCCACCTCCGAAATGCATGACGAAGCCGCCTTCGACGCCATTGGCGAGAATGATCGTCTCTCGGCCCGCGGCATCGAAGTTGGCCACATCTTCTACTTCGGCACCAAATACTCCGAGCCGATGGGCGCCAAGGTGCAAGGGCCCGACGGCAAGGAACACCTTGTCCACATGGGCTCCTACGGTATCGGCCCGACGCGCCTTGTTCCCGCCATCATCGAAGCCTCGCATGACGAGAACGGAATCATCTGGCCGGCCTCGGTCGCGCCGTTCGATGCCGTTGTCATCAACATGAAGCCCGGCGACGAAGGCTGTGATACGACCTGCGACCGCCTCTACGTCGCCCTGCAGAACGCCGGCAAGGACGTGCTCTACGACGACACCGACGATCGTGCCGGCACGAAGTTCGCGACCGCCGACCTGATCGGTGTTCCCGTTCAGGTGATCGCCGGCCCCCGGGCCGTCGCCGCTGGTGAAGTCGAGCTGAAGGATCGCAAGACCGGTGCTCGCGAGACCCTCACCATCGAGGCCGCGATCAACAAGCTGACGGCCTGAGGCTCTCCGCTTCAAGCCGAACCGAGACTGGGTGAGCGACGCCGCGATCCCGAGGCAAGGAGAGACCATGGCGACGACGGCCGTTGGCAGCGACACGGTGGAAACGGGCAAGGCTGGATCGGCAGGCGCCTTTTCCGCCTTTGAACGCATGGTGGCGTGGCGCTATCTGCGCGCTCGCCGCAAGGAAGCCTTCATTTCCGTGATCGCCGGCTTCTCCTTCATCGGCATCATGCTTGGGGTCGCGACGCTGATCATTGTGATGGCTGTGATGAACGGCTTCCGCACCGAACTCGTCTCGCGCATTCTCGGCATCAACGGCCATATGGTGGTCCAGGCGGTTGACCAACCGCTCAGCGACTATGCGGGTCTGGCCGAACGGTTCGCCGCTGTCCCCGGTGTCACAATGGCCTTGCCGCTGGTCGAGGGCCAGACGCTCGCCTCTGGTCGTGAAGGGGCCGGGACCGGTGCCCTGGTGCGTGGCATCCGTCCGGACGACCTGACCAAGCTGACCGTGGTGTCTTCCAACATCCGGTCGGGCGATATGGTCGGCTTTGCCACCGGGCAGGGCGTGCTGATCGGGTCGCGCATGGCAGCCCAGCTCGGCCTCTCCGCCGGCGACACCATCACGCTGGTATCACCGGAAGGCGACGTGACACCGCTCGGCGTCAATCCGCGCGTCAAATCCTATCCGGTCTCGGGGATCTTCGAGATCGGCATGTCGGAATATGATGCCTCGATCATCTACATGCCGCTTGAGGAGGCACAGCTCTATTTCAACGTCGAGGGCATCGTCCAGTCGATCGAACTCTTCATCTCGGATCCTGATGCTGTCGACGAACTGCGCCCGCAGATCGAGGAGGCCGCCGGTCGCCAGATCTTCCTGACGGATTGGCGCCAGCGCAACCAGACCTTCTTCTCGGCGCTGCAGGTCGAGCGCAACGTGATGTTCATGATCCTGACGCTGATCGTGCTTGTGGCCGCCCTCAACATCATTTCCGGCCTGATCATGCTGGTGAAGGACAAGGCGAGCGACATCGCCATCCTGCGCACCATGGGGGCGACGTCCGGTGCCATCATGCGCATCTTCTTCATGACGGGCGCGACGATCGGCACCGTCGGCACCTTCGCCGGTGTGCTGCTCGGGGTCGTCGTGTGCCTCAACATCGAGAGCATCCGCCAGTTCTTCTCCTGGGTCTCTGGCACCGTGCTCTTCGATCCGGAACTTTATTTCCTGAGCCAGCTGCCGGCCGACATGAACATGAGCGAGACCGTTTCCGTCGTCGTCATGGCGCTCAGCCTCTCCTTCATGGCGACCATCTTTCCGGCCTGGCGGGCCTCGCGCCTGGATCCTGTCCAGGCCCTGCGTTACGAATGAGGATGCCGAAATCAATGGCAAAGGACGTCGTTCTCTCGCTTGCGGGCATCGATCGCCACTATGGGCAGGGCGAGACCGTGCTCTCGATCCTCAAGGGCGCTGACTTCACCCTGCGCACCGGCGAGACCGTGGCCCTGGTGGCGCCCTCCGGCACCGGCAAGTCGACGCTGTTGCATGTGGCTGGCCTGCTCGAACATCCCGATGGCGGTGAAGTCACCGTTGGCGGTGTTGCCTGCCAGGAGTTGGGGGACGAGCAGCGTACGGCGATCCGCCGCAAGTCGATCGGCTTCGTCTATCAGTTCCATCATCTCCTGCCGGAATTTTCCGCGCTCGAAAACGTCATGATGCCCCAGTTGATAGCTGGTCTTTCGAAGCGCGAAGCGGCGGAGCGGGCCAAGCAACTCCTCGACTACATGCGCGTCGGCCATCGCGCCGACCACCGCCCGGCGGAACTCTCGGGCGGCGAACAGCAGCGCGTGGCGATCGCCCGTGCGGTGGCCAATGCACCGCTGGTGCTCCTGGCAGACGAACCGACCGGCAATCTCGATCCGGAGACGGCGAGCTACGTCTTCTCCGCGCTTGAGGCATTGGTCCGTCAGTCGGGTCTCTCTGCGATGATCGCGACCCACAACCACGACATCGCCCGGCGCATGGACCGCTGTGTGACACTGGTGGACGGCAAGGTGGTCGAACTCGAGGTCTGACCTCACTCTTCAAATCTGGGATTGATTGCAACCCGGCGGAAAATGTTCCGCCGGGTTACACGGTTTTTTTGGGTTGACAATGGAACAAAATAGAAACAAACTAAAAACATAAAGGGACAAGGAGACAGAAATGACCGAAATTCTTCGTGACGTTGCTGCATTTGCCTCGATGGCCGTATTTGTATCCAGCATGACTTTGCTGATGATGGCTCTCTGATATTGCGGGCGGCAAAGCTGGTGAGGAAGGTTTTGCCGCCCGACTTCCTTCTGGACTTCGCAGCCGCGAAGACGGAAAATACCGACCGATTCAGACAATCAGGAATGAAGCGGTATGGACGAGGACAGCGTCGGCAGGGAAGCGTCCGGTGGGCCGGGCAGCAGCCCGGGTTTCGTGCATCTCAGGGTGCATTCAGCCTATTCGCTCCTTGAGGGGGCGCTGCCTCTCAAGAAAATCCTCGGCAAGGCGGTTGCTGACGATCAGCCGGCGATTGCCATCACAGACACCAACAATCTCTTTGTCGCGCTTGAGTTCTCGCAAAAGGCGCTCGGCGACGGCATTCAGCCGATCATCGGCTGCCAGCTGTCGGTCGACATGGAGGATTCCACCGGCGAGAAGCGCGGCGGCAACGGGTACTTGCCGGAGTTGCCCTCCGTCGTGGTGCTGGCCTCCGATGCGGATGGCTACGAACGCCTCGTCGATCTCGTCAGCCGTGCCTATCTCGGCGGCGATGCAGGGCAGGCGGTGCATGTCAAACTGTCCTGGTTTGAGGAGCGCGGAACCGAGGGCCTGATTCTGCTGACAGGTGCAGGCGGCGGTCCCATTGATCGTGCGTTGAAGGACGGCCACAGGAGCCAGGCGGAAAGCAGGCTCCACGCGCTGAAACGGTTGTTTGGCGATCGTCTTTATGTCGAGCTGCAGCGTCACGGCGACTATGACCGCACACATGAGCGACGTATCGTCCAGCTCGCCTATGAACACGATTTGCCGCTGGTGGCGACCAATGAGGCGTTCTTTCCAGCACGGGACGACTACGACGCGCATGACGCGCTGATGGCGGTGGCCCACAACGCCATCGTCTCCAATGACGACCGCTTCCGGCTGACCCCCGACCATTACCTGAAGAGCCGGGCGGACATGATGAAGCTGTTCGCCGATCTTCCGGAAGCGCTCGAAAGCTCGGTCGAGATCGCCAAACGTTGTTCCTTCGTGCTCGACACCCGCAAGCCGATCCTCCCGCGCTTCACCAGCGGCAGCTACGATCCGGAAGAGGCCGAACGCGAAGAGGCGCTGGAACTGCGCCGCCAGGCGGAGGAGGGGCTTGATCAGCGCCTTGCCGCGCTGGGCATGGCGCCGGGCTATGAGGAGAGGGAGTACCGCGAACGGCTCGAATTCGAACTCTCCGTCATCGAGCGCATGAAGTTTCCGGGCTACTTCCTGATCGTTTCGGACTTTATCAAGTGGGCGAAGCAACATGATATTCCGGTCGGCCCGGGCCGTGGTTCGGGTGCGGGCTCGCTGGTCGCCTATGCGCTGACCATCACCGACGTCGATCCGCTGCGCTTTTCGCTGCTCTTCGAACGCTTCCTCAATCCGGAACGCGTCTCGATGCCCGACTTCGATATCGACTTCTGCCAGGAACGCCGCGAAGAGGTGATCCGCTACGTGCAGCGCAAATATGGTCGCGAGCAGGTGGGCCAGATCATCACGTTTGGATCGCTGCAGGCGCGCGCGGCGCTCCGCGACGTCGGTCGTGTGCTGGAAATGTCCTATGGCCAGGTGGACAAGATCTGTAAGCTTGTGCCGAACAATCCGGCCAACCCGACGCCGCTTTCCAAGGCGATCGAGGAGGAGCCCAAGCTGCAGGAGGCCGCCGCCGAGGAGCCTGTGGTCGCGCGGTTGCTCGAGATCGCCCAGAAGATCGAAGGGCTCTACCGCCACGCCTCGACCCATGCCGCCGGTATCGTCATCGGCGACCGCCCGCTGTCGAAGCTGGTGCCGATGTACCGCGATCCGCGCTCCGACATGCCGGTCACCCAGTTCAACATGAAATGGGTCGAACAGGCCGGCCTCGTAAAGTTCGACTTCCTCGGCCTGAAGACACTGACCGTGCTGAAGACGGCCGTCGACTTCGTCGTCGAGCAGCGCGGTCACAAGGTCGATCTGGCGGCCATCCCGCTGGATGACACGCTGACCTACGAGATGCTGTCGCGCGGCGAGACCGTCGGCGTTTTCCAGGTGGAAAGTGCGGGCATGCGCAAGGCCCTGATCGGCATGCGGCCCGACTGCATCGAGGACATTATCGCCCTCGTCGCTCTTTACCGTCCTGGCCCGATGGAGAACATCCCGGTCTACAACGCCCGCAAACACGGCGAGGAAGAAGTCGCCTCCATCCATCCGAAGATTGACTACCTGCTGAAGGAAACCCAGGGCGTTATCGTCTACCAGGAACAGGTCATGCAGATCGCCCAGGTCCTGTCGGGTTATTCGCTCGGCGAAGCTGACCTTCTGCGCCGCGCCATGGGTAAGAAGATCAAGGCGGAGATGGATCAGCAGAGCGCCCGTTTCGTCGATGGCGCGATGAAGAACGGCGTGTCGAAACCGCAGGCGAACAACATCTTCGAACTGCTCGCCAAGTTCGCCAACTACGGTTTCAACAAGTCGCACGCTGCCGCCTACGCCATCGTCTCCTATCAGACGGCCTATATGAAGGCGCATTATCCGGTCGAGTTCCTCGCCGCATCGATGACGCTCGACATGTCGAACACCGAAAAGCTGGTCGATTTCCGCCAGGACGCCAGCCGCCTCGGTATCGAGGTCGTGCCACCCTCTGTCCAGACGTCATACCGCCACTTCCAGACCGGCCCGAACCGCATCTACTACGCGCTCGCTGCCCTCAAGGGGGTCGGTGAAGGCGCGGTTGATCACATCGTCGAGGTCCGCGGCGACGCGCCCTTCGAGAGCATCGAGGATTTCTGCCTGCGGATCGACCCGAAGCAGATCAACCGCCGCGTCTTTGAAAGCCTGATTGCCGCCGGCGCCTTTGACTGCTTCGGTCGCGACCGCGCCGAGCTCGTCGGCAGCATCGACCGTATCATGGGCTATGCCCAGCGTGCCCAGGAAAATGCGGTCAGCGGACAGTCCGACATGTTCGGTTCCGGCGGTGCGAGCGGACCGGAGAAGATTGCCTTCGCACCCTATACGCCCTGGCTGTCGTCGGAAAAGCTGATGCGCGAGTTCCAGGTACTCGGCTTCTATCTCTCCGCGCATCCACTCGACGCTTATCGCGATCTGCTCGACAAGCTGCGCGTCCAGAACTTTGCCGACTTCTCCGTCGCCGTGAAACAGGGCGCAACCGCCGGTCGCCTCGCCGGGACGGTCATTTCCAAGCAGGAGCGCAAGACCCGCACCGGCAACAAGATGGGCATCGTCACCTTCTCCGACGCCTCTGGCCAATACGAAGCGGTGTTGTTCTCGGAGGGGCTGAACCAGTATCGCGATCTCCTGGAGGCCGGCAAGTCACTGGTCATTACCGTCCAGGCCGAGGAACGCCCGGAAGGCATCGGCCTGCGGATCCAGACGGCGCAGTCCCTTGAGGAGCAGTCGATCCGCATGCAGAAGGCCATGCGGGTCTATGTCCGCGATTCCGGTCCCCTGCGTGCCGTGGCCGCCCATCTCAATGCCCGGGGAGATGGGCTGGTGTCCTTCATCGTGATCAAGGACGAGGGGCAGCGCGAGATCGAGGTCGAACTCACCGAACGCTTCCGCATCTCCCCCGAAATCGCCGCCGCCATGCGCTCAACCCCTGGCGTCCTCGACGTGGAATTGGTCTAGGGGCTCGGTGGGCCAGCTTGTTAGATTTTTATCTTTCAGGTTAAGTGGATTGAAATGCGGATGCAGCTACAGATTGAACTCCATTTTTTTTGGAGGTTGATGCATGGCGTCTGTAGTGCGGATGGATAAGGTCCGTGGATTGCCTATTCTAAAGGGGATCCTGTGGGCTGCGGTTTTTTCGTGGGCTGTCATGTCAATTGCCGACGCAGTCTTTGGGTTATTGCCGTCATGGCGACCCATTCTGTTTGTGGCGCTTTTCCTAATACTCTATGGGCTCCTGAAGACTGCCCCAGGGCAGAGTGATGTAAAACTTCGCTGGACCTACATCTCTGGTGTCTTGCTTGCTGTCTGGTATCTGCTCTACTCGTTGTTCGGAACGGTCGATATCCACGCCATTTTGTTCCATTTGCACTACGACGTCGGCTCGGAAGGTGTGCAAAGCCAAGTCGTCAAGCAATTCGTCGTCGCATCCATACCATTTTTGATTGTTATGATCAGCTGGTGGCAGCTCTCCCGCATGTCGCGGGGCATGGCGTTTCTCAACCGCTGTTTGCCTGTCAGTCTGATTGTAATTAATCCGTTGACGTGGCTTGGTGCTGAGGCAGCTTTTGCGTCCGCCGCCCCACCTCCGCTGGCTTTGGATAGCGCTTATGCGGATCCAGGTGCTGTGGCCCTGCCTGCGGGCTCTAGGAAGAATTTGATTCATGTGTTTGTCGAAAGCGCTGAACTCACGCTTTGGGACGAGACGCGCTTTGGTGATGTCGCAAGCCCCATGAAGCGTCTGTCGACCAAGGGGTGGACAGCAAGCAATATCGAACAGGTTGAACTGACCGGTTGGACGCTCGCAGGTCACGTAGCTTCGACGTGCGGAGTACCTCTCCTATCTTTGGGGGTCATTAATCGAAACTCGTTCGATCTCGTTGATGAAATCCTGCCCGGCACCGAATGCTTGGGCGAAGTTCTGCAAGGACATGGCTACACCAATGTCTTTCTGAAGGGAGCAAGCCTGAATTTTGCCGGGACCCGGGCATTTGCCGCGAATCACGGATATCAGCGGCTGCTCGGCTTCGATGAGCTGAAGCACCGGTTTCCGGGGCGTTCCAATATATGGGGATTGCATGACGAAGACATGCTTCAGGTGGCCTACGAGCAGGTTGCTGAGCTGAGTGCGAATGCTGCCCCCTTTAGCCTGATGCTGACAACTTTGGGGGGGCATGCACCAACTGGCCTCGTCTCTCCTTCTTGCGAGACGGTTCCTTTCGTATCTCGGCAGGCCAATGACACCCTCAAGGGGTTTGCTTGCAGCAACTGGCTCGTCGAGCGTTTCATCTCCCGACTGGAGCGGGACGGGTTGCTTGCAAATACCATTGTGGTCATCCAGAGTGACCATCTGGCGATGAGAAACGAAGTCTATGCTGATTTGCAATCGTCCGTTCGCCGGAACATGTTCATGCTTCTCGGGGCGGGCGGGCGTGGCAATATCGAAAAGCCGGCCGCAACAATGGACATCTTTCCCACAATTCTCACCGCCCTCGGGTTTGATGTTCCGGAAGGCCGCGCGGGTCTTGGTCATGACCTTCGGAGCAATGATGCCACGCTCGTGGGGCGCCTCGGTTCGCACGAACTGAATCGTGCCATCAATCAAGCGGATGAGTTGCGCGACCGGGTATGGGGGCTTCACGCTAAGCTTAACTGACTGATTTTCAAACGTTCGGCTTCGACCGCGTGACGGTGATGAAATCCGTCCCGTCTCCGGTCTCCGGACCGATCCCGGTATCCGAGATGGTAATCGAGGAGCCTTCGCTCAGCATCGTCTCGATCCGTGCGCGCAGGTCATCAGGGATGGCGATCCGTGCAAGCGCGGCTTCCACCGTGAAGACGGCAGGGTCATCGGCGGGGGCGGTGATGCCAAGGCGCGCCTGCGTCGAACCGGGCATGTGGTCTTCCAACGTCACGCCGCGCCATTCGGCCTTTCGCTTGAAGCGGTCGACGGCTGTTGCCTCAAGGAAATGCGTGCCAAGCGCCTTTTCCGGTTCGCGGATGTCCACCGGCGCGGAAAAGAGCGGCTTGAATTTCTGGCGGATCAGCAACTGTCCGGTCGGTGGACGATCCTCGCCGGCTTGCACATAGAGAGCAATGAGGAAGGGTTTCGAGATGATCTCGCCATCCTTCTGGACGGCGTTCTTCTCCTTGAAGCCCCGGATCGCCGCGATCGTCTGTGATCCCAGGAGGCCGTCTGCAGGGCCGGCACCGAAACCGATCTTGGTGAGCAGCCGTTGGACGTCCATGGTGATGTCGCGTTGCGTCCTGCGGGTGATCAGGATTCTCAGCGGTGGAGGCTCCTCGATGACCAGCTTCGTTTCGGCACCGCTGCGCGGCGGGACGGCATTCATCGCCACCTCCACCGGTTTCAGGGCGGCCTCCACGCGGCCGGGTCTGAGTTCGACATCCGAGAGCAATCCGCCGTCGTCGACGGGCAACCGTGGTATGAATAGCATGGCATGCGCGATGGGCCTTGGTGTGACCGGCTGATCGGTGATGATCACATGTGCCCCCCGTTCTGTCATCGAAAACAGGGTCTTGGCAAAGCCGTTCGGCAGCCGCACGCAGCCATGCGATGCGGGATGGTCCGGCACCTTGCCCTCGTGCAGCGCGATGCCGGACCAGGTCAATCGCTGCATGAAGGGCATCGGCGCATTCGAATACAGATTGGACTCGTGATATTTGCGCTTCTCCAGGATCGAGAAGATCCCGGATGGCGTCGTATGCCCGGGTTTGCCGGTCGAGACCTTCGTCGTTGCGACGACTGTGTCGCCATCGTAGACGGTGAGGGATTGGTCTGCCTTCGACACGTAGATCTGGAGTGGCCCCTGATCGGCGAGCGCGGTGCTTGCGGCAAGAGACAGGCTGAAGGCGAGGACGAAACGCTGGAACATGGTCGACCACTCGGAACGCGAGACTGAGAGGTCGGAAGTCTATGGGACGATGTTTAAGAAAAGTTTCGCGAAGCAGCTCTGCGCAAACGCTCGCGCGGCTGTGATTGGTTTTCGGCGGCAGGCACGGTGTGGTCCCGTCTTTCAGACTGCCGCTATCGGTCGACGTCGCAGCTGCGGGGTGGCAACAGCAAGCAGGAGGGCGGCGATCGGCAGCGAAAAGGCGTGGCCCAGATGCTTGAAGCCCAATGCCCCGATAAGCCCGCCGAAGAAGAACATGCCGACGATCGGCAGGAGAATGCCGAGTTTGCGTCCCTCCGTGCTGATCGGTGGATGGTCGAGCAGCCGGGCAATCAGGTCATAGGCGAGTTTGCCGAGTTCGATCCCGATATCGGTGATCATCCCGGTCAGGTGCGTCGTGCGGATGCGCGCGCCGGAGATCTTGGTGATGGTGGCGTTCTGCAGGCCCATGACGAAACAGAGAAGCAGAGCTGTCGCCGGTGCTGCGTATCCCGCAGGCAACACGGCGCCGATCCCGGCGAAGGTGATCAGCAGGCCGGATTCAAGTGCCAGCGGATACGCATATTGCTGGCGACGTGCGTGCCGCCTGGCCCAGTTGATCAGAATGGCGGAACAGGCCGCACCTGCGGTGAAGCAGAGGAGCAGCGCCAGTCCGGACCCGACCAGACCAAAGAGGCCAAGCGCCAGATTATCGGCGATCGAAGAGACAATGCCGGTCATGTGCGAGGTATAATGCCCGATCGCCAGAAACCCGCCGGCATTGATGGCACCCGCGACAAAGGCGAGGATCGCGCCGAGCATGAGGTCGTTGCGGCGATTGCGTCGATGGGCGGCGACCACCCGCAGAAGCCGGAGGCGACCACCCTGCGCGGCAGGGCGCCGTCTCTGCGCCGGGGGGATGCTGGCAGGGGTGCTCGACACACGGATGGCCTATCGTTTGGAAGGAAAGGTATAGCCCGTCTGGACCGTACCCTTGCCGAACTTGTCGCGCAATTTGTCCATCGCCGCTTCCGCTGCGGCCCGTCGCGTCGCCTGCTCGTCAACGAGGTCGGGCGGATCCGCGCGTGTGGGGTCCCCAAGGTCGCTCACACCGATCCCGATCAGCCGGAACTTCGTGCCGTCCGTCTCCTTTTCCAGCAGCGCCATCCCCGTCCGGAAGATCCGATCGGCAAGTTGCGTCGGATCATCGAGCCGCCGGTTGCGCGTGCGCAGCTTGAAGTCGGCGGTCTTGAGCTTCAGCACCACGGTCTGCCCCGCAATCTCATGCCGCTTCAGCCGCCAGGCAACCTTCTCGGAGAGCTCACGCAGATGCGCCACGAGTTCATCGAGCCGGTGGATGTCCTCGAAAAAGGTCGTCTCTGCCGACACGCTCTTGGCCGGATCGTTGGGATGCACCGTCCGGTCGTCGATGCCGCGCGCAAGCCGCGCGAGCCGCTGCCCCATCGAGCCGTAGCGGCGCATCAGGTCGGTCTCGTCCATGGTTTGCAGCTGGCCGATGGTGCGGATGCCGTCCGCCTGCAGCGTGGCTGCAAAGGCCTTGCCGACGCCCCAGATCATCGTCACCGGCTTGTCGGCGAGGAAGGAGAGCGCCTCGGCTTCCCCGATCACCGAGAAGCCACGCGGCTTCTGCAGGTCGGAGGCCACCTTGGCGAGAAACTTGCAGTAGGAAAGCCCCACCGACACCGTGATGCCGACTTCTTGCTCGATACGGAGTGCGAAGCGGGCGAGCACCCGGGCCGGCGGATCGTGGTGCAGGAGTTCCGTGCCCTTCAGGTCGAGAAACGCCTCGTCGATGGAGATCGGCTGCACCAGTGGCGTCAGTTCCTCCATCATCGCCCGGATCTGCCGCCCCACCCGCACGTATTTCTCCATGTCCGGCTTTATCACCACCGCCTGCGGGCAGGCTTCCAGCGCCTTGAACATCGGCATGGCGGAGCGCACGCCGTGGATGCGTGCAACGTAGCAGGCGGTCGACACGACGCCACGCTTGCCGCCACCGATGATGACGGGCTTGTCGATGAGGTCCGGATTGTCCCGTTTCTCGACAGAAGCATAAAAGGCGTCGCAGTCGATATGGGCGATCGACAGACCATGGAGTTCGCCGTGATAGACGAGGCGAGGACTGCCGCAGGACCGGCATCGACGCGCGCCTTCCGCCTGCCCGGTGAGGCAGTCGCGACAGAAGCCGGAATATGTCGGGTCGGGGCGCGTCATGACAGGAACAAAAGTTGAACGCATCGACCATAGGCCGCGCGGCTGTGCGAGACAAGAGGCTGACCGCACCCCGCCTCTGCAGGATTTTCTCAGGTCCCGAGATGATCGTAAAGGAGGGCGGACGCCGCCGGCCAGTTCTCGGCCCTGCGAACGGTTTCACGCGGTGCGGGGGCGAAGCGGAAGATCTCCAGCTGGGGCGGCAGATAGACCAGCAGGCAGTCCGGGACATGGTCGCCGACGGAGTGGAGATTGTGGACCATGTCGTCGACAAAGGCGACGGGCAGGGGCCTTGCGGCATGCAGCGCGGCCACCATCGGCCCCTTTGGCTCTTCCGTGGCAATCATCGGAAAGTCCAGCGTCAACTGGTCGAGCAGCCTGCGTCGCACCTCGACATGCCGGGGCGGCATCGCAGTCAGGAAGACGAGATCGGCGTGTTGTGCGAGTGCATGAAGGCTCTCCACTGCATCGGCAAATGGCGTCTGCCAGCGTTGCTGTTCCATAAAGAAGTCATCGATCAGTGCCTTGACCGCAGGGGCCTCCAGCACGCTCTGGTCTACGCCGTTGATGATGTTTCCGGTCAGCTTGAACGAGCGCGGCAACAGCCTGTGGCCGCGGCTCTCCAGAAAGGCCTGGAAAGGTGTCGCGAATTGCAAAACCACGTCGTCGACATCGCAGACGATCAGCGGCCGGTCGCCGAGACGGATGTGATCAAGCTCGGTGAGCATCAGAAATCTGCCGAATCGAAACTCGGTCCGGCATAGCGCTGGTGGGCCTCGACCACTGTCTCGGGCTTCGTTTCGGTGGCAGCACAGAAAGCCATCAGTGTCGGTTCGTGTTGCATCAGGAATTCCAGCATTCCGGCCAGAAAGGCCGGATCGCCGAACGCCTGGCGCAATTGCTGTGGCTGAACGCCGGAGAGGGCAAGGAAGCGCGACAGCATTTCCGGTTCGTTTGCCAGCCAGCCGAGTACGGCGACCGCAGTCGCTTCGGCATCGGCCGGTATATCTCTGTTTTTCATAAAGTCTTTTCCTGTTGCTCTGGCAAATTACCGATTTCGAAACCAAATTGCACTAGCTTGACGTATGACGGAAGAAGCAACTCGCGCCGGGTCGACCATGCCCCGGACACCCTCAGGCGCGGGACAAGGGACCGGGTGAATGCCGAAAAAGGTGATGATTGTCGAAGACAACGAGCTGAATATGAAGCTCTTCCGCGATCTGATCGAGGCGTCCGGCTACGAAACCGTGCAGACCCGCAACGGCATGGAGGCCATGGATCTGGCGCGGCGGCACCGTCCCGACCTGATTCTGATGGATATCCAGTTGCCGGAAGTTTCCGGCCTCGAAGTAACGAAGTGGTTGAAGGATGATCCTGATCTGCATGTGATCCCGGTCATCGCGGTCACGGCTTTCGCGATGAAGGGCGATGAAGAGCGCATTCGGCAGGGCGGTTGCGAGGCCTATGTCTCCAAACCGATTTCGGTGCCCAAGTTCATCGAGACCATCAAGACCTATCTCGGAGACGCGTGAGGATTAAGTACCATGACTGCGCGCATTCTGGTCGTCGATGATATTCCCGCCAATGTGAAGCTGCTCGAGGCGCGGCTGATGGCGGAGTATTTCGACGTGCTGACGGCGAGCAACGGTCGCGACGCCCTCGATATCTGCGACCGGACACAGGTCGATGTGATCCTTCTCGACATCATGATGCCGGAGATGGATGGCTTTGAGGTTTGCGAGCGGCTCAAATCCAACCCCCGCACCGCAGACATACCTGTGGTCATGGTGACGGCCCTCGACCAGCCATCCGACCGCGTACGGGGTCTCAAGGCCGGCGCGGACGACTTCCTGACCAAGCCGGTCAACGATCTGCAGCTGATTTCCCGCGTCAAGAGCCTGGTGCGCCTCAAGACACTAACCGACGAACTGCGCATTCGTCACGATTCGACCCGCCAGGCTGGCATCGACGACATGCTGCGGCTTCAGGACGGCCGCCTGGAAGAGCAGGCGCAAGTCCTGCTCGTCGACAGCCGCGGCGCTTCCCAGGAGAGGATCATCAAGGCGCTGAAGCCGATCGCCGAAGTTTCGGCCATGTCGGATCCGCAGGCAGCGGTGTTCGAAGCCGCCGAGAATGGCTTTGATCTGGTCATCGTCAACTGCAACTTGGATGACTACGATCCTCTTCGCCTGTGCTCGCAAATCCGCTCCCTGGAGCGGACCCGGTTCATCCCCATCCTGTTGATCACCGAGCAGGGCGACGAGCAGATGATCATCCGCGCCCTCGACCTCGGCGTGAACGACTATATCGTCCGCCCGCTCGATCCCAATGAATTGGTGGCGCGTGCGCTCACCCAGGTCCGCCGCAAGCGCTATAATGACCGCCTGCGCCACAGCGTGCGCCAGACGATCGAACTTGCGGTCACAGATGGCCTGACAGGCCTCCACAATCGCCGCTACCTGGACACTCATCTTCGTACGCTGTTTGCCCGCGCCAAGGTGCGCGGTCGTCCGCTGACGATCTGCATCACCGACATCGACCGTTTCAAGCAGGTCAACGACGTCTATGGTCACGATGCCGGCGACGAGGTGCTGAAGGAGTTCGCCGGGCGCATTCGCTCCACCGTCCGTGGGGCCGATCTCGCTTGTCGCTTCGGTGGCGAGGAATTCGTCGTGGTGATGCCGGACACCCCGGCCGAGGTTGCCGCCGCCGTCGCGGAGCGGCTGCGCGGCATGATCGAAGCGCGGCCCTTCCAGCTGCGGTCGGGGGAGACGCCGCTGATGCTGACGGCATCCATGGGCATTGCCACGCTGGTGCCTGGCGTGGATACGCCCGAGCAGCTTCTGAAGCAGGCGGATCGAGCTCTGTACGAAGCCAAGAATTCGGGCCGCAACAGAGTGGTCGCCGCAGCTGCCTGAGCATAGCCGGCTGCAAGCGATATGGTCTCGCAATTTCTGACCGAAGTCAGCAAAGATGTTCACAGGTTTGTTTGATGCCGCCACGCTGTGCAGCGTTGCAGATCCTGCTGCCTTTTTGGGCAGTTACAAAGCGACTTATCGGCTTGGTGCAGAATAGTCTTTGTGTGTAAGCCGCACATTCTCGTTGCCGCTTCGCGCAATTGTGCTTACTCGGATTTGTATTTAACGGAATATTAGCATCATCTTCGATCCGAACACCTGCTCCAGATGCGGGGCGCTCTGTGTGGTCCGGAAACTAAACTTGAAAACAACAGCTATAGACTGGCGGTATCCTCAAGATTCAATGTGTGTAGAACTGACTATTTGGTCCGGGGACCAAGTTCATCTCGATCTAATTTAACCATAAACGGATGTCGAATCGTTGAGCGGTTAATAAACTGTTGATTTCTGTCTCTATTTGAGAGAACTTCACGCCATCGGACAAGACCTCTTCTGGAGGTCGCAGATACCCCATGATGCTCAGGTCCGCCGCATCTCCTGGGTCGTGGGGTCGGTCGGTTGGCGTGCAACGACAAAAGCGGTTCCTCGTGCCGTGTTTGCATGCCGACCGGCCCCCTATTGTAAAGACACCGGTTTCCGCGAGGAGGCCGGTGTTTTTCGTTATGCGGCCCGCCGCGCGCCGCCGTGGTAATCTGCAAAAGAAAAAGGCGCGTCGCGGGAAGCGACACGCCTTTTTGAAAAGCCTTCGATCAAGTCTTACTTGATCTTGGTTTCCTTGAACTCGACATGCTTCTTAGCAACCGGGTCGTACTTGGTCTTCGTCATCTTGTCCGTCATCGTACGGCTGTTCTTCGTGGTTACGTAGAAGAAACCCGTGTCGGCCGTCGACAGAAGCTTGATCTTGATGGTTGTAGCCTTGGCCATGGTCGTCCTGCCTCTAATAAACGAAGCCGTGGACAACCGAACGAGGTCCACGGCAAATCTGGCGCGAAACTACAAATCGCGCCTGAAAAGTCAAGTGCGTTTCGGGTTAAAAAGCATGCGTCCCAGGGAAAGCACGACATAGAGGGCAAAGAAGCCCGCGATTGCCCAGGCAAAACCGTCATTGCCGGTAAGATCAATGGCGGCACCGATTGCCTGTGGACCGGCCACGGTGCCCACTGCATAGCAGAAGATGAAGGCGGCATTGGCCGCCGCGAGATCCGCGCCGGTGAGTCGCGAGCCAAGATGGCTCAAGCCGACCGTGTAGAGGCCTGACACGCAGCCGCCCCAGAACAGCAGCACGACCGCCATGAGTTGCCAGTGACCGGAGAGCCAGGGCAGGGCGAGGGATCCGGCAAGGCCGACCACCGCCAGTGCTGAGAGAAGCTGCCGACGGTCACGCATGCGGTCGGAGAGGAGTCCGAGCGGGATCTGGAACACCATGTTGCCGATACCCATCACCGTCAGCAGGAGGGCGGCCTGCGTCTCCGTAAAGCCGCTACGCGTCGCATAGATCGGGAAGAGCGACAGTCCACCCGCCTCGACCGCCCCGAAGACGAAGACGGCCACCGTTGCTGTGGGTACCAGGAAGATGTAGCGGAAGAAATGCATCTCCGACTTCTCGCCCAGCACCGGGCTTTCGTCGCGCGCGATATAGATCGGGATAGCGGCTGCCAGGATCGCAACCGCGCCGACCGCGAAGGGCAGGATGCCGTCGCTGCCGAGCACTGAGAACAGCAGGGGGCCGCAGGCAAAGCCGACGGCGAGCATGGTCGCGTAGATGCCCATCACAAGGCCGCGTTTGCGGGATGGCGCGGCGGCATTGATCCAGAACTCAGACAAGATGAACAAGGTGGTCGTCGCGCCATGGAAGACGATCCGCAGCGGGAACCACATCCAGAACTCGGTGGCATAGTAGAAGCCTATGGCACTGATGGCGGACAACAGCACCGCCCACAGCATGGTCGGTACCACGCCCAGCTTGTGGGCGAGTTTGGTCGTGACCGGAGCGGCTGCCATGGCGGCGATGCCGGCCATGGCCGAATTCAGACCGATGAGGGTCGACGAGATGCCGCGCTTCTCAAGGATGATGCTCAGCAGTGGCAGTCCCAGTCCGATGGCGATGCCGACCGCGGAAATGGATGCGATGGCGGCGACCAGCGAGGGCCAGTGGATTTCCTCGCGATGGCCATTCAGGCCTCCATTCACCTCAGACATCGGCCACCCGGTCGTTCAGGTCGCGGTCCTGCATGCGCGGCTTGCGCAACAGATCGAGTGTCGAAATCTGTGAGGGCATCGGCGCTTACTGGCTCCCGGGCGTCGTCGATTGGCGCGGCATGTTCAGACTGGAAATCATACGCCTGTCAAGCGCCCCGCGTCTCTTCTCGCGAATCACGACGGATCCATTTTCGGATTCCTATCGCCAGACCGCCACAGGCACATGACGGAGCGGTGACTAGTCGCGTGCGTCACCGAGCGGTTGCGGTGCATCCTCGCTGCCGTCGAAACCATGCATGCGCAGCGCCCACTGGAGCCCCACGACGCCGCCCTTGATCGGTTGGAGGCAGAGCAGCGAGGTCACGACGCCGATCGGCGCCCATATGGCAAAATGCACCCAGGCCGGCAGGACGAAAACCAGATCGGTTGCCATGAAGCCGCCGACAAGCACGTGTCCGAGGATCAGGATGACGAGATAGGCAGGCAAATCGTCCGCGCGATGGTGATGGTAGTCCTCGCTGCATGCGGCGCAGTTGTCGACCACCTTGAGATAGCTGCGGAACAGCTTGCCCGAGCCGCAAGCCGGACACTGGTTCAGCATTCCGCGTTTGATGGATCTTCCGAGCGGCCGTTCGGCTTTCTCGTCGGCACCAAACTGCATTGTCGCATTGGTCGGGTTCGCGGTCATGTCTTGCCTCCGGGGCGAAAGTGTCAACGTCGCGAGCGCGGCGGGCGTGTGCCCGGCTGTTTCTGGCCGCGTCGCCCTGCCTTGTGGAACGACCGCGTGCCGGCCGGCATTTTCCGCCCTTCGCTCAGCATCTCGAAGCGGAGGGCCCCCGCAAGCGGTACGGCCTCCACCAATCGGACCTCGACGGTGTCGCCGAGCTGATAGCCGAGCCCGGACTTCTCGCCCGTCAGGGCCTGATGCGCTTCGTCGTAGATATAGTAGTCGCGACCCAGTGTGGAAACCGGGACAAAGCCATCTGCGCCAAATTGCGGCAGGGCGACGAACAGACCGGACTTCGTTACGCCCCGGATCTGTCCTTCGAACTCATCGCCAATACGCCCGGCAAGGTGATGCGCGATCAGCCGGTTGACGGTGTCGCGCTCGGCGGCCATTGCCCGACGTTCGAAGGTCGAGATCTCGGCGGAAATGTCCTCGAGGCTTGTTTCCTCGTCTGGCGTAATTCCGCCTTCGCCCAAGCCCAGCGAACCCACCAGCGCCCGATGCACGATCAGGTCGGCATAACGGCGGATCGGCGAGGTGAAGTGGGCGTATTTCATCAGGTTGAGGCCGAAATGGCCGATATTGTCGGGGCTGTAGATTGCCTGGCTCTGGCTGCGCAACACCATTTCATTGACGATGGTCTGATGCGGTGTGTCCTGCGCCTTGGCCAGGATGCCGTTGAACGAGTTGGACCGCATGTTGCCGCCCTTGACCAGCGAGATGCCAAGCGTTGCGAGAAACTCGCGCAGCACTTCCTGCTTGGCGAGCGCCGGCGCGTCATGGATCCGGTAGATCAGCGCCTGGCGCTTCTTCTCCAGCGTCTCGGCGGCCGAGACGTTCGCCTGGATCATCATCTCCTCGATCAGCTTGTGCGCATCGAGGCGTTCGGGAACATGCACGCGATCGACCGTACCGTCTTCCTTGAGGATGATCTTGCGCTCGGGCATGTCGAGCTCGAGCGGCTGGCGGCGGTCGCGTCCGCGCTTCATCACGGCATAGGCATGCCACAGCGGCTTCAGGATCGGCTCCAGCAGCGGACCGGTCTTCTCGTCGGTCTTGCCGTCGATCGCCGCCTGTGCCTGCTGGTAGGAGAGCTTGGCCGCACTCTTCATCATGATGCGGTGGAAGGTGTGGCTTGCCTTGCGGCCTTCGTGCGAGAAGACCATGCGTACGGCAAGCGCCGGCCGGTCGACGCCCTCGCGCAGCGAGCAGAGATCGTTCGAGATCCGCTCGGGCAGCATCGGCACGACGCGATCAGGGAAATACACCGAATTGCCGCGCTTGAGGGCTTCTCGATCCAGCGCCGATTTCGGCCGGATATAATAAGAAACATCGGCGATGGCGACCGTGACAATCACGCCATCAGGATTGTCGGGCGAGGTGTCGAGCTCGGCATAAACGGCGTCGTCATGGTCCTTGGCGTCATGCGGGTCGATGGTGATAAGCGGCAGATCGCGCCAGTCCTCGCGATGCGACATCGAGGCGGGTTTGGCGGCCTCGGCCTCTGATATCACCGATTGCGGGAAGATATGCGGAATGCCATGCGCGTAAATGGCGATCATCGAGATCGCCTTTTCCGAGGCGACCGATCCGACGACGTTGAGCACCTTGGCCCGCGTCAGGCCGAAACGGCTGGCACGCGCCACTTCCACCTCGACTAGATCACCATCCTTGGCTTCGCCAATATCGGTCGAGTCGATCTGCATTTCCTCGCCGCGCCGGTCGATCGGCATCAGGCGTGCGCCACCGTCAGGCATCATCCGCACCACGCCCATCACGGCACCGACATGACGATCAAGGATCTTGATCACGCGGGCGGTATAGGCCGGGCCGGAGCGGTCCTTGTTGGCGAAGATCTTGGCCAGCACCCGATCGCCCAGACCGCCGACGGGCGTCTTGCCCTTGGAACGGTCAGAACTCGACTGGCGGATCAGAACAGCCGGCGCAGCGCCGGCCTCTTCTGGCCATTCGGCAGGGCGACCTATCAACTCGCCATCCTTGTCGCGTGTGGTGATGTCGAGCACCGTGACCGGGGGCAGCGCGCCGGGTCTGGTCAGAGACTTGCGGCTCTTCTGCACGAGCCCGTCGTTTTCGAGATCCTTGAGCGCCTGCTTCAGCTCCACCCGCTGCTCGCCCTTCAGGCCAAAGGCCTTGGCGATCTCGCGCTTCGAGGCGCGGTCGGGATTGTCGGTGATGAACTGCATCAAGACTTCGCGCGGCGGTACCTCCCCGTGGATCAGGGCCGTGGGGTTTTCACTCCGGGCCTTGGCCGCGCCTTCCGCACGCCGGCTCTTGCGGTTGCCGGAGCCGGGAGAACGGGAGGTGTCGCGCGTAAATTTGCTCAAGTCGCACTCTTCTTCGTTGTCTTGGCATTCGAAGCGGCCTTGGCCGGAGCCTTCTTGGCAGCAGTCGCCTTCGGTTTCGCGGCTGCCTTCTTCGGCTTTGCCGCATCACCGTCTTCCGACTTTGCCTTGGCTGCCTTGGCTGGGGCCTTCTTCGCCTTGGCCTTGCCGCCGCCATCCTTGGCCGCGCGCTCGGCGATCAGCACAAGCGCTTCCTCGACGGTAATCGCCTGCGGATCCTTACCCTTCGGCAGCGTCGCGTTGACCTTACCCCAATTGACATAGGGGCCGAAACGGCCGTCACGAACGGTCATCGCGCCACCATCGGGATGGTCGCCAAGTTCCTTCAGAGCCACCGCTGCCGTGCGGCCACGGCCACCCGGATTGGCTTTCTTTTCGGCAAGCACGGTGACGGCGCGGTTGAGACCGATCGAGAGAACATCCTCAATGCCTTCGAGATTGGCATAGGTGCCGTCATGCAGGACGAAAGGCCCGTAGCGCCCCAGACCAGCCGAGATCATCTTGCCGGTTTCCGGATGCGCACCGACGTCGCGCGGCAGCGACAGCAGTGACAGCGCCTTTTCAAGATCAATGTCAGCCGGCGCCCAGCCCTTCGGCAGCGAGGAGCGCTTGGCTTCCTTGCCGTCGCCACGCTGGACGTATGGCCCGAAACGGCCCGAGCGCAATGTGATCTCTTCCTCGGTCACCGGATCCTTGCCCAGCGCCCGTGGCTCGTTGCTGCCATTGGCCTCGGCTTCGGCGCCACCTTCGGAGGAGAGCTGGCGGGTGAAGTTGCATTCCGGATAGTTCGAGCAGCCGACAAAGGCGCCATACTTGCCGAGCTTCAGCGACAGGTTGCCCGTGCCGCAGACCTGGCAGATGCGCGGATCAGAGCCGTCTTCACGCTTCGGGAAGACGAGCGGTGCCAGCGCCTCGTTCAGCGCGTCGAGCACATTGGTGACGCGCAGTTCCTTGGTGTCTTCGATCTGGGCGAAGAAGTCCTGCCAGAAGGCGCGCAGCACGTCCTTCCAGTTCAATTCACCGGCGGAAATCTTGTCGAGCTTCTCTTCGAGATCGGCCGTGAAGTCGTATTCGACATATTTGGTGAAGAAGTTTTCGAGGAAGGCCGTGACCAGCCGACCCTTGGAATGCGGGATCAGCTTGCGCTTGTCCATGATCACATATTCGCGGTCGCTGAGCGTCTTCAGCGTCGCGGCATAGGTCGACGGACGGCCAATGCCGAGTTCTTCCATCTTCTTGATCAGCGAGGCTTCCGAATAGCGCGGCGGCGGCTCGGTGAAATGCTGGCTGGCATTGATCTTGTTCTTGGCCAGGGCTTCCCGGGCGTTGATCTCCGGCAGGCGGCCATCCTCGTCGTCGCCGTCCTCCGCCGGTTCGCCCTCTTCGCGCTGGTCGGTATAGGCGGCAATGAAGCCATCGAAGCGGATCACCGAGCCGACGGCACGAAGTCCGGCCTTGTCGCCCTTGTTGTCCGCGAGGATCTCGACCGTCGTGCGCTCGATTTCGGCCGACGCCATCTGGCTGGCGATACCGCGCTTCCAGATCAGATCGTAAAGCCTCAGCTGGTCAGCATCGAGGAAGCGTCGCACCTTGTCGGGCGACCGGTTGAAATCGGTCGGGCGGATCGCTTCGTGGGCTTCCTGGGCGTTTTTCGCCTTGGTCGAATAGAAGCGCGCCTTTTCCGGCACGTAGCGCGGACCGAACTGGTCGAGAACGGCGGAACGGGCGGCCTCGATCGCCTCCGGCGCCATCTGCACGCCGTCGGTACGCATGTAGGTGATCAGACCGACGGTCTCGCCGCCGATGTCGATACCTTCATAAAGCTTCTGTGCCACCTGCATGGTGCGCGATGCCGAGAAGCCGAGCTTCGAGGATGCTGCCTGCTGCAGGGTGGAAGTGGTGAAGGGCGGGCCCGGATTGCGCTTGACCGGCTTTGCCTCGACGCTGTCGACAGCAAAGGCTGCACCCTCGAGCAGCGCCTTGATACCGGCAGCCTGGTCGCCATTGGTCACCGAGTTGCGCTGCATGCGCTTGCCCTGGTGCGAAACGAGCTTAGCCTCGAACTCATCGCCGCGCGGCGTCTTCAGAAGGGCAGAGATGTTCCAGTATTCTTCGGCAACGAAGCGCTCGATCTCGGTTTCGCGGTCGCAGACGAGGCGCAGTGCCACCGACTGCACGCGACCGGCCGAACGGGCCCCCGGCAGCTTACGCCACAGAACCGGCGACAGATTGAAGCCGACGAGGTAGTCGAGCGCACGGCGGGCGAGATAGGCATCGACCAGCGGTGTATCGATGTCGCGCGGATTGGCCATGGCATCGAGCACGGCCTTCTTGGTGATGGCGTTGAACACGACACGCTTCACCGGCTTGTCGCCGAGGACACGCTTCTTCTTCAAAAGGTCGAGCACGTGCCAGGAGATGGCTTCGCCCTCGCGATCCGGGTCCGTCGCGAGAAACAGGCCGTCGGAAGACTTCACCGCATCGGCGATGTCCTTCATCCGCTTTTGCGAGGCCGTATCGACCTCCCAGAACATCTCGAAATCCTGGTCCGGGAGAACGGAGCCATCCTTGGCCGGCAGATCGCGCACATGGCCGAACGAGGCGAGCACCTTGTATCCGGGACCCAGATACTTGTTGATCGTCTTGGCCTTGGCCGGGGATTCTACGACTACGACGTTCATTGGACAGATGTACCTTCAACGCATCCGATCAGCGGCACCGCACCACAGTCTTCGGAACACGGTTTTCCGACATGGAGGGCGAAACGCCTGCGGTCAAGAGGCTTGGCCCATTTTCCGAGGCTGCACGTCGATACAACCAAAAGAAGATATTCGGTAGATTGCAATCTAGGATAAATGATTTATTGTGTTTCCAGTCGAAATGGAGAGCTGCGGTTGTGGTCACTCCATCAGTTGTGAGCGGGAACCATGGCACGTGAGACAGTCGAATTGAGTGATCGCGCTAACCGCACCATGGAGAACGTCGCCTACATCCGGCAGATGCTGGCCGAGTTGCGGGCCGTCGCCGAAGGCGAGGGGGCAGAGATGCTGTGCTATCTGATTGAGATGGCATATGTCGAGGCCGGTGATGTCCTTTCGGGGCGACGTGCGCTGTCAATCCATCATGCTGAGCGACACAAATCCCCCCGCATGCCGCTCTAACCGTCCGGCGATATCGAGTTCGAGGAGAACGAGGTAGACCGTCGAAGCGGAGAGGCCGGTATGTCGGATGATATCGTCGATCTCCACGGGCGTCGGACCGAGCGCCTGTATGATCGTCAGCCGTTCGTCGTCTTTTGGCGGCGGAGAGAGGGGCCGACCTTCCGGATGCTCGTAATCGGGTTCGTCCGCTTCCGTTTGCGTGAAGAGATCGACTTCCGAGATCGGCGCCAAAGCCTGCAGCACGTCCTGCGGTTTGGTCGTCACCGTCGCCCCGTCCTTCAGCAGTCCATTCGTGCCCTCGCAGCGCGGGTCTAGCGGCGAGCCGGGTACGGCAAAGACCAGCCGTCCGAACTCGCCCGCAAGCCGAGCGGTGATCAGCGATCCGGAGCGAGCTGCAGCCTCGATGACCACCACGCCGAGTGAAATACCTGCGATCAGGCGGTTGCGCCGGGGGAAATCCCGCGCGCGCGGCTCCCAGCCGAACGGCATTTCCGAGATGGCAAGGCCATGTCCGCCGCAGATCTGGTCGAGCAGGTCGAAGTTCTCCGGTGGATAGGGCTGGTCGAGGCCGCCGGCCATCGCCGCGATCGTGCCCGTCTCAAGGCTCGCGCGATGGGCAGCCGCATCGATGCCGCGTGCCAGTCCCGAGACAATCGCATAGCCGGCTTGCCCGATTTCGCGCGCCATCATTGCGGCGAACTTCGTACCACTGATCGAGGCGTTGCGAGAGCCAACGATGCCGACACAGGGAAGGGTGGTTGTCGATAGGTCGCCCTTGGCAGAGATGAGCGGCGGTGCTGCATCGATCTGCCGCAGGGCCGGTGGATAGTCGGGCTCGCCGATGCCGATGAAGCGTGCGCCGAAGCGATGCGCTGTTTCGATCTCGCGCTCGGCCTCGACAACGGTCGCAATGCGGATGCTGCGGGTGGAGCCACCTCTGCGGGAGAGCTCCGGAAGTGCCTCCAGCGCGGCCTCGGCCGAGCCGAAATGATTGATCAGGTCCCGGAAGGTGGCCGGGCCGATATTGTCGCTGCGGATCAGCCTCAGCCAGGCGATCCTCTGGCGGTCCGTCAGCGCAATCCCTTTACGTCTTGCGCTGCCTGGACCCATGGCTCTCCTCTAGCCCTTTTTCCCGATCTTGCTCTCGGTTCCCGCGATCAGCCGCTCGATATTCTGCTTGTGGCGCCAGTAGGTGATAACCGTCATGACGGCCGTCACGATCGCGGCTTCTTCGAGCCCGAGTATCCACAATGCAACCGGAATGACAAGTGTGGCGATGAGCGCGGACAACGAAGAGTAGCGAGAAAGGAAGGCGATTGAGAGCCAGACAATGGCGAAGACCAGCACCATAATCGGCTCGACGCCCAGCAGCATGCCGATATAGGTCGCGACACCCTTGCCCCCCTTGAAGCCAAGCCAGACCGGGAAGAGATGGCCGATAAAGGCGGCAAAGCCGCCGACCAGCGCGGCATCGCCGCCGAAAACCCGATCCGCGATCACAGCCGCCGCCGTCGCCTTCAGCGCATCAAGCAGAAGCGTCGCCGCCGCCAGCTTCTTGTTGCCGGTGCGCAGCACGTTGGTCGCGCCGATATTGCCCGAACCGATCGAGCGCAGATCCCCGAGGCCGGCCATCTTGGTCAGAACCAGGCCGAAGGGGATCGAGCCGAGCAGATAGCCGAACACGCTCACGATCGCGATCATCTGCCAGTCGAACAGGACGAAGTTGATATCGGACATCTCTATCCCCTCAGAGCGTGTGGACACATTGGCCGGCGACATAGGTCGCAACGGCCCGGCCCGAGAAGCGGGCATCTTCGAATGGCGTGTTCTTGGAGCGCGCAAGCAGGCTGTCGCGCGACACGAGCCAGGGCTCATCGAGATCGATGAGCGCGATGTCTCCCGGCGCACCCGGCTTCAGCGTGCCGCCCGGAAGGCCGAAGATTTTGGCGGGCCGCGTCGACATGGCGTCGATCAACCGCATCAACGGCACCTGACCGGCATGATGCAGGCGAAGTGCTGCCGACAGCATGGTCTCAAGGCCGATTGCGCCATCGGCCGCCTCGCCGAAGGGCAGGCGCTTGGTGTCGACATCCTGCGGATCATGCGAGGACACGATGATGTCGATCTTGCCCTTGGCCAGCGCATCGACCATCGCCATGCGGTCGTCTTCGGATCTGAGCGGCGGATAGAGCTTGAAGAAGGTCCGGTACTCGCCGATGTCGTTTTCGTTGAGGCTCAGGTGATTGATCGAGATCCCGCAGGTGACCTTTGCGCCGCGCTTGCGGGCGACCTCGATCGCCTCGACCGATTCCGGCACCGAGATCTGCGAGGCGTGATACTTGGCCCGCGTCAGTGCTGCGATCCTGAGGTCCCGTTCAAGCGGGATGATCTCGGTTTCGCGCGGGATGCCACCGAGCCCGAGCCAGCTTGCCAGCAGCCCCTCGTTCATCACGCCATTGGCGGCGAGATATTTCTCCCGCGTTTCGAGCGCGATGACAGCATCGAATTCGCGCGCATAGGTCATCGCCCGGCGCAGGACCTGCGTATCGTTCAGCCCATAGCGGCCATTGGTGAAGGCGACGGCTCCGGCCTGCTGCAAGAGACCCATCTCGGTCATCTCGGCGCTGGTCATGCCCTTGGTAAGCGCCGCTGCCGGATAGACGTGGACAGCAGCCGTGTCGCGGGCTGTTTTCTTGACGAACTCGACAAGCGCGATGTCGTCGATGACAGGGTCCGTCTCCGGCATCATGATGAAGGAGGTGATGCCGCCGGCCGCTGCCGCCCGGCTTGCCGATGCAATCGTCTCACGATGTTCAGATCCCGGCTCGCCGACGAAGACGCGCGCATCGACCAGACCCGGAACGGCGGTCAGCCCGCGGCAGTCGCGGATCTCGGCGCCCTCGGGAGCGCCCTGGTTCTGCGCATCGGCGCCAGCGGCGAGGATCAGCCGGTCATGGCCGACAACGATGGTGCCGACTTCGTCGAGCGTGCGAGAGGGATCGACGATCCGGACATTCTTGAGAACGAGAGGCTTTCTCATGCGCCCATTCCCTCCGAACGCGGTCCCTGGTTCTGCGATACCAGCAGTGTCTCCATGACGGCCATGCGAACCGCGACCCCCATCTCGACCTGGCTCTCGATGACGCTCTGCGGGCCGTCGGCGACTTCAGAGGCGATCTCGACGCCACGGTTCATCGGGCCCGGATGCATGACGAGTGCATCGTCCTTGGCGGCCTTCAGCTTTTCGGCATCCAAACCATAGAAGTGGAAATACTCACGCACCGAAGGCACAAAGGAGCCGGACATGCGCTCGCGCTGCAGGCGCAGCATCATGACGACGTCAGCATCCTTCAGTCCTTCCTTCATGTCGTGGAAAACCTCGCAGCCCATGTCGGCAATCCCGGCGGGCAGAAGTGTCGCCGGCGCCACGACACGGACGCGGGCGCCCATGGCATTGAGCAGCAGGATATTGGAGCGCGCGACGCGCGAATGCAGCACATCGCCGCAGATCGCGACAATGATGCGCGACAGCTTGCCCTTGGCGCGGCGGATGGTGAGCGCATCGAGCAGTGCCTGGGTCGGATGCTCGTGCTGACCGTCACCGGCATTGACCACCGAGCAGGCGACCTTCTGCGCGAGCAGCGCTGCAGCACCTGCCGAGGAGTGGCGCACCACCAGCACATCCGGCCGCATGGCGTTCAGCGTCATCGCCGTGTCGATCAGCGTTTCGCCCTTCTTCACGGATGAATTGCCCACCGACATGTTCATCACGTCGGCGCCGAGGCGTTTGCCCGCGAGCTCGAACGAGGCTTGCGTCCGCGTCGAGGCTTCGAAGAAGAGGTTGATCTGGGTGAGGCCCCTCAGCGTGGAAGTCTTCTTCTCCCGCTGGCGGCTGATTTTGACGGCTTCGTCTGCCTTGTCGAGAAGGAACGTGATGTCCTGCTCGGTAAGGCCTTTGATGCCGATAAGATGGCGATGGGGAAAGAAGACCATGGACGTCCTCCTGAGATGTCACGCGGTCTATAAAGTGTGGGATCGGGCCGGGCAAGCACATGCTAGGTGGATTGACGCACGGTCCCCATGTAATAGAGCGAACAGAAGGTAGGGAACACCGGCGCCGTGATGCGCCCTGGATGCTTCGACCGCAGTGGAATGATGAAGGCGAAGCGTTGGCGGGCCAACGCGCGTCTCCTTACGAGATCGGCAGGATTGATGAACCGGACGGAAGAAAAACTCGCAGCGCTGAACCAGCCCAAGCCTTGGTCCGGCGTCAATGCCTACCGGTCCGATCCGTTGCTCGTCGATCTGACATCCTCCCTGTCGCGCCAGCTGCGCGAGGAATACGATGTCATCGGCAAATATGTGACCTCGCCGGAATCACAGGAACTGGCGCGCATGGCGAATGCCAGTCCGCCGCAGCTCCGGACCCATGGGGTGCGCGGTGAACGCCTCGACGTCGTCGAATACCATCCGGCCTGGCACGCTCTTATGCGCCGCTCGATGGCGTCAGGCCTGCATTCCTCCGTCTGGGAAAATGCACAGGAAGCCCGTGGCCATGAACACAAGGCCCGCGCCGTCCGCTTCTTCCTGACGGCCCAGCTCGAATCGGGGCATTTGTGCCCGCTCACCATGACCAGCGCCTCGGTCGCAGCCCTTGTCGCGTCGCCGGCTGTGCAGAAGGAATGGACGCCGCGCATCCTCTCGCGCAAATACGATAGCAGCAACAAGCCGCCGATGCAGAAAAGCGCCGTCACCATCGGCATGGGCATGACCGAGAAGCAGGGCGGCACGGATGTGCGCGCCAACACCACGACCGGCGAAAGGGTAGGCGAGGGGATCTACCGTCTCTCCGGCCACAAGTGGTTCATGTCCGCCCCGATGAGCGACGCCTTCGTCATGCTTGCCCAGACCAAGGACGGCATGGGTTGTTTCCTCGTGCCGCGCCTTCTGGAGGATGGCTCCGCCAACGGGCTCGAATTCCAGCGCCTGAAGGACAAGCTCGGCAACCGCTCGAATGCCTCTTCCGAAGTCGAGTTCTCCGAAACTTTCGGCTTCCTTCTCGGCACGCCCGGTGATGGTGTACGCACCATCCTCGACATGGTGACGCTGACACGCCTCGACTGCGCGCTCTCCTCTGCCGGCATGATGCGTGCTTCCATGGCCGAAGCCGTGCATCACGTGCGCGGTCGTATGGTTTTCGGCAAGAACCTCATCGACCAGCCGATGATGACGCGTGTCCTGGCCGATATGGCACTTGATGTCGCAGCAGCCACCGCACTTGCCTTCCGCTTGGCCGACAGCTTCGACAAGGCGCGCGAAAACCCGGTCGACGCTGCTTACGCTCGCGTCATGACGCCGGTCGCCAAATACTGGATCTGCAAGATCGCACCCGGGCTGATCTACGAAGCCATGGAATGCATCGGCGGCAGCGGCTATGTCGAGGAACGCCCGATCGCCCGCCACTACCGTGAAGCCCCGGTCAATGCGATCTGGGAAGGCTCCGGCAATGTCATGGCGCTGGATGTCCTGCGCGTGCTGAGCCGCGGCAAGGATCTCTTCGAAACGCTCTTCGCCGGTCTCGAGCGGGATCTCGGTCCCTCCGGCAAGAAGACTGTGGAAGTGCTGCGTGCCGCAACGGCGCTTGCCGAGCGTGACGAGGCCGCCGGCCGTCTGCTGATCGAGCAATTGGCGCTCGCGGCCGGTGCCGCCGAACTCTATCGCCTCGGCGCCGGCAAGATCGCCGATGCCTTCCTCGAATCACGCCTGGCGGGTGGCTGGCGCCATACCTATGGCGTGCTCGATGCGCGCTTCGATTCCCGCTATGTGCTCGACCTTCTCTATCCGCCGGCAACCTGAGCGGCGAGATAGAGCATCACAGGGATCGTGAAGAAGGCAGCGACCGTTTGCACAGTGGCCGCTGCCGCATAGAGATCGGCATCGCCGCCCATCTGCTTGGCCAGAACATAGCCGTTCATCGCTGTTGGCACGGCAGCACCCAGCGCAATCATCACGACGATCTCGCCTGAGAGCCCGAAGGCAAGGGCGATCGCCACCGCGACCACCGGAAAGACGATCAGCTTGAGCACGACCGTCATCAGCACGCTCGGCTGAGGTTTCAGGGCATCGGCGACCCTCAGCCCCGCGCCGACCGTCACGAGACCTAGACCGAGAGACGCGCTGGCAATCATGTCGATCGCCGTCATGACGGGTGCATACATCGAAATCCCCGCAAAATTCACGAATACACCCAGCAAGGCGCCGATGATGATCGGGTTGGTGACGATCCTGAGGACGAAGGTCTTCAGGCCCCGACTCTCGCCGGAGAACCAGACCATCACCCCGACATTGATGAGGTTGAGCGGCACGATGATCGAAGCCATGATGATGGCGATGACGGACAGGCCCGTTTGTCCCGTCAACTTCTCCGCAATGGCGAGCGCCATGAAGCCATTCCAGCGCGTCGATGTCTGAAAGACGGAGGTGTAGGACGACCCGCCCATGCCGCGCGCCCTGAGCAGCGGCCAGATAACAAGAACCAGTGCGGTCATGACCCCGACTGCCAGCAGGGACACCAGGCCGACGCTGCCACTGTCCAGGGACGAAAAGTCGGTGGTAGCAAGCGTCTGGAACAGCAGCGCCGGGAAGAGGATAAAATAGCCGAACTGCTCGAGGCCACTCCAGAAACTCTCGTTGATGAGAGAGGTGCGTTTGAGCGCTACGCCGAGAATCACCAGCAGGAAGATGGGGAGGATACTTTCGAAGATGATCAGCATGGCGTGTCCAGGATGGCGGGCAGGGGAGGCGTAGACCCGTAAAACCGTGCATTCAATCGAAATTCGTGTCCCGGCGACATTTTCGACCAAGTGGCTGAAACTGCTCATCCACAGCCGCTGTTAACCTTAATAAAGGGTTTACGTTGCGCGTTGGCTCCGAACGGGTCACCTTTTGGGCGGGACAGACGTTAAAGGGTACAGTGGTGACGGACGCTGTTTGTGCACGGCCGGTGGCGACCATCATGATGATGGTGTTTTTCTCGGGGTTGGCGCTCGATATCGCCGTCCCTGCGACCGTGCTTACGGCGATGGCGTCACTGAAATGGCTGGTGGAAAGCTGGCCGGCGGCAAATGATTTGCCGTTCGATCAAAAGGCGGAAACGGCATGAAGACACTTCTGCTCTTGTGGGCTTTGCCCATCACGATCCTGGGCGCCTGGTACGGTCTGTCCTACTACGACATGAGCTTCGGCATCTTCATGCTGACGCGTGACGCCCATGATCTCGTCTTCCAGATCTATGGAAACGTGCTCGGCATCGCGCCCGAAACAATCCCGCCGCTGGTGCTGCGCGCGATCATCGTCGACAGCCTGATCCTGTTCGCGATCATCGGCTTCCGCCGCCGCAAGCAGATCAAGGCCTGGTGGATCGCCCGTCAGGAAAGGTCGGCAGCGCTGTCCGAAGTGCGGGCAAGCCCCGAAAGCCTGTCAAGCGCACCCTGAAGGATGAAGCTCGCAGCGGCGGAATCGATCCGTTCGCTGCGTTTGGCCCGCGAAACGTCCATTTCGAGCAGCGCCCGCTCGGCGGCCACCGTCGACAGCCGTTCGTCCCAATAGACGAAGGGGATGTCCGTTTTTTCCGACATCGAGCGCACGAAGGCCCTCGTCGCCTGCACGCGCGGCCCGGACAAGCCGTCCATGTTGACCGGCAGCCCGATCACGAAGGCCACGATCTTTTCCTTGGCCGCGAACGCCAAAAGCACCTCGGCATCCTGCGTGAACTTCACCCGCTTGATCACCGGGCGAGGGGTGGCGAAGCGACGGCCGAGATCGGAGGCCGAGAGCCCGATCGTCTTCGTGCCGAGGTCGAGCCCGGCAATCGCCTCGCCGGGTTTCAACTGTGCTGCCAGTTCCTCGATCGTCAGCGTTGCCATAACATCCCTGGTCCGGTGATCAGCGCTTGCGCACGAATTCGGTTCTGAGCACGAGGCCCTTGATCCCGTCGAAGCGGCAGTCGATTTCCTCGGGATCATCCGTCAGCCGGATCGAGCGGATGACGGTGCCTTGCTTCAGCGTCTGGCCTGCACCTTTGACCTTGAGGTCCTTGATCAGAACCACCGAATCGCCATCGGCAAGCTTGGTTCCGGACGCGTCGCGGGCAGTGGGCTTGGCCGCAGCCGCCGCTGCAAGTTCGGATGCAGGCCGCCATTCGCCTGTCGCCTCGTCATACACGTAGTCGTCATCGGCCATGGTCGTTCCTTTCTTGCACTCAGCGCTACGGCTGTCATGCTTGTCGCTTAAACCGTCCGGACCGGCGAGGCAACTCGACGCCCCCGTTGCCGAAGGCCCGGCTTGCCATATATTCCGACCGACATTTCAAGACCGGAGACTGACATCATGAAAATCACCTGGCTCGGCCATGCCGCCTTCCGCCTCGACTCGGCCAAGGCCTCGATCCTCATCGACCCCTTCCTGACCCACAATCCGGGCTTTGCCGGCCTTGACCGCAAGGACATGACCAAGGGTATCACGCATATCCTGCTGACCCACGGTCATGGGGACCATGTCGGAGACACTGTCCAGCTTGCCAAGGAAACTGGCGCCACGGTTCTGGCCAATGCCGATCTCGCCGCCTGGCTCGGCACCAAGGGTGTCGACAAGCTGGAAATGGGCAACACAGGCGGAACGATCCATTTCGAAGGCTTCACGGTCACCTTCACCAATGCGCTGCATTCGTCCGCGCAAGTGACCGAAGACGGCGTTTCCCACGCGCTCGGCAGTGCCAACGGCCTGATGATGCATTTCGAAGACGAAGCCTCCGTCCTGCATATGGGCGATACCGACATCTTCTCCGACATGAAGCTGATCAACGAACTGCACCAGCCGGATGTCGGCATCGTCCCGATCGGTGACCGCTTCACCATGGGCGGCGCGGTCGCAGCACTCGCCTGCCAGCGCTTCTTCGACTTCAAGACGGCGATCCCCTGCCACTACGGCTCGTTCCCGATCATCGACCAGACGCCGGAGAAATTCATCGCCGGGATGGACGGCACGCGCACCCGCGTCGTTGCCCCGCAGGCCGGATCGGCCGTCACGGTCTGACAAACCCCGTTGCGCCAGCGCTTGACGGCCATTATAGCGAAGAAAACAGCTTATCCGGAGAATGCCATGTCTGTTGACCTCGCCACCGTCAAGCGCGTCGCCCGCCTTGCCCGCCTCGCTGTGAGTGAGGAGGATGCCGCGCGCATGACCGGAGAGCTGAACGGCATTCTGGGCTTCGTCGAGCAGCTGGACGAAGTGGACGTCACGGGCGTCGAGCCGATGACCTCGGTCACGCCCATGGCCATGAAGAAGCGCGCAGACGTGGTCACCGACGGAAACAAGGCCGACGCCATCGTCGCCAATGCGCCGGCAACCGACCGCAATTTCTTCCAGGTGCCGAAGGTCGTCGAATAAGATCGACCTCAGCCCCCCTGAGCCAGCCTCCCGAATTTCCCGCCCCTATGGGCGAAGACAGTCTGAAGTGAAACGACCATGAGCGAACTGACCAGCCTCACCATCGCCGAAGCCCGCGCGAAACTCGCCGCAAAGGAGATCAAGGCCGTCGAACTGACGGATGCCTATCTCTCCGCGATCGAGGGTGCGAACGGCGCGCTGAACGCCTATGTGGCGGTCACCCCGGAGATCGCCCGTGACATGGCGAAAGCCTCCGATGCGCGCATTGCCGAGGGCAAGGCTGGCGTGCTGGAAGGCATTCCGCTCGGGGTCAAGGATCTCTTCGCCACCAAGGGTGTGCACACCCAGGCCTGCAGCCACATCCTCGACGGCTTCAAGCCGGAATATGAATCGACCGTCACCACCAATCTGTGGGACGCCGGCGCCGTCATGCTCGGCAAGCTCAACATGGACGAATTCGCCATGGGCTCGTCCAACGAGAGCTCGTACTACGGTCCGGCGGTCAACCCGTGGAAGGCGAATGGTTCGGATGAGAAGCGCGTGCCCGGCGGTTCTTCCGGTGGTTCGGCTGTCGCCGTGGCCGCGCACCTCTGCGCCGGTGCGACTGCAACCGACACCGGCGGCTCGATCCGCCAGCCGGCCGCCTTCACCGGCACCGTCGGCATCAAGCCGACCTATGGCCGCTGCTCGCGCTGGGGCATCGTCGCCTTTGCCTCCTCGCTCGACCAGGCCGGCCCGATTGCCCGCGACGTCCGTGATGCCGCCATCCTCCTGAAATCGATGGCGAGCACCGACCCGAAGGACACGACCTCCGTTGACCTGCCGGTTCCGGACTACGAGAAGGCCATTGGCGGCTCGGTCAAGGGCATGAAGATCGGCATTCCCCGGGAATACCGCGTCGAAGGCATGTCCGAGGAGATCGAGGCGCTCTGGCAACAGGGCATCGCCTGGCTGAAGGAAGCCGGTGCCGAAATCGTCGACATTTCCCTCCCGCACACGAAATACGCCCTTCCGGCCTACTACATCGTGGCTCCAGCCGAAGCCTCGTCGAACCTCGCCCGTTACGACGGCGTCCGCTACGGCTTGCGCGTCGATGGCAAGGACATCGCCGACATGTACGAGAAGACCCGTGCTGCCGGCTTTGGCAAGGAAGTCCAGCGCCGCATCATGATCGGCACCTATGTGCTCTCGGCCGGCTACTATGACGCCTATTACCTCAAGGCCCAGAAGGTCCGCACGCTCATCAAGCGCGACTTCGAACTCGCTTTCGAAGCGGGCGTCGACGCGATCCTCGCACCGATCACGCCATCCTCTGCCTTCGCCATCGGCGACAAGGAACTCGCGGCAGATCCGGTCAAGATGTACCTTCAGGACGTCTTCACCATCACGCTGAACATGGCGGGTCTGCCCGGTATCTCGGTTCCCGCGGGCCTCGACAGCAAGGGCCTCCCGCTCGGCCTTCAGGTCATCGGCAAGCCCTTCGAGGAGGAAACCCTCTTCAAGACCGCCCACGTCATCGAACAGGCTGCCGGCAAGTTCACGCCGGCCAAGTGGTGGTAAGCGACTTCCGCATTCGTGACATGACTGCGGCCGATGCAGACAGCGTCGGCCGTGTCGGTTTCGAGGCCTGGGCGGCCAATCCGGTGCTGAACGCCTACGGCGTCGACATGATGGTCAAAATTCGCCTGAGCTTCCGCCGCTTTGCCCAGGAGCATTTCAGCCTGATCACCATCGGCGAACTCGGCGGCGAAATTGCCGGCTGGACCGCCCGTGAAGGCGCGCGCGACTATATCTCCGATCTCTGGGTGAGCCCTGCCCATCAGGGCCTCGGCATAGGATCCGCCCTTGTCTCGGCCACGCTGCGCGACATGCGCTCCGAAGGTCTGAAACGGGCAAGGATTGACACCCACGCGGCCAACGAAAGCGCCATCCGGCTCTACAAAGACTTAGGCTTTTCCATCGTCTGGCGCGGCATGCAGCATTCCCCATCCATGGGCATGATGGTGGAAAAGGTGAAGATGCAGCAGGTGTTCTGAAAGCTCTCTAAGCTGGACGGTGGATCATTCCTCCGACGGCGGATAGAGCTGGCGCTGATGAAGAATGGTCACGATGTCCAGTTCTGCCGTGGAGACGACCCGGTAGACGACGGTGTAGGGGAGGCCAGGGACTGCAAACTCCCGGGTTTCCGAGATCGCACCCGGTCTCCCGAGCGTCGGGAAATGACCTAAAGTTTCTGTCACCTGCCGCAACCGCGACAGGATCCGTACCGCGGTTAAAGCGTCTTGGTCGGCGATATACGCATGAATGGGGATAAGATCTGCTTTAGCTTGTGGTGAGAACTTAACGTTCAAAGCCAAAGCTCTCCCAAACCTCAGCAGCCGGGATCATGGTCTCACGATCCTCGCACTGTTTGAGCGCCTTGGTGACTTTCTCGAGTTTCCAGGTTTCATATTCCTTCGCAGATGCGTCCGCAGACGGGGGCGCGAAGTTTAATTCATCCGAAGGTTTCGATTTTGGCCCAATCATCCCTGCAGCATAGCGCGTGTTTGCACCCGGGCCAACGGAGGGAAAAGAAGCCAGCACCGCAACAAGCAGTGCTGGCGACTAGGCTTACCGGTTATCCAGCTCAGACCTCACAAGCCTCAAGCCCCGTTCGGTAATCCGATAAGGCTTTCCCTGCTTCGAACTGATCGCCTTCAGGCGTTTCAGCCGCCGGAAGAGTTCGATGTCGAAGCCGGGATAGAGCCAACCGTCGCGGGAGAAGCACAAGGCCTTCTCGAGCTTGCGCCTGTTGTCGCGGTGGAGTTCGATCCAACCGCCCTGAGCCATGATATGAAGGATACGCTGATCAATGCGTGAAATATCCATGATGTGATGTCCGGAGAAGCGCGCTGGAAAGCGCACGTGAAAACGGTTCCGGCGCCGCTGGGCGTCGGGGCTTCGTTTTCTGGCCCTGGCCGGTTGATCCTCAGTGGATCGCGGGCAGGGCCTTTACCGGGTCTCGGTCGAACCGAACATCAAAACTCCTCTGAACACGTGTTCTCTAGCATTTGGCCGGAGCGTCGTCCATGCCCGCCATCGGTGTACTCTGGTCAAGAATCATCGCCGGTGTTTTACTGTCTGCAACGAAGAGGTGAGGATGGTCACGATCCGCAAGGCGCTACAGGAAGACGCTGAACTCCTGACGGAGATCGGCATGCGTGCATGGCGCAAGGCCATGACCCATGTCGGCGAGACGGATGCCATGGTCATCAATGCCCGTTCGGCCTTTGCCAATTTCACCCGTTCCGGTTGGCTTCATATCCTCGTCATCGAGAAGTCGAGTGTGCCCGTTGGCTGGGCGGCGCGAGAAGACTTCGACGAAACGATCACCGATTTCTGGATTGATCCCGATCATGAGCGCAAGGGCTATGGAACCCTGCTTCTTGCCTCGCTTGAAGAGGATATCCGCAAGGCGGGCTTTGAGGAGGCGCGCCTCGAGACCCATGCGCGCAACCAGCAGGCCGTCGACTTCTTTCGGGCACGCGGGTTTTCAATCCAATGGCTGTCCATCGTCTACAATCCGAAGATCGACCTCGACGTGGAGACGGTCGGCATGCACAAGATCCTCATACAGCAGGATGACGACACCTACAGTCCCCACTGACATTCACGGAAGCAGACAGCGACCTTGAACCGCATAGGCCATGAGCGGGCGACCGGCGAGATAGCCCTCACGGGGTGAGAGATCCGCCAAGAGCGCAACGCCGCTATCCGGACAGTCCGGCTCGCGGCTCGTGATGTAGAGCACGCGCTGGTCGGCGAGGGCTGCCGTCAGGGGAAACGTCTGCTCGTAGTAATTCCGTGGTGAACCGCCCTGTGTTCTGGCGAGGATGGTGACGCCGTCGTCGCGCAGCGTGTGGAAGAGATCCGCAAGGATATCGCGGTTTTCCGCAACGATCACCGTCATGCCTGCGGACGCCGCGGTCGCGGCGATCTCCCGGCTGAGATCCGCGCGCCCGAGATAGCGCGCCAGAACGGGCTTGCCGTTCGGCAACTGGATCTGTTGCGGAAAGACTGTGAGCACGGCAAACAGCAGCGAAGCCGCACCATTGATGATCAGGGAAGCCTTAAGCGCGCGCGGTGAGTGGGCCAGCAGATGGACCACGGCGAGCATGATGCCTGCCGCATAGGCCGTCGCGGCCCAGTTGGCATAGGCGCGTGACATCAGGGCCTGGAATACGATCGCCAGCACGATGGGCCAGGACAGCAGGAACAGATGCCGTTCGGTCACCGATGCTCGCCGTTGAACGAGCCTGACAAAGACCAGGATCATCGCGGCGAACAGTACCGGCCCGACAACGGCGAATTGGCTTGCGAAGAATTCCAGCGCCTTGCCGATATTGAGCTTCAATCCATCCCAATTGGCGTTCTCGGACGTGTGCTTGAGGGTGGCCGCCCCATGCGTCGCGTTCCACCAGATATTCGGAGCGATCACGATGAGTGCCGTGACAGCCGCAATGACGGCGTCTCGGACGGCAAGCCGCGCCCGGGGAACAAAGATCGCCGAAAGTGTCGCTGTCCCGACGAAATAGAGCATCGCATATTTCGACAGTGTGCCGCATCCGACTGCGAACCCCATCAGCACCGCGAAGCCGAACGATTTGCGCTCGATCAGATGCGAATAGGCGAGCAGCGTCAGAGCCAGGAAGGGGAAAAGGACGGTATCGGTCGACATGAAGACGGACGACAGAGCCACCGCCGGCAGCGTCGCATAGCTCGCGCCGACCCAGTGGGCAGCCTCGCGGGACCCGGTGAGCCGCGCAGTGGCTGGTATCAGGATCAGCGCGGTTGCCATGTGCAGCAAGGGGCTTGCCACACGAATCCAGAAGATATCGGAGGAGCCGCCGATCAGGGTGCCCAGATGGATGACCCAGGCGATCATCGGCGGTTTGGAATAGTAGCCGAAATCAAGATTCTGCGACCAGTGCCAATACTGGGCCTCGTCGACGAAGAGATCTGTCTGGTCGAAATGCAGCATCACCAGGCGATAGAGCGTGATGCCGACGATGATGGCGAGGCTCTGCTCCCTGGACAGGCTCATCGGCCGTCAGCCCTCCGCCTGGACAGGCAGATCGGTGCGGCGGCCCTGATGCAGCAGCATCAGGTTGCGGGCATAGACCACGATGCCCAGTGCCTGGCCGAGAATGATGACGGGTTCGCCACGATGGATGCCATAGGTCAGCAGCAGGGTGCCACCGACCAGCGAAAACCACCAGAACGCCGTGGGAATGACCGACCGCTTCTCCTTCTCGGACACGAACCACTGGATGATGAAGCGCAGGGAGAACATCAACTGCGCGACGAGCCCGAGGCCGAGCCAGAGAAGGTCTGTCATCGACTCGATCTTGAAATAGGCGAGGAGGTCACTCATGGGCTTGTCCCGATTTCCTGCGGTTTCACGCGCTTGCGGCGCCGGATCAGCCATGCGACGCCGATCAGGTCGTGCATGCCGACCAGCCCGCGCTGCAGGTTGTTGTAGTTGGAAGAGCCTGCGTGCCGTTGCCGGTGCTCGACCCCGACATGGGTCACCTCCCAGCCATGGGCGGCAAACAGCGCCGGCAGGTAGCGATGCATGTGGTTGAAGAACGGCAGGCCCAGAAAGGCGTCGCGACGAAAGGCCTTGAGCCCGCAGCCGGTGTCACGGGTGCCGTCCTTCAACAGGCTGCGGCGGATGGCATTGGCCGTTGTCGACGCCATCCGTTTCGAAAAAGTGTCCTGCCGCCTGACCCTTTGGCCGGCGACCAGGCCAAGCGAGGGGGAAGCGTCCTGCGAAAGCAACGGGGCTGCGAGCCTCGGGATCTCCGCAGGCGGATTTTGGCCGTCGCCGTCCAGAGTGCAGATGACGGGCGCACGCGCGGCAATGACACCCGAATGAATCGCCGCCGACTGCCCGCCCGAGGCGGAGTGGTGAAGGACGCGCACCCAGGGCATCATCCGGGACGCGTCTTGCAGTCGGGAAAGCGTCTCATCGCTCGAACCGTCATCGACAAAGATCGCTTCGAAGCGGTATCCCTCGCAGGCTGTCGCGATTTCCGCCACGAGGAGCGCGACATTTTCCGCTTCGTTCTTCATCGGAACGACGATCGAGAATTGCGGCTGTGCAGTCGATTGCATGCGAAATCCCCGGCAGGCCCTCAAGTCCGCTCCGTCGTCTGTGCAAGGGGAGCCATCGGCCATGCATCGTGAGGAGAGGTTGCAAGGATCGCCTACAGCCGCATTGTGACAGGTGCATGAACGGTCCCGCGTGGAGCGCGGAGGTTCCGGCAAGTCTTGCACCTCAAAGGCAATTGCTCTAACCGGAAGGACGAAAATCATTGCCCACGGAAGAGCATCCGATGACCCTGGTAGACACCCGCACACCCGATCCGAAACGCTTCATCCCCGGCGCCACCGGCGACTGGGAAATCGTCATCGGCATGGAAGTCCATGCGCAGGTTCTGTCGAAGTCCAAGCTGTTTTCCGGAGCCTCCACGGTCTTCGGCAATGCGCCGAATTCCAACGTATCGCTCGTTGATGCCGCCATGCCCGGCATGTTGCCCGTCATCAACGAAGAATGCGTGGCACAGGCCGTGCGCACCGGTCTGGGCCTGAAGGCGCAGATCAACAAGCGCTCGATCTTCGACCGCAAGAACTACTTCTACCCGGACCTGCCTCAGGGCTATCAGATCTCGCAGTTCAAGGATCCGATCGTCGGCGAGGGCAAGATCATCATCTCGCTCGGGCCCGACCGTCAGGGCAATTTCGAGGACATCGAGATCGGCATCGAGCGCCTGCATCTCGAACAGGATGCCGGCAAGTCGATGCACGACCAGCATCCGACCATGTCCTATGTCGATTTGAACCGCTCCGGCGTCGCCCTGATGGAAATCGTGTCGAAGCCCGACATGCGCTCGTCCGACGAAGCCAAAGCCTACATGACCAAGCTGCGCTCGATCGTCCGTTACCTCGGCACCTGCGACGGCAACATGGACGAAGGCTCGATGCGCGCAGACGTCAACGTCTCCGTCCGCAAGCCGGGCGGCGAATTCGGTACGCGCTGCGAAATCAAGAACGTCAACTCGATCCGCTTCATCGGCCAGGCCATCGAATACGAGGCCCGTCGCCAGATCGCGATCATCGAGGATGGCGGCACGATCGACCAGGAAACCCGTCTCTTCGACCCGAACAAGGGCGAGACGCGCTCCATGCGTTCGAAGGAAGATGCGCATGACTATCGCTACTTCCCCGATCCGGACCTGCTGCCGCTCGAATTCGATGACGCCTTCATCGAGAACCTGAAAAAGGACCTGCCGGAGCTGCCCGACGACAAGAAGGCGCGCTTCGTCGCCGAACTTGGCCTCTCGGTCTACGATGCCTCCGTGCTCGTCTCGGAAAAGGCGATTGCCGACTATTTCGAAGCCGTGGCTGAGGGCCGCGACGGCAAGACGGCCGCCAACTGGGTCATCAACGACTTGCTGGGCGCCTTGAACAAAGCCGGCAAAGGCATTGAAGAGACTCCGGTTTCACCCGCCCAGCTCGGCGGCATCATCGACCTGATCAAGGTTGAAACCATCTCCGGCAAGATTGCCAAGGACCTCTTCGAGATCGTCTGGAACGAGGGCGGTGACCCGGCCGAGATCGTCGAGAGCCGCGGCATGAAGCAGGTGACCGATACCGGCGCCATCGAAAAGGCCGTGGACGAAATCATCGCCGCCAACCCCGATCAGGTCGCCAAGGTTCTGGCCAAGCCGACGCTGGCAGGCTGGTTCGTCGGCCAGGTGATGAAGGCAACGGGCGGCAAGGCCAACCCGCAGGCCGTTCAGGCGCTGGTCAAGGCCAAGCTCGGTCTGCTGGAGGAGTAAAGCCGGTGTTCTTCGTCCGCACGGCAAACGACCGGGATGTCGAACCGCTCCGGGCCCTGCTGACGCAGAGTTTTCACGCGACCTATGACCGGTTCTACGGACCGGCCAAGGTCGCCGAGCTGATCGCGGCCTGGCACTCGCCGGCCGAGATCAAGCGGCGCATTCACGTGAAAGGCGGCGAATATCTCGTCGCTGACGATGGCAAGCGGATCGGCGGCATGGCCTTTGCGGCCATGTCTGAAAAGCTGACCAAGACAGCGATCTTGCACCAGCTTTACGTTCATCCCGACCACCAGCGCCAGGGTATCGGCCGCGATCTCTTCGCCGAGATCGAGACCTGCTTTCCCGATGCCGAGATCCTCAGGCTGGAAGTCGAGCCCCAGAATGCCGGCGCGATCGCCTTCTATGAGGCGCATGACTTCGTCGAGGTCGACCGGACGAAGAATTGCGGCGGTCCAGACAGCGGGATTGAAGCGGTGATCATGGAGAAGCCGCTCAAGTGAGCGGCTTTTTTCTTGTCTGCCTTTCGCTCAGTTGAAGGGCGGTTCCGTCACCTTGCCGTCTTCGTCGATCAGCTGCACGGGTGTGCATTCGATGAGGCCGTCTTCCTTGGCGTTGCTGCAGGCGAGATCGGCGGCCTTGATGGCGAGTTCCTTCGTTTGCCAGCCGCAGGAAAACTGGTGCCAGTGCGGCCCGCCATCCGCCATCATGAAGATATCGACGCTCCAGTTGCCCGGGGAACAGACAGCATTCACCTCGCAGGCCTCTAACGTTCCGCCGCCCTCGATGCACTGCTTGACGGCGCAGTCGATGGCGCTGGCCGCATCCTTCTCCGCGCAGAGCCCCGAGCTCATCTCCGGCGCCTGCACATAGGCAATCGCCTTGCGTCCGCCCTCCTGGGCCTGAACGCCGAGGGCGAAAAGAGTTACGCACAGAATTGTCACACGTCGCAGAACGGCTGTCATCAAGTAGTCCCCCGGGGTCGTTATGGAACGCCAGACTAACGCAGGGACAGGTGACGCATGCAACAGGAAAAAGCGACGATCCGGGAAGCCACCGAGAATGATCTAAAGGCGATCATCGCCCTCTTCGCCGACGACCCGCTTGGCGGCCATGGTGACACGACCGATCCACAGGCGCTGCCCGACTACAGCGCCGCTTTCCGCAAGATCGCCTCGTCTCCCACTGAAACGCTCTATGTCGCCGAATTGGATGGCGAAGTCGTCGGTACCTTCCAGACCATGGTGACCACGACCATGACGGCACGGGGCGCGTCCTCCCTCATCGTCGAGGCTGTCCAGACGCGGGCCGACATGCGGGGCAGGGGCATTGGCGCGACCATGATCGGTTTTGCCATCGAGCACGCCCGCGAAACCGGCATGCGACTCGTCCAGCTGACCTCCAATGCCGTGCGCAAGGATGCCCACCGATTCTATGAACGGCTTGGCTTCACGCCTTCCCACATTGGCTTCAAGATCAAGCTGAAATGACGGGGGTGCGACGGGGAATCACTGGACAAGGCGAGAGTGAGGCGGCATAAGCGAGACAGGTTCGACAAGGCCGTCCTGCGGCCTGCGGTAATTGCCCAAGGATACACGATGAAGCAGCTCCTCTTGCAGATCTTCACCTGGTGGAACGGCCAGACCATGGGCACCCGTTTCTTCACCTGGCGGCACGGCAAGCGCGTCGGCGAAGACGAGGCCGGCAATGTTTATTACGAAGGCCCGATGACGAGCTGGGGTCAGCCGAAGCGCTGGGTGATCTACAACGGTTACGCCGAAGCCTCGAAGATTTCCGCCGGCTGGCACGGCTGGATGCATTATCGCACCGACACGCCGCCGTCGAAGGAAGACTACAAACCCCGCGAATGGGAAAAGGCACATCGCCCGAACCAGACCGGCACGGCTGCCGCCTATCGCCCGCAGGGCTCGATCGCGGTCAACGGTGAACGTCCGCGCGTCACCGGCGACTATGACGCCTGGACGCCGGGCAGCTGATACCCGTTTTGGCCATAATCCGGCATTAGGGCCTCTATCGTGAGGCCCTTCTTGTATCTGGCATCCGGTCGATATGGGCAAGAGGATCGATGAAAGCGAGCGGGACGATGAAGTTGAGTGCATGGGCTTGGGCCATTCCGGTTGTCGGGCTTGCCGCCGTGGCATCGCTTGGCCTTGCCGGCAGAGCCGACGCCGCCCGCCTCGAAAATCCGGTCGCCGAATTCGCCGGCATCGACAAGATCACCGGCCGCATCACCACCTTCGACGTCTATGTCAACGAGACCGTCCAGTTCGGCGCCCTCCAGGTGACGCCCAAGGTCTGCTACTCGCGTGACGAGACGGAGGCCCAGAAGATCGATGCCTTCATCGAGGTTGACGAGATCACGCTCGACCGCAAGATCCGCCGCATCTTTTCCGGCTGGATGTTCGCCGACAGCCCAGCGCTGAATGCCGTCGAGCACCCGATCTATGACGTTTGGCTGACCGGCTGCAAGGTGAAGTCCGAGGTTCCGCCGCCGCCCGGCGTCGAGGCGGTTGCCAAGCCGGCGCCCGAGCCCGAGAAGCCCGCCGACACGGCAGCGACCGCTGCACCGGCGCCGACTGCAGCCTCTCTGGAGCCGGGAGCGCCGGTCACGGATCCGACCCAGGGCACCGCTGACGCGATTGATCCTAACCAGGCGGCTCTTCCGCCGCTTGAAGCCCCCGTGGACGTTCCCACCGAGGTGATCGGTGGGGCTCCTGCAGACCTCCCGCCGTCAGGTGATCCCCTGCTCCAGGGCAATCCTGCGCCACCACCGGTTACGCCCCCCGGCAGCGTCGGTCTGTTCTGATACCAAGCGCAGTGTTCGCCGTTGCACGATCTCTCCCCTTGGGGCAGGGCAATTGCGTATGGATCTGGAGCGCAGCACGAAGGTGGTGCTCCCGCTTCTCCCCAGCGGGGAGAAGATGGTCCGCAGGACCAGATGAGGGGGGCGCGAAGCGCAAGGCGGCCCGGTAGAGCATTGGCGGAATCATCGTGATTCTGTGTCTATAGTCGCTCGGCTGCGCCGCCCCCTCATCCGCCCCTTCGGGGCACCTTCTCCCCGCTGGGGAGAAGAGGGAGCCCGGAACCGCCACCGGTGTCCCATATGCGATAACCCTGACCGTGTGGGGGAGATGACCTCCCTGCGATGAGCTCAGGTGGCCAGAGGGAGGCCGGACCACCTTTCGATTGACATCCAGACCGTTTGAGAACAAGAAGAGAACAAATAGGGGTTCTCACCATGTCTCTCTCCGAAAAATTCATCGTCCTTCCCTTCAAGAAGAACCGCGGCGCGGTCGTGCCAGGCGAAATGCGCCAGGCCTCCAGCGCCGCCGCCGCCGAAAAGATCGCCACCGCCATGTCCGCCCGCCACATCGGCGTTGCCGCCTATTCCGTCCAGGTCGACGAGGAAAGCGGTGACATGTCGAGCCCCAAACTGATCATCGGCTTCGGCGAGACGGCGGATCTGAACGCAGCCTGAGCCGTCGTCCGATCTCCCCCCCCCCCCCTTTGTGGGGGGGATGCCCGGCAGGGCAGAGGGGGTATGACTCGCGCACGACGCTAGTTCCTCCCGCCTCCATCCCCCCTTGACCCAAAGCTTCTCAGGCGTGCGCGAGTGACATCGCGAAGATCGGGGCGGCGCGACGGGGGTACACCACAACGCATGCCGTGACGCGCCCGGTGGCAATATGCCGGGGCAACCGCCGCGAGGCGTTCCCGCGACGGCTTGTGCTTGGGACCGACCCCGACTGCCGGGATCGCCGGGCAGGATAGCATCCTGCTCGAGACTTCACTTCATCGGTTCGAACATCGGGTTGCCGGATGCGGTTTCCAGCACCTCGTCCTGGCCGACATCCCAGTGTTCGGCGATCTTGCCGTTTTCGACGCGGTAGATGTCGACGACGATCATCGGCTTCGGGCCCCAGCCGGTATAGCGGCCATGGATGGCAACCAGGTCGCCCTCGGCAATCACCATGCCGATTTCATAGGTCATGTTGGCCGGCATGTCCTTCAGTGCGGCCTTCAGCACCGCGCTGGTCGATGCCAGCCCCGGATTGCGCTGGATGTAGCTGTCGGCCCAGTAGCGGTCGATGGCCGTCAGGTCCTTGTTCGAGAACAGTTCGGTCACCGCCTTGACGACGAAGTCCTTGTTGGATTCCTGCGCCATGGCGGGGGCGGCCAGCGTCGAGAGCGCAAGAGCAAAGGCGAATGCGGTATTGCGGATGAAGGGCATGGGTCTTTCCTTGTATCGGCGTCTGCCGGGGGCGGTCCGCGCGGGGGCGGGGTTGGGGGAAGGCAATCGGATCCTCAGTGTCTGCACGACGAAATCAATACATCTCGTTTCGTCGATATATGCATACATGGCATAACTCGTATGCAACACAAGCAAATGGAGGTGGTGTCAATCGATCGTGATCGAGTGTTGAATGCCGCTCGACCGGCGGCAGGCGGGCTGTGCATCCTCAGCCTGCCCGGCGCAACCGCTACCCTCGGCCCGGTCCGCCAATCCGTCTCGGCCAGAGGCAGTCACCCAGATCCCTCAGGTGCGGGCGAGATCCCGGATTTGTGGCATGGACGGTGAGGGGCGAGACCAATCTGGGCGCCCGCCGGAAGATGATGCCGTTGAACCGCCCGTCTGCCGCCAGTGAAAAGCTCCACTCCTGCCGTCCATTTTCGAAGCGCACATCATAGACGTCCCAGCCTTCGTCCGTGACACCCTTGAAGTTCATGTCTTGTATCGATCCGAGCTTCTGCAATTCACCCCGGATGATCTCTTTCTGTTCCCGCGCAATGGCCGCGAGCGGTGGCGACATCCTGGCATAATCGGGTTCGCCCTGCTGGTGCTGCCTGATAAGCTCTTGCAGCAGACCCAGACTGTTCTCGATGGGGCGCTTCTCCCTGATCCTCTCGGCCAGCCTCTCCTCCAGCGCTGCGGCTGCGCCAGTCTCCACCCGTTCGGCCGTCTGCTCGTGTCCGTCTTGATGCAGTGTCAGGCCCGTGACCAGACCCTCCGCATTCCTCACGAAGCTGATCTGTGCCGGCACCGCCTTGTAGAAGAACCGGTCGACCTCTTCGGCAAAGAGCTCGAGTTCGACCTGCCCGGTGACACGGGCAATGAGCCTGCCATCGTCATGGCGGATGGTGAAGACGACCGTATCCAGCTGGTAATGGCCGGCATAATCGGCATAGAGCCTGCGGTCGATCGCCCGCTCCATGCGCGGCCGCATCTGTTCATAGCGCCGCCAGGCGATGGTGTCAGAGGTGGTGTCGGTCATCGATTGATCCTTTGCGAGTGCGAGCAGGTCGTCCGTGGAGAGAATCTCCCCGGTTGCCATCTTCGTTTGCATGCTGTCGATGAGGGTGAGGCTCTGCTGGACGCGCGCCATCTGGTCCCTAAGCGCGCTCGCCTGAACGGGCAGGACACGCTCAAGATCCGTTGCCTGCCCGGCCAGCAGTCGGCTGATCTGTTCAAGCGTCAGCCCGAGTCGCTTCAGCGTCAGGATTTCGGTGAGCCGCGCCAGATCCTGTGCCCCATAGAGCCGCCAGTTCTTCTCCGTCCGCCGCGGAGCCAGAAGCCCCGCCGCCTCATAGATCCTGAGCGCCCGCACGGTCAGCCCAGCGCGCTTGGCACACTGCGCTGCCGTCAGCCAGGTGTCCTTTGCTCTGCCATCAGCCATGTCATCTCCGTCATCGGTTGAGACGGTTGTAGGCTATGACCTTGGGGCCGGCTCAAGGAGAAAGTTTAGGGGAGCGGTCGGCATTTGTGCGTGGGTAGATTTGCTGTGTGCCAGCCGATCACTGGAGCTTGATGACATCCCTGAGGATCAGGATCGTCTCGGAGACAGAGGGGCCTTCTATGGCAGGTGGATCGGCGCGCTCGCAAAACTCCCGCCACACGAAGAATGTCAATTCTGCCCCATCTGTCGGTGTTTGGCCTGGACCTTCGGCAAATTGCCCAAGCGCTCGATAGCGAACATCCTTCCAGAAAAGCTCCTCGACCCAATCATAGATCGGGATGGCGTGAAAGTGGATCGGATAGCCCGGCGAGTGACCGTATCGGGCTATGTATACCCGGCGGGCACCGAGGCCCATCAGTGCCGCCTGGACCGTAGCGAACACCCTGCCCATGTTGGCTAGCGTATCTGCGGGCAAGTCTGAGAGGTCATTCGTCTTCTGCAACGATGCGATCATGAGATATCCCGGCAGCGCAGAATTGATACGATGGTTGATCGACCAGCCGGACGTTTGGGCGATCACGTATTGGGCGGGGATTTCGGGTGTGTTTGCCATGCTGTCTCCGAGTTCATTTTCGGTTTGCATGCGTGTACAGCCAATACCAGCACGCCATCCGGCTGGTGCGGAGTTTCGCCGCCTTGCAGCTGTGGGCAACGGTGGAGTTGTGTGGTGGACGGATGAAATTCCCAATCCTTCAAGCGATGACGCTGGCGGGCGTGTCATTCTGCCTTAACAGAGGCCGCGTTTTGGCATCATTGTAGAGCATCTCATACTCTACCTTTTCGCCCCCCCCCTCTAAAACCGCACCGTCTCACTCTCCATCGCCCGATCCAGCAACACCCCATACTCCGCCTTCGGAATGTCCACCGCCCCAAACGTCTTCAGATGCTCGGTGGTGAACTGCGTATCGAGCAGCGTAAACCCGCGTTCCCTCAGGCGCTCCACGAGATGGACGAGACAGATCTTCGACGCATTCGTGCGCCTTGAAAACATGCTTTCGCCGAAAAATGCCGAGCCCAGCGAAACTCCGTAGAGCCCGCCGACCAGCTCCTCGCCCTGCCATGCCTCGACGCTGTGTGCATGGCCCAGCCGATGCAGCGCGCCATAGAGTTCACGAATGGTCTGGTTGATCCAGGTGCTCGGCCGGTCGGGGGCGGATTCCGCGCATTTGTCGACCACGGCGTCGAAGGCGGTGTCGAAGCGGATGTCGAAGGGGCGTTTGCGGATCGCCTTCAAAAGGCTCGCGGAGACGTGGAAGTCGTCGAGCGGGATGATCCCCCGGATCTCCGGCTCGACCCAGAACAGCTCCGGGTCGTCGGCGGAATCGGACATCGGGAACATCCCGATGGAATAGGCACGCAGCAGGAGTTCCGGCGTGATGCTTCGGTCCCTGCTGCGTCGCCCAGCCATGTCGTTTACTTGGCCGAGGTTTCGGCCAGATAGTGTTCCAGCCAGTGGATGTCGTAGTCGCCGTTGGCGATGTCCTGGTTGGCCACGAGATCCTGGAACAGCGGCAGCGTCGTCTTGATGCCGTCGACGACGAATTCATCGAGAACCCGGCGAAGCCGCATCATGCATTCGACGCGGGTGCGTCCATGCACGATCAGCTTGCCGATCAGGCTGTCATAGTAAGGCGGGATCTTGTAGCCGGCATAGACGCCGGAATCGACGCGAACGCCCAGACCACCCGGGGCATGGAAATGCGTGATCGTGCCGGGCGACGGCACGAAGGTGCGCGGGTCCTCGGCATTGATGCGGCATTCGATGGCGTGACCGGAGAAGACGATCTGATCCTGCGTGACCGACAGGCCGGCGCCGGAGGCGACGCGGATCTGCTCGTGTACGAGGTCGATGCCGGTGATGGCTTCGGTGATCGGATGCTCGACCTGCAGCCGGGTGTTCATCTCGATGAAGAAGAACTCGCCATTTTCGTAGAGGAATTCGATCGTGCCGGCGCCCCGGTACTTCATCTTCTTCATCGCGTCAGCGCAGATCTGGCCGATCTTCATGCGCTGCTCGACATTGAGGGCAGGGGAGTTCGCCTCTTCCCAGACCTTCTGGTGGCGGCGCTGCAGCGAGCAGTCGCGTTCACCGAGGTGGATGGCATTGCCGGCACCGTCACCGACCACCTGCACCTCGATATGGCGCGGCTTGCCGAGATATTTTTCCATGTAGACGGCGTCGTTGCCGAAAGCGGCCAGCGCTTCCGAACGGGCGGTCGACACGGCTTCTTCCAGCTCGGCCTCGTTCTTCGCCACCTTCATGCCGCGGCCACCGCCGCCGGCAGTCGCCTTGATGAGCACGGGGAAGCCGATCTCGCGGGCGATCTTCATCGCATTCTCGGGCAGAACTTCGCCGTCCGAACCGGGAACGACCGGGATGCCGAGCTCGACCGCGGTCTTCTTTGCGGTGATCTTGTCGCCCATCAGGCGAATATGTTCCGCCGTCGGCCCGATGAAGGTGATGCCGTGTGCGTCCAGAATATCGGCGAACTTGGCATTTTCCGACAGGAAGCCGTAGCCCGGATGCACGGCGTCAGCGCCTGTGATTTCGCAGGCCGCGACGATCTGGTGGATGTTGAGATAGCTGTCGCGCGACGGCGGCGGGCCGATGCACACGCTTTCGTCGGCAAGCCGCACATGCATGGCGTCTGCGTCAGCCGTCGAATGGACGGCCACGGTCGCAATGCCGAGTTCCTTGCAGGCGCGCAGCACGCGCAGCGCGATTTCGCCTCTGTTGGCGATGAGGATCTTCGAGATGGCTGTCATCCGGCTTACTCGATGATCACGAGGGGCTCGCCGTATTCGACCGGGCTTGCGTCGTTGACGATGATTTCAACGACCTTGCCGGACTTGGGCGACGGGATCTGGTTCATGGTCTTCATGGCTTCGATGATCAGCAGCGTCTGGCCTTCCTTGACCGTCGCACCGACTTCGATGAACGGGCGCGAGCCCGGCGCCGGCGACAGGTAGACGGTGCCGACCATCGGCGCGGTCACGGCCTTGGAGAGGTCGCGGCCGGCGGGAGCAGCCGGGGCGGCGGCGGCAGCAGGGGCTGCGGCCGGAGCCGGGGCAGCCGGGGCCTGGAAGTTGAAGGCCGGCATCTGCGGCATCATCATCGGCGTATTGCCGTTGCGCGAAACGCGGATGCGCAGGGCGTCCTGCTCCACTTCGATCTCGGTGAGATCCGTGTCCTTGAGGATGTTCGCGAGATCGCGGATCAGCGCCTGATCGATGCCCGATTTCTTGTCAGCCATGGGATGGGTGTCCTGTATTCTTGTTATTGCGTGATGGTTTTCAGCGCATGCAGCGCCAGGATGTAGCTTTGGGGTCCGAAACCGCAGATGACGCCCTTGGCGGCGGGCGCTATCATCGATTTGTGGCGGAATTCCTCGCGTGCATGCACGTTCGAGATATGCACCTCGATCACCGGGATCGGCGAGATGGCGCGGATCGCGTCATGCAGGGCAACCGAGGTATGCGTATAGGCGCCGGCATTGAAGGCGACGCCGGCCGCCTTGTCGGCGGCCTCATGCAGCCAGTCAACGAGGACGCCCTCGTGATTGGACTGGCGGAAGTCGATGGTCAGCCCTAGTTCGGCACCGGTGGCCTTGCAGTCTGCCTCGATGTCGGCGAGCGTCTTGCCGCCATAGATCCCGGGTTCCCGCTTTCCCAGCATGTTGAGATTGGGGCCGTTCAGCACGAAAATGGTCTTGCTCATCTACGCTTCCGTCGACTTTCAACCGCCTCCTATAGACCGAGAGGCCCTGCAGGGAAAGCCCTTTGGACCGAACGGACCGACAACTCCCCGGATTTAAGGTATAAGGTTAAGGCGGCGGAGGGATTGGTTCAGCAGGTGGCCTTGCCACAGGCGCGCACATTTTCGATCTTGCCGGCAAGCGCTGTCTTGCCCACAGCGCCCGGAACGGTCTCGTTGCCGATCACATAGGACGGCGTGCCGGTGATGCCGAGGCTGGTCGCCAGCTGATAGGCTTCCTGCACCTGTTCGGTGTTCGGGCTCTCGCTCATCTTCGCCCGGATCGCCTCTTCGGCAATGCCGAGTTCGCCGGCGATCGCAATCGCGCTCTCTTCCGAGGCGCGGCCGTCCTGGGTCATCATGGCACGGAAGAAGGCGCCATAGTTTTCTGGCGAAAGCTTGCGCACGGCATCCGACACCTTGTGGGCCGCTTCACTGTCGGGTCCGAGGATCGGGAATTCCTTCAGGACGTAGCGGACATTCTTGTCCTCTTCGATCACCGCTTCCATGTCGGCATGGGCGCGGCGGCAATAACCGCAATTGTAGTCGAAGAATTCGACCACGGTGACATCGCCCTTCGGGTTGCCGATGGCAAGGTCATAGGCCGAGTTGAAGATCGCATTCTGATTGGTCGAGAGCGCTTCCGCCGAGCGCTGCGTGCGGATCTCTTCCTGCTTCTTCTGCAGCGCGTCCTGCACTTCCAGCATGACTTCAGGGTTTGCGATCAGGTATTCACGGATGAATTCGCCGAATTCCTTCTTCTGCGCCTCGTCAAGCGCCGATGCCGGAAGCGGCATCAGGGCGGCAAGAAGCGCGACGCTTGCGCTGGCGATCATCTTGAATTTCAGGGCCATGTCGTTCCTCGTCCTTGCCGTCTGCTGTGTCTTGGGGCCGCCGGCGATCTTTGATGCCAGCCGACTCCCGCCGAGCCTAAAGGCTGTCGCTTTCAAGCGGAATGGCTTTTTTGCACTGCCTTGTCCAGCCTCTCCATTGTGATGCCACGCGCTTTGCGGCAAATGTCGGGCATATCTCATGTGGGAGCCCTCAGTTGATTTCGATTTCCAAACGCAGCGCCGTTGAACCCTTCCACGCCATGGACATCCTGGCGGAGGCTACCCGCAGGCGGCAGGAGGGGCGCCCGGTCATCTCCATGGCCGTGGGCCAGCCGGGGCATCCGGCACCGCAGGCAGCGCTCGAAGCCGCCCGCAAGGCACTGGACGGCGGCCGCATCGGCTATACGGATGCACTGGGCATGACCGGCCTGCGTCAGGCGCTCGCCGAGGAATACCAGCGTCGCCACAATGTGTGCGTCGGCTGGAACCGCATCGTCGTCACCACCGGCTCGTCCGCCGGCTTCAACCTCGCTTTCCTTTCGCTGTTCGATGTCGGCGATGCGGTGGCGATCGCAAGGCCCGGCTATCCCGCCTATCGCAGCATCCTGTCAGCGCTTGGCCTGAAGGTCATCGAGGTCGCCGTCGGTCCCGAGACCGGCTTCACGCTCACGCCGGAAAGCCTGGAGAAGGCACAAGCCGAGGCAGGTGTCCGCCTCAAGGGTGTGCTGCTCGCCAGCCCCGCCAACCCGACCGGCACGGTGACGACCAAGGCGCAGCTCAAGGCCGTCTACGATTACTGCCAGGGGCAAGGCATCACGCTGATCTCCGACGAGATCTATCACGGCCTGACCTATGGCTCGGAAGAAGCGACGGCACTGGAGATCGGCGACGATGCCGTCATCATCAACTCCTTCTCGAAATACTACTGCATGACCGGCTGGCGGATCGGCTGGATGGTGCTGCCGGAGGAACTGGTGCGCCCGGTCGAATGCGTCGCCCAGAGCCTCTATATCTCGGCCCCGGAACTGTCGCAGATCGCAGCCCTTGCAGCGCTGGACGCGACCGACGAGTTGGAGCACTACAAGGCCGCCTGTCGCGCCAACCGCGACTTCCTGATGGCCCGACTGCCGGCGCTCGGCCTGCCACTGCTCTCGCCGATGGACGGCGCATTCTACGCCTATGTCGATGCGACGCGCTTCACGAATGACAGCATGGCCTTTGCAAAAAGGATACTCGCCGAGACCGATGTGGCGGTCACGCCCGGCCGCGATTTCGATCCCATCGACGGCCATCTGGCGCTCAGGCTTTCCTATGCGGGCACCATGGCAGAGATGGTCGAGGCAACCGAGCGGTTGGAGAAGTGGCTCCCGAAAAACGCTTAGGCATTGAGCGAAATGGATTCGCGATCAAGGACTTCACGCAGGTTTTTGAATCAAGATGAGAGCCAGCGGATTCAGTCTCTGAAGTTCCTGGCTGGAGAAAAACGGAGAACCGGCGATGACACTCCAGCGGATCAGCGCGCTCGTCGCGGCTCCTGACATTCTGACCGAACGCACACGCATGCGGGCCCATCGCGTCGACGATTTCGAGCCGATGGTTGCCATGTGGCAGGACGAAGCCATCTATCGCCACATCACTGGCCGCCCTTCGACCGCGAACGAAACCTGGTCGCGGCTTCTCCGCTATATCGGCCACTGGCACGCGCTCGGCTTCGGCTACTGGGTGATCGAGGGCCGGGTGAATGGCCGCTACATTGGGGAAGCAGGCTTCGCCGATTTCCGTCGCGACATGGACCCGCCGCTCGGGGCGGAACCCGAAGCGGGCTGGGCGCTGGTGTCATCCGTCCATGGGCGCGGGCTTGCGACCGAAGTCATGCTGGCTGCCCATGCCTGGATGGACGCGCGCAATCCCCACGACCACACGCTCTGTATCCTGCCGCCGGAACACGCTGCATCGATCCGCGTGGCAGATAGATGCGGCTATGCCCACGCTTATGACACAACTTTAGCCGGTGGCCCGACATCGGTGATGAAACGCGCACGTCCCCGCGCCTGACGGGCCGAAACCTGACGACGAAAAAAGGGCCCCGTGAAGGGCCCTTTTTGCATTCAATCAAAACGCTGCGGATCTCAGAAGAAGCCGCCGCGCTTCTGCCACCAGCCGCCCTTCTTGGGCTTGGCTTCGGCGCTGTCATCCGTCGCCTTGACCGAAGTCACGACCGGCTCGGACGATGTCACGGTGGATTCACGGTTGGCACGGGCGGGTTTCGCCTCTTCGGCAGCAGGGGCCGCGACGGCCACAGCAACCGGAGCCGGTGCAGCAACCGGAGCCTCTTCCGCGACAGGAGCAACAGCCTCAACCGCAGCAGGAGCGGCCTCGGCAATAACTTCGGGCTCGGCACTCGTCTTCGCCTTGCGGGTACGGCGTGGCTTCGGCTTGTCCGCTTCCGGAGCCTCAGCTACGACCTCTGCCACTTCCGGGGCAGCCGCGACAGATTCTGCGACTACGACATCGCCCGACTGGTCTTCGGCCTCGTCCGCATTGTCGTCATTCTCGTCGGAAGCCTCCATCGAGCCTTCTTCGCCCGGACGATTGCGACGGCCACCGCGCTTGCCGCGACGGCGGCGCTTGCGCTTCTGGGCGTCGTCGCCATTGCCGTCACTGTCGGACTCGACGGCGCGGATTTCGCCATTGCTTTCGCCGGCATCATCCTCGCCCTCGTCACCATCCTCATCGTCGAGGTCAGAGCCGTTGTCGCCACCCTGGGCGTCCGCATGGGGGCCATTGCCGTTCTGGCCATTCTTGCCACGCCGGCGGCGGCGACGCTTGCGCTTGCGGTTTCCATCGTCGCTGTCGGCGCGGGCCGCCTGCGGTGCGCTCTCGGCCTTGGCGACGACGACGACTTCTTCCTCGTCTTCCTCTTCAGGCTCCGGAACGTAATCATCCTCTTCCTCGATCTCCGGCAGAAGCGACATCAGGCTTTCGATCTTCACCGGATTGGCGACGGCTTCGCCGCGCTCGATGGTGAAGTGCTGCGAGCCGCCGTGCTGGGCCGGCATGCCGGCATCGATGACGATGGAGACGCCGAAGCGGCCTTCGTAGTCGACAATCGTGTCGCGCTTCTGGTTGAGGAGGTACAGCGCCGTTTCCGGCGTCGTGTGCACAATGATGTCGTGCGTCGTCGCCTTCAGCAGGAATTCCTCGATGCCGCGCAGGACATGCAGGGCAACCGAAGACTGCGAGCGGATGAGGCCGGTACCGGCGCAATGCGGGCAGACTTGCGTGGTCGATTCCAGAACCGAGGCGCGAATGCGCTGGCGCGACATTTCGAGCAGGCCGAAATGCGAGATGCGGCCAACCTGGATGCGGGCGCGGTCGTTCTTCAGGCAATCCTTCAGCTTCTTCTCGACAGCGCGGTTGTTGCGCTTTTCTTCCATGTCGATGAAGTCGATGACGATCAGGCCGGCCAGGTCGCGCAGACGCAGCTGACGCGCAACTTCCTCGGCAGCTTCCAGGTTCGTCTGGAGAGCCGTGTCCTCGATCGAATATTCGCGAGTCGAGCGACCGGAGTTGACGTCGATCGACACCAGAGCTTCGGTCTGGTTGATGATGATGTAGCCGCCGGACTTCAGCGTCACCTGCGGCTGCAGCATCTTGTCGAGCTGGGCTTCGATGCCCGAGCGGGCGAAGATCGGATGCAGGTCGCGATAGGGCTGAACCACCTTGGCATGGCTCGGCATCAGCATCTTCATGAAGTCTTTCGCTTCACGATAGCCTTCTTCGCCCGAGACGATGATCTCGGAAATGTCCTTGTTGTAGAGGTCGCGGATCGAGCGCTTGATCAGCGAGCCCTCTTCATAGACCAGGCACGGCGCAGTCGAGGCGAGCGTGAGCGTGCGGACGTTCTCCCACAGGCGCATCAGATATTCGAAGTCGCGCTTGATCTCGACCTTGGTGCGGTTTGCACCGGCGGTGCGCAGGATCACGCCCATGCCCTGCGGCACTTCGAGACCACGTGCAATTTCCTTCAGCCGCTTGCGGTCGGTCGGCTGCGTGATCTTGCGGGAAATGCCGCCGCCACGCGCCGTGTTCGGCATCAGAACCGAGTAACGACCGGCCAGCGACAGATAGGTGGTCAGCGCCGCACCCTTGTTGCCGCGCTCTTCCTTGGCGACCTGCACCAGCAGGATCTGCCGGCGCTTGATCACTTCCTGGATGCGATACTGCTTGCGCGGCTTGCGCGAGACGCGGTCCGGAACCTCTTCCATGGCGTCTTCGGCGCCAACGGATTCGATTTCTTCCTTTTCCTCGATGTGACCATCGTCGTCATCATCGTCGCCGTCATCATCGTCGCGACGGCCGCCACGGCGTCCGCCGGCTTCCTCGGAGATTTCGTCCATGTCGACCATGGCAGCGATCGTGCCGCCTTCGGCATCGTCGGAGCCTTCGCTGCCGTCCTCGGAAGTCACCTCTTTGGCGGCGGCCTTCTTGGCGCGAGGCTTGCGGACGCGCTTCGGCTTGGCCTTGGCGGCGGGCTCTTTGGCAACGGCCTCGCTCTCGCCTTCGGCAGAAGCGGCTGCCGCGATGTCGGCATCGGCTTCGGCTGCGAGTTCGGCGGCCACATCGTCAACGATCGCCGAGGCGACGGAATTGGTGGTGTTGATGCCGATGTCGGGCTGATCCTGCAGGGCAGGGTCGTTGAAGACCTCATCGCCCTCGACGTCGTTTTCCTTGCGATGCTCTTCGGCTTCCGCACGAAGCAGCGCCTGACGGTCGGCAAGCGGGATCTGGTAATAGTCGGGGTGAATTTCGGCGAAGGCCAGGAAGCCGTGGCGGTTGCCGCCGTAGTCAACGAAAGCGGCCTGCAGCGAGGGCTCGACCCTCGTTACTTTCGCCAGATAGATATTGCCGCGTATCTGCTTCTTGTGTTGGGATTCGAAGTCGAATTCTTCAATACGGTTACCGCGAACGACGACAACGCGCGTCTCTTCTTCGTGAGACGCGTCGATTAGCATTTTGTCTGCCATTTAAGCTGTGCTCCTCGGCGCCCTCGGTCGGTGGTCCACCCGCGCGCTGAACTTGAAAGCGGCTGGAACCTAGCGGACTGTGCGCCGGATATAGATGTGGCCGCACGGATGACCGGGTTTGCAACATACGGACGGACAGCGGGACACTTTCTGATCCCGATCCGTTCCTGGTTATGTAAACCTGTTGCAAAGACATCAAAAACCGTACGTCAACGACAATGATATGGACCCCTCGGGATCCGATGAATGCTCGGTGAAGAGCTGTTGGTGGAGAGCCACCGATGCTGTGCCGACCCTGCCGGCGTGTTGAACCAGTTTCAGGAAAAAATGCGGATACGGCAGATGAATGTCCGGTTGAACAGGCGCCAATTCCATTGTCTGAGGTTGGCAGCCGTAGGCGGAAACTCTATCCCGTTTGCACTTTTATCCCTCGTTTGCCTTGTATGTTTTCTACGTCACAATAGCAAGAGCAAACGAATTTATGCCATAATGGCAGTGAATTACAGGGACTGTCTCATTCCGTGTGATTCCGAAGGCAAAAGCGGTCACAAACCGCAATTTTGACGCCCGTCGGGCCGCGACGGGGAGACAATGCGGCGGACAATTGCAAAAAATGGCGCGACGTGCAGCTTGTGATGTGTGTCACAGTTTTGTCGCGACCATCACGGGGGCCTGAGTTGAGAAGAGGTTTGGTGCTGTCTGCAGGGCGAAAACTGGCGCTTTGTGCCCGAATCGTTCTGGCGACGATGCTCGTGGCGAGCCCTGTTGTCCTGGTCGCCGCCGGCGCCAGCGCCGTCACGGCGGAAGCCCCCGATACCCGCCTGGTCGCTTACGCCGCCCGCATCGCCGGTGACGAGGCGCGAACCCGCATCGTGCTGGACTTCGACCGCGAGCCGGCCGTCGAGACGCGTTACATCGCCAATCCCGACCGTATCGTCGTCGACCTGCCTGCCACGGCCTTCGCCTTCGCCGAGAAGGACCTTCAGGCGACAGGTCTGTTCAGCGACATCCGGTACGGCTCGATGGATGCGACATCCGCACGCCTCGTGCTCACGGCCGCGCGTCCCGCCCGGCTGGTCGGGGCTGACGTTGTGGCCAACGAGGACGGCAACGGCTATCGCCTGGTGCTCGATGCGGAACTGGTGCCGCAGCAGGATTTTGCCGCGCTCGTATCCGCCCAGGCATGGGCCGGCCCCGACGGCAACACCGCAGCACCGGCGACCGTTGCGATCACGACCCCTGCCATGGATGAATTTGTGATCGCGATCGATGCGGGCCATGGCGGGATCGACGCCGGCGCCACCGGCGCCTCCACCAAGACGGCGGAGAAGGACATAACGCTGGCCTTTGCCAGGATCCTCAATGAAAAGCTCAAAGGCCAGCCCGGGATCCGCGCGGTGATGACGAGGGATGCGGACAAGTTCCTTTCCCTTTCGGAGCGTGTACTGATCGCGCGCCAGAAGGGCGCTGACCTCCTGATCTCGCTGCATGCCGATACGCTCCGTCAGGCGGATATCCGCGGCGCCACCGTCTACACAATCTCGGACAAGGCTTCCGACCATATGGCCGCCCAGTTGGCCGAACGGGAGAACTTCTCCGATACGATTGGCGGTGTTGTCTTGCCGAACGAAACGGAAGCTGAGGTCAACGATATTCTTCTCGACCTGACGCGACGTGAGACCCAGGCCTTCTCCATCGCCATGGCCCAGGCCGTCGTCGGGTCCTTCGAGGGGCAGATTTCGCTGATCAACAACCCGCATCGCCATGCCGGCTTCCGGGTGCTCCAGGCGCCGGACGTGCCCTCCATCCTGCTTGAACTCGGTTTCCTGTCGAACAAGGAAGACGAGAAGCTGTTGCTCGATCCCGTGTGGCGCGATCGGGTTGCGGACCTCCTCGTCGAAGCGATCAAGCGCTATCGTGAGCCCGCCCTTGCCAATGGCGGTTAGGCAACATCGGTTCAGGAACCTGTGACCGAGCGGCGCTTCGCTGCTAACGGCCCTATTTTCCTCACATTGTGTCCGTTACTCGGGGGGAAGTCACGCAAGGGTGAGCGATCTCGAATCGCTCCGCCTTTCACAGCAAGTCCGCATGTCTTGCCATCCACCGCATGACGTGCAAAACGCCACAGGGTATGCGAAGCTTGGTACAGCGCGCGGAACCTGAAGCAGAGCCGGTAGCGGAAACATGATCAGACTGATTGGATATCTCTTCGGATTGGCGTCCGTGCTTGCGCTCGGCGTCGCGGCCGTCGTCGCGGTCTATCTGAACGAGGTGACCAAGGATCTGCCGAACTACGAGGTCCTGGCGAGCTATTCGCCACCGGTGACGACGCGCATCCATGCCGGCAACGGTGCCCTGGTCGCCGAATATGCGCGTGAGCGGCGCCTGTTCCTGCCGATCCAGGCGATCCCGGATCGCGTCAAGGCGGCATTCCTGTCGGCGGAAGACAAGAATTTCTACAATCATCCCGGCGTCGACATCTACGGCCTCGGCCGCGCCATCCTCGTGAACGTCCAGAACCTCGGTTCCGGTCGCCGCCCGGTCGGCGCCTCGACGATTACCCAGCAGGTGGCGAAGAACTTCCTTTTGTCCTCCGACCAGACCATGGACCGCAAGATCAAGGAAGCGATCCTCTCCTTCCGCATCGAGCAGACCTATTCGAAGGACAAGATCCTCGAACTCTATCTGAACGAAATCTTCTTCGGCCTGAACGCCTATGGCATCGCCGGCGCCGCGCTGACCTACTTCGACAAGTCGGTCACCGAGCTGACCATCGCCGAGACCGCCTATCTCGCGGCTCTGCCCAAGGGCCCCAACAACTACCATCCCTTCCGCCGTGAGGCCGCAGCGCTTGAGCGCCGCAACTGGGTTGTCGATCGCATGGTCGAGAACGGTTTCGTCTCTCGGGAGGAGGGCGAGAACGCCAAGCAGCAGCCGCTCGGTGTCAACCTGCGCCGCAGCGGCTCGTCGCTCTTCGCCTCCGACTATTTTGCCGAGGAGGTTCGCCGCCAGATCATCGAGAAGTATGGTGACAAGGCTCTCTATGAAGGTGGCCTGTCCGTTCGCACATCGCTCGATCCGCAGATGCAGATTGCCGCGCGCAAGGCGCTGCAATCTGCACTGCTGACCTATGACCAGCGACGCGGCTTCCGCGGCCCCATCAAGCAGATCCCGCTCGACGGCGACTGGGGTGTGCCGCTCGCCGAGATCCCTGGCCTGGCCGATGTGCCGGAATGGAAGGTGGCCGTTGTCCTCGACGTTGCGTCCGACGGCGTCGACATCGGCCTGCAGCCCGCAAAGGAAGCGGGTGGCAAGGTGGTCGCCGACCGTGCGCGCGGCCGTATTGCTCCCGATAACATGGAATGGGCCTATCGCTCGGCCACCGGCGACCGCAAGTCGGCAAAGTCGCCTGAAGGCGTGCTCTCGCCGGGCGATGTCGTCTATGTCGAGGCCTTGGAAGAGGGGGCGAGCGCCTATCGCCTGCGCCAGTTGCCCAAGGTCCAGGGTGGTCTCGTTGCGATGGATCCGCACACCGGCCGCGTTCTGGCCATTTCCGGCGGCTTCTCCTATTCCCAGTCCGAATTCAACCGTGCCACCCAGGCCATGCGCCAGCCCGGTTCGTCCTTCAAGCCCTTTGTCTATGCTGCGGCCCTCGACACCGGCTACACCCCGGCCTCGGTCATCCTCGACGCTCCCGTCGAATTCGTATCCGGCGGCCAGGTCTGGCGTCCGCAGAACTATGGCGGTGGATCGGCTGGCCCCCAGACGCTGCGATTGGGCATCGAGAAGTCGCGAAACCTGATGACGGTTCGCCTCGCCAACGACATGGGCATGAATCTGGTCGCGGAATATGCCGAGCGCTTCGGCATCTACGACAAGATGAACCCGGTGCTCGCGATGTCGCTGGGCTCGGGCGAAACCACCGTATTGCGCATGGTCTCCGCCTATGCGGTCTTTGCCAATGGCGGCAAGCAGATCAAGCCGACGCTGATCGACCGTATCCAGGACCGCCATGGCAAGACCATTTTCCGCCATGAGGACCGGATCTGCGAAACCTGCAATGCCGAGCGGTTCAGCGGGCAGGAGGAGCCTGTCGTCGTCGACAACCGTGATCAGGTTCTCGATCCCATGACCGCCTATCAGATCACCTCGATGATGGAGGGTGTCGTCACGCGCGGCACCGCAGCGGGCAAGATCAAGCTTGACCGTCCCGTCGCCGGCAAGACCGGCACTTCCAACGACGAAAAGGATGCATGGTTCATCGGCTACACGCCGGATCTCGTCGCCGGCGTCTATATCGGCTTCGATCAGCCTGCCCCGATGGGCCGTGGCTCGACCGGTGGCTCGCTCGCAGCCCCCGTTTTCAACGACTTCATGCATATGGCGACGGCCAACACGCCGCCTGGCCAGTTCTTCGTGCCGGCCGGCATGAGCTTCATAGCGGTCAACCGCACCACCGGCATGTTTGCGCTCGAGGGCGAGCCAGATACGATCATCGAGGCTTTCAAGCCCGGCACGGGGCCCGCCGATACCCTCTCGATCATCGGCATGGATGGTTATGCCCCGCCGGAGGAAATCCTGCGCGACTCGCCGCAGGCCAACCAGGCGGTGACCTCCGGGTCCGGCGGCCTGTTCTGATCCATCTCACTTCATTCCGCGGCCCCGGCTCTTTACAACAGGGCCGGGCGCAACTATGCGGAAGGCCAGATTTTCACCAGTTTCAGAGGTTGAGAACGCAACGCATGCGCAATGAAATCGAGAATGTCGTCGACGAAATCAAGCAGGCCATAAGCCTGCTGAGGAGGCATCTTTGACTGGGATCAGGCGATAAGACGGCTGGACTGGTTGAACAACAAGGCAGAGGACCCGAACCTCTGGAACGATGCCCAGGAAGCCCAGAAGCTGATGCGCGAGCGCCAGCAGCTGGATGACAGCATTGCTGGCGTCAAGCGCCTCGAACAGGCGATGAACGACAACATCGAGCTGATCGAGATGGGCGAGGAAGAGGGCGACGAAACCGTCGTCAAGGACGCCGAGGACCAGCTGAAGGCCCTGAAGACCGAAGCGGCCCGCCGCCAGGTCGAAGCAATGCTTTCAGGTGAGGCCGACGGCAACGACACCTATGTCGAAGTGCATTCCGGCGCCGGCGGCACGGAAAGCCAGGACTGGGCCAATATGCTTCTGCGCATGTATACGCGCTGGGCTGAACGCTCGGGTTTCAAGGTGGAAGTGCTGGAAATGCACGACGGTGAAGAAGCCGGCATCAAGTCAGCGACGATCCTCGTCAAGGGACACAATGCCTATGGCTGGATGAAGACCGAGTCGGGCGTGCACCGCCTGGTGCGCATCTCGCCCTATGATTCGAACGCCCGCCGTCACACATCCTTCTCGTCCATCTGGGTCTACCCGGTGGTCGATGACTCGATCCAGATCGACATCAACGAGAGCGATTGCCGCATCGATACCTTCCGCTCCTCGGGCGCCGGCGGTCAGCACGTCAACACCACTGACTCGGCCGTGCGCATCACGCACATTCCGACCGGCATCGCGGTGTCGTGCCAGCAGGAGCGGTCGCAGCACAAGAACAAGGCCAAGGCCTGGGACATGCTGCGCGCGCGCCTCTACGAGGTCGAACTGAAGAAGCGCGAAGAACTGGCCAATGCCGAAGCCGCCTCCAAGACGGATATCGGCTGGGGTCATCAGATCCGCTCCTATGTTCTGCAGCCCTACCAGCTGGTCAAGGACCTGCGCACTGGCGTCGAAAGCACCGATCCGGATAGCGTCCTGAACGGCGAACTCAACGAGTTCATGGAAGCGGCTCTCGCCCATCGCATCAGCGGCAAGGCCTCGGAAGTGTCCGACATCGATTGATAGGGCCGGGCTTTCGGCGAAATGAACACTAAGGCCGTCCGGTTTCCGGGCGGCCTTTTCCGTTTGATTTTCAAGCTGAATTTTCTCAGTCTGTCATCGACACACGGGAACGGAGCGGGGGCATGTTGGCTGTTGGGTTTTCGTCGGGTCTGATCTCCGATCCTTTACGCTCGAACTGGGATGAATCGGATGCGCGCCCGATCTGGTGGAGTGCCTGGTATCCAGTGCCCAGGCAATCCGCAGGCCATGATGCCGGCATTTCGCCACCTGCCGGAATCTTTATGAGTGAACCCGTCTGCGACGTCAGCGCCGAGACTGGGGCGCGCCGACTGCCGGTGGTCGTCTTCTCCCACGGAACAGGCGGAGCGGTCGCAAGCATGTCATGGTTGGCGCATCGCTTGGCGAGGGCGGGGTATCTCACCATTGGGATCGATCACCATGGTAATACTGCCAGGGAGGCATATTGCGCGGAGGGCTTTCTGTGCTGGTGGGAAAGATCGCGTGATCTTTCGGTCGCGCTGGATTTCCACCTTTCAAAGGGACCGTTCAGCCGGATTGCGGACGGTGATAGGATCTATGCTGCCGGCTTCTCCTTGGGCGGATACACGGTCGTCTGCAGTTTGGGCGCAATTACGGACTTAAGTCGTTTCCAGCACTGGGCGAGAGACATGCCGTTTGGCAAGGGCCCGCGCGAATTCCCTGACCTGGTAGATCATATTGCCGCGCTTCTCGAGCGGAGCCGGGCTTTCCGGCTGTCCTATGAGAGGCAATCTGCATCATTCCGTGACGACCGCATTCGCGCTGGTTTTCTCTGTGCTCCAGCGCCCACGGTTCGTGCGTTTGAGGAGGAAAGCCTCCAAGTGATTCAGCGGCCTGTTGCCATCACGGTCGGTCAAGCAGATAGGGAGGCACCGGTAGACGAATGTGCCGCATGGCTTGCCAAGAGGCTCCCCAATTCGGAACTGAAGCTCATAGGCGAGCAGGTCGGTCACTACATCTTCCTCGATCAATGTACCGCGCTCGGTCAGTCCCTGGAGCCCGAGATATGTATCGATTCGCCAGGTATCGATCGAAGGCATCTTCATGATGAGGTCGCCGCACACGCCGTCGCTTTTCTCAACAGCCAGGCGTGAGTCTATCGAAAGCCGGTGGATGCCAGATATGGATTGGATGGCAAGATCGGAGGCCTCAGTTGCTCGCCCGTTCCACGCGGATGTCACCCAGCTCGTCGATCAGCACCGTCCATTCCTCGACACGGTCGGTATCGGGTGCCGTCTTCAGATAGACAGTGGCGAAGAAACCCGGGGTCGCGGCAACACCGGTCATGCTTTCCGGGCGGATGCCGGTCACGTAAGGCTTGATCGCGGTGAATTCTTCCAGCTCCACGCTCTCGACCAGCCGAAGCCCACTCTGCCCGGATGCAACCATCTGCAGGTGGATGCGCGCCGTCCTGTCCGGCTGGCGGATTGCCACAAGCTTGTAATAGCCCCGTTCGCCGGCTTTGACGGCGGTGTCGCCCCCCGCCACGCCTTCCGCCCCTGATTCCCAATAGCCACCGCTGATCACGAAGGTTGCGGTGAGGGGCAGCTGCTCGATGTCCTCTGCTGCTGCGGCGGGATGGCAGAGGAACAGGGTGAGCAGCAAGGCGGCCGGATTGCAAACCTTCATGGGAGCCTCAATCGGAAAACTGTTCGGCAATGATCCGGTCGGACCACGAACGATCCGAATCGGAGAGGATCCGCGCCGTGGTATCCTCCGACTGGGCGATCTCCACGCGGAGAATCGACTTCACCTCGGTATGGTCAGCCACCGCATTAACCGGACGCTTCTCTGGTTCCAGCACTTCGAGCACCACCGTCACCTTGTCCGGCAACAGCGCCCCACGCCAGCGGCGCGGGCGGAAGGGGCTGACGGGGGTCAACGCGAGCAGCGGCGCTTCGAGCGGCAGGATCGGTCCATGGGCGGAAAGATTGTAGGCCGTCGATCCAACCGGTGTCGCCACCATCAATCCGTCGCAGATCAGTTCCTCCAGCCGCACCTTGCCATCGATCACCACACGCAGTTTGGCTGCCTGGTAGGACTGGCGCAACACCGAGACCTCGTTGATCGCGAGTGCAAAGGATGTCGAGCCGTCGGTGTTACTCGTCGTCATTTTCAGCGGGTGGAATTCGTTCTCGACGGCGACTGCGATCCGCTCCGTGAGATTGTCGGTCGAATAGTCGTTCATCAGGAAGCCGACAGAACCGCGGTTCATTCCGTAGATCAGCTTGCCGCTGTTCATCGTGTCATGCAGCGTCTGCAGCATGAAGCCGTCGCCCCCGAGCGCCACGATCACGTCCGCATCCGCCGGCTCGCTATGGCCGTAGAGACGAATCAGTTCATTGCGCGAAGCCTGGGCTTCGTCCGTATTGGAAGCGATGAAGGCGAGCGACCGGAACGTGCGAGACATGGCGAGCCCTGATGAGATGTCGCCAAGTGGTATATGACAAATGCCTGTAACCACAAGCCGTTTCGCCCCGAAATCAGTTCGGCTGACCACCGCATCGGCGGTTCCCGGCAGCGGTGGATTTTCACCATTCGTGCTAACCTTTCGCCGATTTTTTGCTTTACCGCAAACCGTTTTCCGCCTAAACACCCCGCACTGCCCTTGTAGCTCAGTTGGTAGAGCACCTGATTTGTAATCAGGGGGTCGCGGGTTCGAACCCTGCCGGGGGCACCATTTCTCATCACATGTGATCGTTTTTGCCATTGTCCTCGCGGGCCATTCTTTGGCATGGTCTCGACCGACAGCCGAGGGAGACCTGATGCGCGAGACGTTTACTGCCGGCCTGGCATTGGCCGCGACTGCCGTACTGATGCTTCCCGCAGCAAGCCGGGCCGCCGACATCAAGTATGCCTGTGAAGACGGCACGGCGCTTACGGTAACCTTCAGCGAAACGACGGCGGACCTGGCCCTGTCGGACGGCTCGAAGGTTGCCCTTCCGCAGCAGCCGGCGGCAAGTGGCTTCTGGTATTCGAACGGCCGCTACGAATTGCGGGGCAAGGGCGAGGAGCTGCAGTTCGCCATTGGTCGCATGGCGCCCGTCACCTGCCGCAATGCCGGTGAGGTCACCGGCCAGTTCGACCGGGCGACGCGGGCCGAGGTCGAGCTTTCCGAAAAGGACACCGGCTTCGACATGAAGGGCAGGCTCACCTGCCTGCGCTATCCCGACTTCGCCCTGAAGGAATTGGATCTGGGCGAAAAGGGTGCGGCTGGTCTCTACATTGCACCTTCCGAAGGCCCATGCCAGCTCAACCCGACGCTGGACCGGAAGATCGAGGACGACACCGCCGGCTATCTCTGGGGGGGCGTTGGACCTTACGCCTTTTTCCGCGGCGCCGATGGCTGGAATGGCGGCATGCCCTTCGTCGTCTATGATGCTCGTACCGGTTCGCGGCTGATGGATGACGTGATCGCCGGCGAATTCTCGCTTCTGTCCCTGGCCGGCGAAGAGCTCACCCTGCGCTACCGCCGCACCTTCGCGGCGTCCTGCTCGCTGCTCGCCGCCCCGGATGCCTGTGCGACAACCATCCGCAAGGAGCTTGGTCTCGCCGCCGATCGCCTCCTGCCGGACTGCCGCCCCGCCTATCAGCCGGCAATCGACGCCGATCCGAATGCCGTGAAGGACATTGAAGCCTGGCCGAGCGTCATCGACTATCCCGTCGAGCGCAAGCTCTCGGCATCCGGAACCACCTTCGTTGCCACCGATGGCGATCTCACCTGCCGCCCGGCGATGTGACGCAACGGCAGGGGCGGACCGACATCAGTCCTCGGCATCGAGACGCACAGCCTCCTGTATGTCGCGCAAGAGATCGGGCAGGGCGCTTTGCACCCGGTTCCAGCTCGGCATGAAGGGTGTCGCATTGGGATTGTCGAGATAGACCTGACCCGCCTCGATCAGGTTCGCGGCGAACAGCTCCACCGCCTGCTCCTCGCGATGCCGGTCGGTCGTCAGCCCGTTCATCCGTGCGTCATGATAATAGGTTTCCACCAGATCGAGCGCCGTCCGATAATAGGTCGCCTTCAGCGTCCGAAAGGCGTCCTGCCCGAAGACGACACCGTCCGTTGCGAGCTTGCGGTAAAGCGCCTTGGTAATGTCAACTGACATGCGCGACAGGCCCTTGGCTGCATCCTCGGGCGAGAGCGGCTGGTGCTTGTGATCATAGGCGTCGGCAATATCCACCTGGCAGATCGCATGGTTGGAATAGTTCCGCCACAGCTCCGACAAAACGCCGATCTCCAGCCCCCAGTCGGAGGGGATGCGGATGTCCGAAAGGATCTGCGTCTGCATCGCGAATTCTCCCGCCAGCGGATAGCGGAATGCCTTCAGGTAATCGATATAGGGGTGGTGACCGATCACCTTTTCGAGGCTGAGCAGCAGCGGCGTCACCAGAAGGCGGGTCACGCGGCCATTCAGTGACCGGTCGGCAATGCGCGGGTAGTAGCCCTTGGAAAATACGTAAGGGAAACGCGGATTGGCCACGGGATAGACGAGCCGTGCCAGCATGTCGCGCGAATAGGTGGTGATGTCGCAGTCATGCAGGGCAACGACGCCTGCCTGGCGGCCGGCCAGCACATATCCCATGCAGAACCAGACATTGCGACCCTTGCCCGGTTGGTCGGGCGACAGGTCCTCCGCCTTCAGCTTCTCGTCGACAGCAAGCATGCGCGGCCCGTCATGCCAGAGAATCGTGTGCTTCTGCGGCAGGCGGGAGAAATACTGCTTGGCGTGTTTGAACTGCACCTCGTCCGCCTGATCCAGGCCAATGACGATCTCAGCGATGTAAGGGGCCTGCGAGAGTTCCGACACGATGTGTTCGAGGGCCGGGGCCTCAAGCTCGGAATAGAGTGACGGCAGGATCAGCGTGATTGGACGGGAGGCGGAAAAGACCGAGAGTTCCTTCTCCATCCGCTCCAGCGAGCGCTCCCTGAGATTGTGCAGGGTGGCAACAACGCCGTTCTGGTGAAAATCCGCCATGTCTATTCCTTTCGTCAAGGGAGCCGGTTGCGGCCGGCTCAGAGAAACCCCGTGGCAACGAGTTGATGGATCATTGTGTTCCAGCCCTGAGGGCCGAATTGTTCCGAGCGCAGGATCGCACCCGCTTTCTCCCTTTTTGTGACGGGCAGCGGATGATGCGCGGGATTGGCGATGATGATGCCGCAATCGGCCGCTTCCAGCATGGCCAGATCATTCGGCGCATCGCCAAGCGCAACCGTCCGGATCGTCTCGCCGGTCAGGCGTCGATAGTGCGCGACGACCTCGGCCATCCGTTCGGCCTTCGACGTCTTCGGCATCAGCGTGAAGAAGCGCCCGCCTTGGACGGCTGTAAAACCTTGCGCATCGAGCAGTGCGATGAAGGCCTGCTTCTGTGCCTCGGTGCCGGTAAAGCGCCCCGGCTCGGAAAAGTGCCGTTGGCGCCCAAGGTCGGCAGCGTGGAGTGGGAGGCCGGTCTCCTCGGAAACACGCGCAACGTCCCAGTCACCAAAGCCTTCGAAACAGGCGCCAAGCTCCTTAGGTAATTCCCTAAGAAATGACCGCAGGTGGCTGTAAGGACTCGACGAATGCTGATCGGGAGGCGCAGCGTCACTGCCAAGGCCGACAACGCCGGCGCCGTTTTCCACGATCATCGGATAGGAAATCCCGATCGCTTCTGCGATCGGACGCATCTCGGCTTCTGTCTTGCTGCTCGCGAGGATCACGGGAATGCCCCGTGTCTCCAGAAGGTCGAGTGCTGGCCGCGCCGCCTCGAAGGAATAGCTGTCATGGTCGAGCAGCGTTCCGTCGAGGTCGGTGAAGACGAGCCTCATCAGCCCTTGGTCGCCAGATGTTGGCGTGATGCATAGAGCGCGATCGCAGCGGCGTTCGAAACGTTCAGCGACTTGATCGCGCCGGGCATGTCGAGGCGGGCGAGGGCAGAGACGGTCTCCCGCGTCTTCTGCCTCAGTCCCTTACCCTCGGATCCCAGCACCAGCGCGATGCGGTTGCCGGCGAGCGTGCCTTCCATCGGTGCCGGACCTTCCGAATCAAGGCCGACCGAGAAGAAGCCGAGCTTGTGCAGCTCATTCAGCGCATCGGCGAGATTGGTCACCTGGATATAGGGGATGAGTTCCAGCGCACCTGAGGCAGATTTCGCCAGCACACCCGATTCTGTCGGGCTGTGCCGCTGCGTCGTGATGACGGCACCCGCATCGAAGGCGACCGCAGAACGCATGATGGCGCCGACATTGTGCGGGTCTGTCACCTGGTCGAGCACGAGGATCAGCGGGCTGTCCTTCAGTGCCTCAAGCCTGCGCGGGGGCAGGGGGCGCGTCTCGAGCATGACGCCCTGGTGGATCGCTTCCGGTCCAAGGATCTTGTCGAGATCCTGTGGCGTCACCGTCTCGAAGGGAATGCCGAGGTTTTCCACAGATGCAATCTCGAGCCGCACCAATGCATTTTGCGTCGCCGAAAGCTTGATCAGCTTGCGTTCGGGATTGTCGAGAGCGGCGCGCACCGTGTGCAGGCCGTAGAGCAAGACCTGCTCCGGCGCGAGCTTCGGCGGCGTCCAGTCGGCATTGCTCTTGCGCGGCTTCTGCGGCCCTGGCGTGGGGATTTCGCCCCGCTCACGCTTGGCATCGCGCACCTGTCGGCGCAGCGTCGCATAATGGGTGTCACGGGCGGTTTTGTCGATTTTCGGATCTTTGGCCATGCGCTCTTATAACCATGGGCAAGGGGCGGGCATAGACCTGTGCGGAAAATCCCGTGTGTGTCGGGCCCATGAAACTTTTCGGAATTTTTCGTCAAACTTCGTGTTGACATGAGCCGGTTGGGCCGTCATATACCCGCCGCAGATCAGGGGGCGACGCACTCTGGTCTGGACTACAAAGCTTGGTCGCCAGATCCGGACGAAAGAATGGAGAGATGCCCGAGTGGTTAAAGGGGACGGACTGTAAATCCGTTGGCTCAGCCTACGTTGGTTCAAATCCAACTCTCTCCACCATTCGTCCTCGGATCTGAAAATGCGGGTATAGCTCAATGGTAGAGCAGCAGCCTTCCAAGCTGAATACACGGGTTCGATTCCCGTTACCCGCTCCAGCCACTTTCAATCCTAACTTATGAATTTCAAACGGTTTTCCACCGTTGCATCGCCTTGCGTGAACCGCTTTGCGCATGGACTGGATTAGGCTGTGGAAACCCTGCGTTTCGGCCTCTGGGAGGCTTGTCATTTAACGCTTGCGCATTGCGCATGAAAGCCTTAAACGGCGGGACCAAACCGGTTCGCCGGGGCAACCCCGTTTCGTTCACAGGAAGCATTCAAATGGCAAAGAGTAAGTTTGAGCGCAACAAGCCGCACGTCAACATCGGCACGATCGGCCACGTCGACCACGGCAAGACGTCTCTGACGGCAGCGATCACCAAGTACTTTGGTGAGTTCAAGGCCTACGATCAGATCGACGCAGCTCCG
>CALSAF010000002.1:0-70425 GCA_943372805.1 Rhizobium sp. Q54
GCGAGGATGGCGGCGGCGAAGGTGATCGGCATCAGCTTGCCAAGGCCGCCCAGCCTGGTGATGTCGCGCGTGCCGGCCTCGTGGTCGATCGCACCCGCGACCATGAAGAGCGCACCCTTGAACAGCGAATGGGCGACAAGATAAAGCACCGCCGCCTCGACCGCATATTCGGTGTCAAAGCCGGTCAGCATGACCAGAAGACCGAGGGAGGCGACCGTCGTATAGGCGAGCATCAGCTTGAGATCCGTCTGGCGCACGGCAAGCACGGCACCGACGATCAGCGTGATGCCGCCGAAGAAGGGAAGCAGGATCTCCCAGGCCGGCGTTTCGCCCATGACCGGGTTGAGGCGCATCAGCAGATAGACGCCGGCCTTCACCATGGTGGCGGAATGCAGATAGGCCGAGACCGGGGTCGGCGCTTCCATGGCGTTGGGCAGCCAGAAATGGAAGGGGAACTGGGCCGACTTGGTGAAGGCACCGCCGAGCACCAGGAAGAGAGCCGCGAGATAAAACGGGCTTTCGCGCAGCGCGTCACCCGTGGCGAGCAGAAGCGAGAGCTGGCTGACACCGGTGATGTTCCAGATGAAGATCATGCCCGCGAGCAGGATGAGGCCGCCGCCGCCGGTGACGACCAGTGCCTGGAGCGCTGCGCGGCGCGAGGCTTCGCGGGTGTGATCGAAGCCGATCAGCAGGAAGGAGGTGATCGAGGTCAGTTCCCAGAAGACAAAGAGCATCAGGAAGCTGTCGGAGACGACGAGACCGAGCATCGCACCCATGAAGAGCAGGATGAAACCGATGAAGCGGCCCTGCTGCGGATGGCCCTTCATATAGCCGCCGGCATAAAGCACGATCAGCGTGCCGATGCCGGTGATCAGCAGTGCGAAGGTCAGCGACAAGCCGTCGATGAACCAGGAGAAGGAGAGATTGAGGCTCGGCACCCAGGCATAGCCGCCAGTGACCCGTTCGCCGGCGGCGATCTCCGGCAGGAAACCGGCGAAGTGGGCAAAGGCCAGCGCCGGCGCGAGGGCCAGGAGCCAGGCGGCATTCGCACCTGTTCGAGCCGTGAGCCAGGGCGCCAGAACTGCGGCGGCGAAGGGCAACAGCATCGCGACCCAGGTCAGGTCGCTCGTCATCTCAGGCATTCCATCTCCCCGTGGGCATCGGATCGGCTTTCGATCATCCGTCGATACAAGGTGCGACCGTGTTAGGACAAGCCAACCTTCGTCTCAAGCAAAAACGGAACTTCCCCCCTTCACGGACGCGTCAACCCACGTTTCGGTGAGATGATGGCCATGTATTTCAGTTTCGCGTGAAAGGGAGGGCGGGTTTGCGCGACCAAAGGGAGCAGAGGGAGAATTGCCGCCCGCCGACGAGGACCCTATCTATAGTGCAACTTGAGCCGGGATAAACTTGGCGACAATCCCGGCACTCGCCCAAGGAGAAGATGATGTCCAACACCACCAACGCCCCGAAGATCGTCAAGACGGATGCCGAATGGCGCGAACAGCTGACGCCGGAGCAATACCGCATCCTGCGCGAACACGGCACCGAGCGTGCCTTTACCGGCCCCTACTGGAACAGTTTCGAAAAGGGCCTCTATCGCTGCGCGGCCTGTGACGAGGCGCTGTTCGTTTCCGACACCAAGTTCGACGCCGGTTGCGGCTGGCCGAGCTATTTCGAGCCGGTGAAGCCCGATGCCGTGACCGAACATCGCGACACCGCCTTCGGCATGGTGCGCACCGAAATCCGCTGCGCCAATTGCGGCGGACATCTCGGCCACGTTTTCCCCGACGGCCCGAAGCCGACGGGTCTGCGCTACTGCATCAACGGGCATTCGATGGTGTTTGAGCCGATCGGGTGAGGGCTTCACCCTCCCCTTGAGGGGGAGGTGGGTGGCCCATCATCGCCCGTCAAACGCAGCCAGCGCCTTTGGCGAAACGCGCGTCCAGAGGCCGGCGAGCAGCAGGACAGACAGGATCGCCGCCAGTGCGAAGGGCACGGCCAGGGCTGCACTACGCGGCAGGACGGTTTCGGCCAGCGTGACGCTGATGCCTGAGAGAACGAGACCGAGCGGCATCGTGCCCAGACCGAAGAAGCGGTAGACGCTGTTGACCCGGCCGAGCAGATGCGGCGGCACGGCGCGCTGGCGCAGGGACAGCGTGATGATGTTCCAGATCATGCTGGTCACCGCCACGAGGAAGAAGCTCAGCCAGACGAGCACCGGCAGCGGGGCCAAGAGGATGACGAGCGCCTGGACGAGGAAGGTTGCCGTGGCGAGCCGCAGGCAGGCGGACTGGCCGATGCGGCGGATGACGACCTCGCCGCCCAGCCGCCAATCACGCCGCCAGCTGCGGCACCGGTCAGAAGAAGGCCGTATTGCGCCGAATTCAGGCCCATGACCTCCTGCCCATAAAGGACCAGCCCGGTCAGCATCATCATCTCGACGGCATTCAGGACGCCCAGCGCAATGGCCAGATCGCGCAGCAGGGGGCGGGCGAAGAGATAGGCAGCACCCTCGCGGATTTCGGCAACCCAGTGGCGCGGCTCGGGTCTCAGGGTCCGGAACCTGCCGGGAATCGACAGGACCAGCAGGCCGGCAAGCGCGAAAGCGAGGCCATAGAACCCGAAGGCGAGCGGCAGTGCTAGGCCGATGACGAGGCCGGCGAGCGGCGGGCCGATCATCATGTTCATCACGGTTTCCACGCTGCCCATGCGGCCATTCGCCGTTTCCAGCCGGTCGGCTGAGACGATGGATGGCAGGAGCGTGATCGCACAATTGTCCCGAAGGACCTCGGCGAACCCGACGACCAGGGCCGCCAGCAACAGCAGACCGTAGAGGGGAATGGTGGGGAAATCGGCAACCGGTATCTGCGGCATCAGGCCGGGAATCACCAGCGCAAGGGCCAGACCGAGCAGTGTAGCGCAGCGCAGAAAATCCATTGATATCACCAGCCAGCGGCGATCCAGCCGATCGCTGATCACGCCGGATGGCAGGGCGAACAGGAACCAGGGGAGTTTCTGTGCCACGCCGACAAGCGCGATCGCCAGGGGATCGCGGGTGATCAGCGAGGCGAGCCACGGCCAGGCGACAATGCCGATACCATCGGCGAGGTTCGCAAGCCCGCTCGACGCCAGTAGCCGATGGAAACTGGAGCCGAGCGGTGGCTTCGGCGTCACATGCTGGTTCACGGGGAAGCTCTCCGATGGGAGTGCGACAAAAGCACCGGCTGGTTAGAATGGCAAGCCGGTTGATCTCAGGGGTGTCAGCCGGTCAGGATGACGCCCTCAGCCCTTCTCCGCCAGCACCTTCAGGCATTCCTCGAAAGCGGTCAGATCGTGATAGAGGCGGTCGGGGCTGGCCTTGTGGATGGCGATATGGCCGCCGCGCCTGACGACGCCGCCATGCAGCATCAGGTTCTCGATCATCTCGAAATCCTCGAGCGAATGGCCGTCCGAACCGCGCATGCGGCCGTCTGCGTCGCGGGTCAGCTTGCCGTCATACCAGGCGAGCGTGCGGTCGAAGTGGGTCTCGGTGACATTGGTATAGGCCGAGACGATCTTGCCCGCACCGCACATATAACCAAGCTCGAAGACCGTGCCTGGATCGGCAGCAATGCCGCGGAAAGGGGTGAGGTTGGCAATCACGCCATCGGCGCGGTTCATGAAGCTCTCGTCGATCTCGGAGATGTTGAGGCCGAACTGGTGTTTTGTCGGGGCCGGCGGGATGACGAGATCGCCAGGGCAGATCGGCTCGAAACCATAGGCGCGGGTCATTGCCGCCTTTTCGTCGAGAACGGCGCGGGCATCGGGCAGGAAGACTTCGGGGCCGGCAAGATAGAGTTTCAAGGGGGAGGACATGGGGGACTGGGAACCTTGGGTCGTGGCGGGAAGACCCCGACAGGACCATGGGACCCTCTGGTCGGCAAGGGCCTTTTGTCTCTGTGCACAGGCTTGGACGACGCCCAAACCCCAGGCAGGCCAGGGAATGTCACCGACTGTCGGCCAAGCACATATCAAGCCTCGAGCAAGTCCTGCCGTCTAAATGAAAGGAAGCTAAAGCGCTCGGGGCAAAGGATCCAACAAAGGCAATGGAAGCAATCCAGGTAGGCAGTCAGCAATTCGTTCAATACGTGGCCCTCATCGTCAATGAGGTGCTCGGCAAGAAGCCCGGGGCATCCCACAATCTGGAAGCGGTGGCAAACCTCTCTGCGGCCATGACCTCCTCTCAATATCTCTACACGAAGATGACGGGTGCCCAGCGCCTGCAGAGCTCGACGGATGTGCTCGACTACGCATTGTCCTGTGCCACCGTTCCCGGGCTCTCACTCGAATTCGGCGTCTATTCAGGCAAATCGATCAACCGCACTGCCCAGCAGCGTGCGGGTGCCGTCTATGGTTTCGACAGTTTCGAGGGCCTGCCGGAAGGCTGGCGCGAGGGTTATGAAAAGGGCGCCTTTGCCCGCACCGATCTGCCACCCGTAGAGCCGAATGTCGAGCTGGTCGTCGGCTGGTTCGACCGCACGCTGCCGACCTTCCTCGATGCGCATCCGGGACCGGTGTCCTTCCTGCATGTCGATTGCGATCTCTACTCGTCGACGCAGACCGTCTTCACCCAGCTGCGTGAGCGCATCGTGCCGGGCACGATCATCCTGTTCGACGAATACTTCAACTATCCCGGCTGGGAGCTGCACGAATACAAGGCTTTCCAGGAATTCGCCGTCAGCACTGGCCTGCAATACGAATACATCGCGGTCAACCTCAACCACCAGCAGGTGGCCGTGCGGGTAAACGGCTACTTTAACCGCTGGAGCTGAGCCAAACACAGTGAGCTTCTGCCGGACAGGCGCCCTTGTGGGCGCCTGTCCGCTTTGCTGTGGCCATCCCCTCACCCGTCGGCTAAACCTCTGATCATGTCGACTCAGCCGCTTACCGATCCGCTGTTTTCCGCCCATGGCCGGGACACCCCGCTTGCCGTCTTGAAGCGCGTTTATGGCTATCCGGCCTTTCGCGGGCGCCAGGCGGAGGTGGTCTCCCATGTCGTGTCCGGCGGCGATGCCGTGGTGCTGTTTCCCACGGGGGCTGGCAAATCCCTGTGTTTCCAGGTCCCTGCACTCTGCCGGCCGGGTGTGGGTATCGTCGTTTCGCCGCTGATTGCGCTGATGCGCGACCAGGTCGAGGCATTGAAAGGCCTGGGCGTGCGGGCAGCGGCGCTCAACTCGACGCTTTCGCGCGAGGAGTATGTCGAGATCCGCCGGGCCTTGTCGCGCGGCGAACTCGATTTTCTCTATGTGACGCCGGAGCGCACCGCGACCCCGGGCTTCGTCGAGATGATGCAAGGCGTGGAGATCGCGCTGTTTGCCATCGACGAGGCGCATTGTGTCTCGCAATGGGGACATGATTTCAGGCCCGAATATCGCGAACTCGGCAAGCTGACCAACCTCTTTCCGGGTGTGCCGCGCATGGCACTCACTGCCACGGCCGATCCGCACACACGCGAAGACATCATCGAGCGGCTAGGGCTTGAGGGGGCGGAGGTGTTCACCACCTCCTTCGACCGGCCGAACATCGCCTATGAGATCGTCGAGCGCGACCAGCCGCGCCAGCAGCTCTTGCGCTTTCTGTCGCGCCACAAGGGATCGAGCGGCATCGTCTATTGCCTGTCGCGCGCCAAGGTCGAGGAGACTGCGGAGTGGCTGGAGACGCAAGGCATCCGGACGCTTGCCTATCATGCCGGCATGGACCGGGCGATCCGCGATGCCAATCAGGATGCCTTCCTCAAGGAGGAAGACCTCTGCCTGGTTGCCACCGTCGCCTTCGGCATGGGCATCGACAAGCCGAATGTGCGCTATGTCGCGCATCTCGACCTGCCGGGCTCGGTCGAGGCCTATTATCAGGAGACGGGGCGCGCGGGGCGCGACGGGCTGCCGTCTGACGTGTGGATGGCCTATGGCATGGCCGATGTCATCCAGCGCGGGCGGATGATCGATGAGGGTGGCGCTGCCGACGAGATCAAGCGGGTGGAGCGGGCGAAGCTCAATGCGCTCTTGGCGATCTGCGAGACGCCCGGTTGCAGAAGACAGGCTATCCTCAAGCATTTTGGCGAGAGCCATGCCGGAAACTGCGGCAATTGCGACACCTGCCTGAAACCGGTCGAGACCTGGGAGGGGACCGACGCGGCGATCAAGGCGCTGGCGGCGGTCTATCGCACCGGCGAGCGTTTCGGCACCGGGCATCTGATCGATGTGCTCCTGGGCAATGAGAACGACAAGACGACGCGGTTTGGACATACCGACATGCCGATCTTCGGGGCGGGCAAGGATCTGCCGTCAAAGACCTGGCAATCGGTGTTTCGCCAGTTGCTGGCCGCAGGTTACGTGCGGGTGGATCACACGGCGTTTGGCGCGCTTAAGCTTGAGGAGACGGCACGCGCCGTGTTCAAGCGCGAAGTCGATGTCCGGTTCCGCAAGGACCGGCCCACAACAGGCAAGGCTGCGCGTGGGGCCTCATCTGCGCGGGCGGCAAGCGCTAGAGCCGGGCTTGATGGCGCCGACCTCGAGCTGTTCGAGGCACTGCGCGCCAAACGCATGGAGATCGCCAAAGACCAGGGCGTCCCGCCTTACGTGGTCTTCCCCGACACGACACTGATTGCGATGGCCAACGAACGGCCGATGGACGAAGACGAAATGCTCGGCATTTCCGGCATCGGGCAATCGAAACTCGAGCGTTATGGGGATGCGTTTCTCGAGGTGATCACGGCGTATTCGCGGTGAGGTCAGGTGTAGGCAGAGACTGAGGCGACACCGTAGCCTCCTCTCCCCCTTGGGGAGAGGGAAGCCGAGCGCAGCGGAGGCAGGGTGAGGGGGCTGGCGGGTAGCCACCCTCCCCTCGAGGGGGAGGGTCGGAGCGCAGCTCCGGGGTGGGGTGATGGTGTCAACATTTTCCCTGCTTGATGCGTCGAACTCGCAGTATGGTTCACCCCCACCCGCCGCTTTGCTGCGACCTCCCCCTCAAGGGGGAGGTGGGGAAACCCGCCTCCGCCAGTCGCTCGGGCTTTCGCCGGTGACACGCAGAAATTCCCGATTGAAGTTGGACTTGGTCATGAAGCCCGCCTCGAAGAGGATGCGGGTCACGGGCATGTCTGTCTCGGCGAGCAGGCGGCAGGCCTCGGTGATGCGGTGGTTGTTGACGTAGTGCGAGACGCTGATGCCGTGAACGCGGTTGACCGCTTCGGAGACGGCGCGGGCCGGCATGCCAAGGCGGCGGGCGAGACGGGCTAGGTTCAGGTTCGTGTCGGTCCAAAGACGCTTTTCCGTCATCAGGCGGTCAAGATCGGCGGCAAGGCGGTGATGGTCTTCGGTGGCGGCCCTTGCCGTGGAGGCGACTGCCGTTTGCAACCGGGCATCGGGGGACGCTGCAGGCAAGGCGTCGGCCTGACCCCGGCCGGATGTCGGCCGATCCGACCGGTCTGTTTCCGCATCCGCTCCATCGGCCCCGCCTGTTTCCTCGCCGGCGCAGACGGCGCCGAGACCGAGCAGAAGCAGGATCAGCGTGGTGGCGGCGGAGACGACCATGGGCGAATAGCGACCGCCGGACCAGAGCATGTCGAGGCTGATCGCGACATCGGTCAGCGCCGAGGTGATCAGGGCAATGCCGGTCAACTGCAGCGCGCGCCAGGAGCGCAGGGAGCCGTCGAGGCGCGAGGCGACAAGGCCATCGGGACCCAGCCGGGCCAGCCAGAGCAGCGCGAGGCCATAGGCAAGGAATACGGCAATCAGAATGACATCGACGGGGATATACCGGATGGGCGGAATGCCGAGCCCCGCCGGCAGGTGGGTGATGAGCAGGATCACCGCAATCAGCAGTGTGGGCAGCAGATGCGGCCAGTCGGCGGCGGAAATTCCCTGCCGTTCCCGGGCGAGATCGCGAAAGGCCAGATAGGAAAGCGCCGGCATCAGACTTGCCAGGACCGGCAGGATGGCAAGCACCTGTGTCAGGCCATAGCCCCAGCGCAGACCGACCAGCAGGCTCTGCAGGATGTATAGGGCGATCAGGGGCAGGAAGAGGCCATGTGCGGTCCAGCTGTCGCGCCCCTCGCGCAAAAGACGCACAAGGAAGATGCCAAGGACGAGCGCAACGAGAAAGGAGAGCGGGACGAAGAGCATGGGGCGGTTTTCGAACTTTCGGCATCAGGATGGCGCGATCATGACCGCAAGCGCGATCCAGGTCGACCTGAAACGCGATCGAGGTCGAAGGTCCGGCACTGCTTGGCGCAGATGAGGCATCGAAACGGCCCGGGGGATCCCGACGGCGAACACCACCGGGCCACTGCAAAGGAGCTTTATCATGCGCAAGAGAACCATCGTGCTTTCCATCCTCGGCGGCCTTGTCGGCCTCGCCATTCTCGACGGCAGCGTGCAGATGATCCGGGCCGACGAGGCGATCTCCGGCCCCCTCGACCTGACAGGCGTCACGCGGCTGGAGGTGACGGGCGCGGCGAGCGACATCGTCATTTCGACACGCGGCGACGGCGCCCGGGAGGCGGTGCTGACCGGAACGCGGCGCGGCTGGGGCGCGCTGTGGCGCTCGGCCTGGTTCTCCCCCGGCTGCGCCCGGCAGGGCCGGATGGGCCGCGATGGCACGACGCTGACAGTGGACATGGGCGACCGAGGCGGTTTCTTCGGCTGGAACGACCTCGACGACTGCACGCTGACCCTGGATGCGACGCTTGCGCCGGATGTGGCGGTGTCGATCAACCAGAATGCCGCCCGCATGCGGCTTGATGGCGATTTTTCCAGCATCGACGTTTCCAGCGATGCCGGGGACTTTTCACTCGTCGGCCATGCCACACGCGTGGCGGTGGATGGGGCAGCGCTCAGGGCGCGGCTGACCTTCGACCGGGTGATGCGCAACGAGGCGGTGCTCGTTTCCGGAACGATGCTGGATGCTTCCATCCGCTTCCTCGTCCCGACCACCATTTCCTATGGCGTCGATGCCGTCGCGTCCTATGTCGACAGCGCGCTTGCCAATACGCCGGGCGCGCAACCGGCCATCACCATCCGGGGCGAGATGGTGCATGCAACCATCCGGTGACGGTGCATGGAGGAGTGCGGCGCCAGCGTGCGGCGCCCGTCACCGAAGCGAAAAGAGGAGCTCTGTCAGGCCGCAGCGCGGTCCATCGCCTTGATCAGACGGATGAGATGATCGCCGATCGCCTTACCGAGTAGCGGAGGCACGGCATTGCCGACCTGCACATATTGCTCGGTTCGGGAGCCGGCAAATTCGAACCAGTCCGGGAAGGCCTGCAGGCGTGCCGCTTCTCGGACTGTGATCGCCCTGTCCTGTTCGGGGTGGATATAGGCGCCCCAATGAATGTCGCATTTGGTCAGGACCGTGCAGGAGAGCCCGTCCCAGGTCATCCGCCCATAACGTTTCGTGTGGTCCGAGCGCTTCGCGCGCTTCATGCCCTCCGGCAGGAGCTCATGGGGAATGTCGCGCCAGCTTCCGCCCGGCGGAATGTAGGGCAGGCGCTGCATGTTGACCTTGCCCAACGTCGGTGCGGCATGGCCGTCCACGACTGTCTGATTGCCGCGCATCAGCTGCTGGAAACGGCTTGGGACTTCATCCCGGTAACGTACCCGACCTTTGTCCTCGCCATTTTGCAAGGGTGGCAAGTCCCCGATCGCATCCTTGATCGTGGTGAAGGGTTCGTCGCGATCCGGACCATGCGTCGGCAGCGGATGGGAAATCGGTGCGCCGAGCCGGTTGCCGATGAAGACGACACGGCGACGCTCCTGGGGCACGCCATAATCTTCGGATCTTAGGACCTGCTCCTCCACCGCATATCCCAATGCGCCAAGCTCCGCCTTGATCGCGCGGACAGCCTCACCGCCACCGATCGAATAGATGCCGGTGACATTCTCCATCACGATCCATTCGGGCCGCAGACCATCGACGATGCGCAGATATTCCTTGAACAGCGTGGCGCGCGCATCATGCATGCCGCGCTGGTGGTTATAAACCGAATAGGCCTGGCAGGGCGGGCCTCCGGCAAGCACGGTGAGTTCGCCCCGGCGAAGCCCCGTCTGCTTCATCAGGTCTTCGACGGCAAGCGCCTCGATCGGGCCAGGAATGAACTTCGCGTCCGGATGGGTGCGGGCAAAAGTCTCTCCGGCTGCCGCAAAGATATCATTGCCGGCCAGCACCTTGAACCCGGCCATTTCCAGGCCGGCAGACAATCCACCAGCACCGCAGAATAGGTCGATTGCCGTGTGGCTCATGGTCGCTACCGCCTCGGTTGTTCTCACTTTGTACTCGTTATAGCAACAAAATATTCAACGAACAATGTGGTCCTGTTTCGTCTTCGATCTTATTCGCTGTTCAAACTCTGCCTTTGTCACTGGCAAGCCGCCGGTGAGGCCCAACGTGGCCGCGTCGAGCGTCGTACACACCTCGCTAACCACCTTCAGTCGAAATGGGCCGCCGTTTGGATTTTCAACAAAATCGACAAGAAACCAGACGATATCAGCGTTAGAGACATCGCTAACCGTTTCCATCGTTCCCATGGACTGAAAGAAGGGCGCATCAACCACTACGGCCATCTTGCGCCCCCAGCGCCTGAGCGTCGGCACCTTTGTCAGCAGTTGCGGCATCAGGCGCTTAACGCCGCTGCTGCGGTAATCGGGGCGCCGCTTGACCCGTGCCATCGACAGGGCGCCGCCGGTGTCCTTGATGTGATCGAACTCCAGGGACATTTTCTCGCCGGAGAAATAGACCGCTTGTATCTCGACCGCCACCCAGTCGATAACATCGGATGGGCCGCCATTGCCCTTGACGAGGATCATGTCGATCCGACCGACGTCTTCGCCCGGCGAACTGTCGAGATTGCCGGTCGACTTCAGGAAACCGACTTCGCCGACACGGTTTGCCTCGGGATCGCCAAGCAGGCTCTCGCCGATCGCGTCGAAGACAAGACCGCCCTGGTGAAAGCGCGCGGGACACAGGGCGCGGATTCGACCGCGATCCCCCTCGACCGGGGCGATCCGCCCTTCATCCTCGCCATAGATTCGGATGGAGCAGACACCGCCCGGCTTGGTGCAGGTCGGATGGGCGCTGTTGATCTTGAAGGGACAGGGACGCTCCTCCGCTTGCTGTTTCTCCAGTTTGCGGCGCAGCTCTTCCAACCGCTTTTCTTCCCGCGCACGCAAATTCCCAAGCTGCGTCTGGCGCTCAAGATCCGCCAGACGATCCAGATCCGCCTTGCTCATTGCCGCACCACCGACCTCATGGTCCGCCAAGGCCAGACGCTCGGCATCGGTCAGGGCCAGGAAGGGGTGCCCATACCATTCAGCAATGTGAAACCGTTCCTGGGACACGCAAGCACTCCAATGATCCAGCAGCCATTGGGCTGATTCGCACCTTTGCCGTCAACTGCGTGGCGCCACCGGCCATGTCCTGCAGATGTCCAATCGTAAGGATGTCCCAGCGCCCTTACCACCCCCACCCGCCGCTTTGCGGCGACCTCCCCCTCAAGGGGGAGGTGGGGGCTTCACGCGCCCAGCTTCAGTTCCATCATCGTCAGGTCCAGCCAGCGGCCGAATTTCTTGCCCACCTCAAGATGCGTGCCGACGAGGCGGAAGCCGAGCTTTTGGTGGAGCGCGATGGAGCCTGTATTGCCGGCTTCGATGGCGGCGATCATGACATGGATGTCCCCTGCCCTGGCGCGCTCGATCAGGGCGGTCATCAGGGCCTTGCCGATGCCGCGGCCATGGTGGTCTTTCTCCACATAGACGGAATGTTCAACCGAGTGGCGGAAGCCATCGAAGGCGCGCCAGTCGCCATAGGAGGCATAACCGGCGATGCGGCCATCGACTTCGGCAACCAGGATCGGAAAGCCGCGCGTTTGGCGAAGCTCGAACCAGGCCTTTCGGTTGTCGAGATCGACAAGGGTCTCGTTCCAGATCGCAGTGGTTTCCGCGACGGCGTGGTTGTAGATGGCGAGAATTTCGGGCAGGTCGGCTTGCGTTGCATCGCGCAGCGTGACGGGCATGGTCATGATCGGTATTCTACATTTTACGGCGGAAAAACCGCCATGCGGGACTGAGATGTGACGGGCGATACTTCGCCGCATCGACACATCGGGCAACAAGGGTGCAAAGGCAAGACCCAAGACATTCGGAAACCAATGCCCATGACCTCTCTGCTTCCCGGACTGCTGACCCGCTACGTTCTCGTGCTGATCGGCGCACAATTTGCGATCTTCCTGCTGGCGCTGGTGCTCGACGCCTTCGGCTGGGGCGACAGCCTGTCCTCTGCGGCCAATGTCGCCGTGTTGATTGCGGCCGGGTCTTCCGCCGGCAGCTTCGTTGCCCAGCGGCTGAAAGCCAGGCCCGGCTGGGGGCTCAGCCTGAAGCTCTCAGGCCTGCTGGCCCTTGTTGCCGTGGTGGCGGGCTCGCTGATGCTTGTCGGCATCGTGCTGCTGAACGGGATTACCGAAGCGGAACTACAGCTTCTCGCAGCCCAGATGGGCATGACGCCCGTCACGGCGGCGCTGGTGGTTGCGGGCGTTTCGCTGGTGCTGAGCTATCCCGTAACGCTGGCAGGGTTCCGGATCGGCGCGGGCGCAACGGCAAAGCAGATGGCACGCCAGGCGGCGCTGACGGGAATCTGAGGCGATCCGGCCTTACCCGTCGTCATGCTCGGGCCGTGTCCGGAGCCTCCACTGCCGTTGCAACGCGTTTGACGAGAGCGGACGCCTTGAGACTGCGGCAGGCCTCGGCAGATCCTCGGCACGAGGGCCGAGGATGACGTTCCTTCATGCCCGGGCGTGCGGTTTCTTCAGCCAAGGCTGATGGCCGTGAACACCGCAGAATAATGGACGATGGCGGCGGTGACGACGAAGGCGTGCCAGATGGCGTTCTGGAAGCGCAGACGTTCCCAGACATGGAAGACGACGCCGGCGGAATAGATGCAGCCGCCGATGATGATCAGCGTCAGCGTGATGCCGGGGATGATTTCCGACAGCGGGCCCATGGCCAGTGCGCCGCTCCAGCCCATGCCGAGATAAAGCAGGATGGCGAGCCGGTCATAACGGCCGGGGAAGCGGAATTTCAGCCAGATGCCGGTGAAGGCCGTCGCCCAGATGCCAAGAAGCAGCGCCAGGATCAGCGGGCGGTCGGCGCCCTGGATGAGGAAGGGCGTATAGGTCGAGGCGATCAGGATGAAGATCGCCGAGTGATCGCATCGGCGCAGCCACCACTTGACCTTGGAATGCGGCCACATGTTGTAGGTGAAGGAGACGCCGAGCGCGATGATCAGGCCTAGCCCATAGATCCAGCTGGCGGCGATATCGGCATAATCCGAATAGACGGTGGCGTAGAAGATCAGCGCGGTGGCTCCGACCAAAGCAAAGACGACACCGATGCCATGGATGATCCCGTCAGCGACCAGCTCGTGCAGGTCATAGGCGCGGCCAAACTTGAAATTCTCGGTGGTCATCGCAGCTCTTCGTCTTTCGTCATGGCGGCGGCTTCCGGTCGCGAAGCGGCCCTTGGGAAGGATGGCGGAAATGGCCGGAGTGAACAAGCGGTGTGGTCTTCACAAACACACCGTGACCGTAACCTTCCTTGCTTGCCTTATCGTGACACGCCGCCTACCAATCAATGGTTACCGCCAAAATTGGTTGCCGAGAAAAATCATGCGTTTCACGATCCTTGCCACGTTTGCTGCGCTCACCACCTATTGCTGGTTTCTCCTCAAGGTCGGCCAGGCGCGCCGAAAGTTCGGGGTCGAGGCGCCGAAGACCACCGGAAGCGCCGATTTCGAACGGGTCTTTCGGGTGCAACAGAATACGGTGGAGCAACTGGTCCTCTTCCTGCCGTCGCTGTGGATCTTCGGCTTTTATGTTTCGGACGTTGTCGCCGGACTGCTGGGCCTCGGCTGGACGGCGGCACGGGCACTTTACGCGGCGGAATATTACGACGATGCGAAGAAACGCGGGCCAGGGGCAGCGCTGACATTCCTTGTTGGCATCGTGCTTTTGATCGGCGGTACGATCGGGGCCCTGATCAAGGGGGCGTGAGAGCCGGGCCCGTCTCCCGGCACACAATCCCACGCCTACAGAAAATGCATGTGCCGATTATCTGGGCCTGCTCTCGCCCGCAAGGGTTGCGGCGTTAACACATCATTGTTCTGAATCTGCGCAAATACTCACGTAAGTGGCGTATTTGAAGGCAAAGTTTAGCAAAGCGTAAACGGATCACCCCTAAATCTTGCAGGGGTCGGCACAGCGACGGCAGAAGCTGGTTATGCGTAGACCGACGAGCATGCCACCCGTGACAGGGTGTGAAGCCGGCTTTTTGCGGGCAGAACCGTCATGTGTTTGCTTGCGCCTTTGTGACTTGAAACCGTAGACGCATCCGAGGTTCTCATGACCATAAGATTGAAACTGCTGGCCTGCATTTCGCTTTTGACAGGTGCCATTTTCGTCATCTCGGCTTTCGCCTTCTATGCAAAGGAAGAGCAATCAAAACTGACCACGTCGATCGTGGCCGACCGGGTCATTCCGATGGAACAGCTGAAGGTGATTGCCGACTCCTATGCAGTCGACATCGTCGATGCCGTGCACAAGGTGCGATCGGGCGCGTTCAGCTTCGAACAGGGGCAAAAGAGCGTCGATGCGGCCATGGGCAAGATCGAGCAGAAGTGGGGCGAATACATCGTCACCTACCTGACTCCCGAGGAAAAGACGATTGCCGACGAGTTCCTGAAGGTCCGGGAGGGCGCCGATGCCGGCGTCAAGGAATTGCAGGCGCTGCTTCTCGCCAAGGACATGGAGGGGCTGGCCAGCTTTGCCGACAAGAAGCTCTATCCGACGATTGATCCGCTCGGCACCGAGATTTCCCGTCTGATCGAGTTGCAGATCCGGGTGGCCAAGGAAAACCTTGAGACGGCCAATATGCTGAAGGCCATGCTGACGACGCTGATGGTGGCCATGTCCGTCATGGCGGCTGGCGTTGCGGGTTTTTCGATCTGGACCGTGGTTGCCGGCGTCATTCGCCCGGTCAATTCGATCACCACGGCGATGGACAGGCTGGCGCATGGCGATCTCGATGTCACCATCTATGGCGAGGGCCGCCGCGACGAGATCGGCGTGATGGCCTCGACCGTTGCCGTGTTCCGCGACAATGCCCGCGAGCGGGTTCGGCTGGAGAAAGAGGCGGAGGCCAACCGCACGCTGTCCGAGCAGGAGCGCATGGAACGCGAACGCCAGCAGGCGCAGGATGCCGCCGAAGTGCGCTTTGCGGTAGACAGGATCGGCCATGCGCTCGGCCAATTGTCGGATGGCAAGCTGACCTATCGGATCACGGAAGCCTTTGCCGAGCGGCTGGATGCGATCCGGGTGAATTTCAACGATGCGGTGGCAAAGCTCGAAGATGCCATGCGCCGCGTCGGGCAGAATGCTCAGGTGATCGCCGCGGGCTCAAGCCAGATCCATGCCGCCGCAGACGACCTGTCGAAGCGCACCGAGCGCCAGGCGGCGTCTGTCGAGGAGACCGCCGCAGCGCTCGAGCAGATCACCACCACGATCGGCGAAACCAGCCACCGCGCCCAGGAGGCAGGACGGCAGGTGCACGAGACACGCGGGGCGGCGGAACGCTCCGGGACGATCGTCGAGCGGGCGGTTTCGGCCATGCAGGAGATCGAGGGCTCGTCGAAGGAAATCACCACGATCATCAGCGTGATCGACGAAATCGCCTTCCAGACCAATCTTCTGGCGCTCAATGCCGGCGTCGAGGCCGCCCGCGCCGGGGAAGCCGGCAAGGGCTTTGCCGTCGTCGCCCAGGAGGTGCGCGAACTTGCCCAGCGTTCGGCCAGTGCTGCGAAGGAAATCCGCTCGCTGATCGGCAAGTCCGGCGACCAGGTGAAGAATGGTGTCGACCTCGTGGTGGCGACCGGCAAGGCGCTGGAGGAGATCGTCGCCCAGGTTCAGGCCGTCAGTGTCAATGTGAACGCCATTGTCGAAGCCTCCGGCGACCAGGCGACGGGGCTCAAGGAAATCAACACGGCCGTCGCCGTCATGGACCAGGGCACGCAGCAGAATGCCGCCATGGTCGAGGAATCCACCGCGGCCAGCCGGTCACTCGCCAAGGAGGCGGAGGCGCTATTCCAGCTGATCGCGAAATTCGAGATATCAGGGCAGAGCAACCAGAGCCAGCCGGGCACGCGCCGGGCGGCGTGAGGCGTCGGCCGTTGCGCGTCACGCCTCTGGCTGAGCTGCCCGTCCCTCGCGACAACGGGCGCGCCGTCTTCGCGTCGACAGCGCCGTGCGGTTGCCATATGATTAGAGCGAGACACCCAGACGGCAGGTGACCCGGCATGAACCGCCCTTTTCTCCTCGACGACGCGTTGCAGGCCCGGCTCACGGAGCTTGCGATCCGCGAGCAGCAGACGGAAGAGCAACTGCTGCAGGAGGCGGTGCGGGATTTTACCGACCAGGAAGACGGGCGGGCCGGAATCCTGGTCGAGGCGCGGTGGCAATCGCTTGCGGTTGCCAGGTGTCCCAATGCAGATGCTGATCAGACGTTTGTCGATGCCGTTTCGGATTGGCAGCATGCATGACGAACAGGACGGTCGCCAGGGTTCCCGCCTCGTCGGCGGACCTACCCCCGACGCCAGCGCTGCGCTGTTCCTGTTGCAAGGCTTTGATGACGTCACCAATACCGTCAGCGCAGAATGGTGCGTCCGCATCAAGGATATGGAGCAATTAAAAGCGGTTCTGGCGCCTGAAAGCGACTCGGATCCCGATCTCCACAACCTCTATGCCGGATTGTCGCAATCCGAGATGCAGAAAATCGGCGCCTTGTGCATGCCGCCGATCGTTCCGGATGCCATTCTGACGGGCATCGCTCGACCGCACCCCGCCCTCAGCGGCACTCCCTATCTCATCCATACGCGTTTTGAACTTCCGCTGATGTTGGACGGACGAAAGCCATTGGCTGTGTTCAGGGATGTTTACCCATCCGACTGGTTCGACGACTTTCTCGCCCCATTCGAACCCTTTGTGGCCTCTGGCCAAATCCTGCGCCGTATCATCGACACACCGGCGCCCGCCCTCAAGCAACAGCACCCCGATCTTGATCGCATGCGGGACGTGCTCTTTGCCCTTCCGGATCAGGCGTGGCGGATCGACGCTTATGTCGAAGAGATCTTGAACCGAACCCGCGACTGGGACGACGATCTCGAGCGCCGGCAAGGGTCGTTGCTCGGATATGAGGACTGGCAGAATGACTGGTGGATCGAGCAACGGTCGAAAGGCAGGTAGGCTTTGGCGCGGCTTTCTGCCGTCGCGCGACGATGCGTTCCGGCTGATCAGGCCAATGTCGCATAGTGCGGCGTCGCTGGAGGTGGCCAGATCAGGGAGATAGCGGCTGGAGACCCGATTGCAGCAAAGGCCGACGGTTTCTTTCGCCCAAGCGGTAAAAGAACTCAGCGTCCGGGTTTGGCCCGAATTCGCCTCTGCCCTTAAGGGATACAAACCCACGGCCGCAAAGCTTTCAATACCAGCCATCCCAAACGAGTCGTGGATACCCGCACCAAATGGTGCTAAATTGGCCACTCGTCTCCGGGAACATAGACATGCGGTCTACCATAAATCTTGATGATACTCTGTTGGAACGGGCGCGGTCGCTGACGGGCACGAAGGAAACGGCAGCTCTTGTTCGACAGGCGCTGGAGACCCTTGTGCGTGTTGAATCGGGTAAACGGCTCATCGCACTCGGAGGCTCCATGCCAGAAGCCGAGGCCGCACCGCGCCGCCGGAGCAACGACGCAACGTGATCCTGGTCGACACGTCAATCTGGATCGACCATTTTCGTTACGGTGATGCAGACCTTGAAAAAGTCATCACGGATGACTGGCTGCTCTGCCACCCTTTCATTATCGGCGAACTGGCGCTTGGAAGTCTGCGACAAAGGGAAGCCGTCATCGCGTTCCTGACCGCTCAGCGTGAAGCGGCGATTGCGACGCATGCAGAGGTCATGATGACGATTGATCGACATTCGATATTCAGCATGGGGATCGGCTACACCGACGCCCATTTGTTGACGTCAACATTGCTCGACCGGCGAGCCTGCTTGTGGACAAGAGATAAGCGTTTAGCGGCCGCAGCACAAAAAGTCGGTGCGGCGCTCTATCAGCCCGCGCAAGCGTCTCATTAGAATGGGAAGGCCCCGATGGAGGTGTTGATGGGATGCGCACCCGCAACCGTTGTCTGGAGGATGGGCGGCATGAGTGCTCGGTATGTTTAGCACAAGTGCCGCGCCGGATTGGGCCAGTCTCGGCCCTACCCGGACGTCCAGGTTTGAAATCCTGAAGGCAGCTTTTGGCCCAAACCGGTCATCGGTGGCTGGATGCCATAGCGCAGCTATGCGGAGTATAGCCGCGAAACGCGGACCTCGTCCGACATCAGCCTCAGAAGGAGTCTAGGGCCCCGCGTCACGGCCCGTGAGCGCCGTAGCTTGCGGGTGGGCCACTAGCGGCTGAATGTGAGGTGAATGATTCCACTTTCTGCCGTTTCCGATTTCACATTATAGCCAGCTTCCAGGCCGCGCAGGTCGTCCCAGAGGCGTATGCCTCCTCCCAGCAGTATCGGAGCGATCGCAACATGCAGATGGTCAACAAGTCCAGCTTTGAGATAGTCGCGCACCATGGTCGGTCCACCACCTATCCGTACATCCTTGCCGTTTGCGGCACCCACGGCCATCTGGAGCGCTTCAACCGGGGTCGCGGCGAGAAAGTGGAACGTGGTGCCACCAACCATTTCGATCGACGGCCGCGTGGTATGGGTGAGGACGAAGACCGGGCAGTGGAAGGGCGGCTCGTCACCCCACCACCCCTTCCAGTTCGGGTCATCGGGAAAGTTGTGCAGCCCGAACTTGCCAGCACCCATGATCTCGGCACCGATGTTGTCGAAATAGTCCTTCGCATAGGCGTCGTCCAAGCCGGTTGTTCCTGTGCCGCTGTCATCGTGCAGCACTCGCTCCTGGAAGGTCCTCGTTGCAACATAGGCACTCGTGAGGCGCGACCAGTCTTGGCCGAACGGATTGTCTGGTGTCTGGTCTGTGGTCGTTGCGAAACCATCGAGAGATATAAGAAGATCGACGCGAACTGCCATTCGGGTGCTCCGAGGAAACTAAGGTAATTGCCTTTGTAATAGCACGTATACACTAAGGCAAGTACCTTTTTGTTCTTGACCGGCCCGGGCAGTCGCTTTACCTAGCGGTATGCCTTTTCATTCGAACCCGCTCGACCTCGCATTCCATGCTCTCAGCGATCCGACACGCCGGGCGGTGATATCACGTCTCGCCGAGGGAGAGATGCCCGTTAGCGTGCTGGCTGAACCTTTTGACATGGCGCTCCCCTCGTTCGTCCAGCACCTCAAGGTGCTGGAGGATTGTGGGTTGATCGCCAGCGAGAAGCGCGGACGCAGCCGCTGGTGCCGCCTTGAACGAGCGCGCTTCGAGGAGGCGGCAAACTGGATGGAAGCGGAGCGCAGATGCTGGGCCGAGCGGCTCGACCGACTGGAAGCCTATCTGGACAACACAAAAGAGAGCGACGATGGAAAAGCTGTTTGATACCTGGTCGCTGGACCGTGAGATCGTGCTCGTAAAGGTGTTGAAGCACCCGCGCCATAAGGTCTTTGCCGCCTGGATGGACCCGGAAGCACTCGCGCAGTGGTACGGTCCGGCAGGCCTCACCATCGAGAACCGGAAGGCAGATATCCGCGAGGGCGGGGAATGGCGCTTCGACATGGTGGGTGTGTTTGAGGGGAAAATGCAGCGCTTTCCCAATCTTATGCGCTTTTTGAAGATCGTGCCGAACGAACTGATCGTGGTGGACTACGGCACTCCCGAGCCGAACGATCCGGAGCGTTTCTACATGACGATATCGTTCGATGAGCAGACCGACGGGAAGACCGTGCTGACCATGCGCCAACTTCACCCGAGCCGTGAACGCCGCCAGACCGTCATCGGCTTCGGCGCGGTGGAGTACGGGCTGCAGACGCTGGACGGGCTGGCGGCCTGGCTCGAAGCCTGAACGCTCTACAGCTAGGGGCGGGCGGGCTCGTTGCAGCGCTAAGAGACCGTCGGCTGTCTGCGGGGTCTGGCCGCCCCCTACTTGCGGATGTGGGTCGGAAGCGGCCATTGAAGTTGCCCGCACTCTGAGGTTGCTATTCCATCCTGCGTCTAGGTCCAGACAGTTGCGAAGCGGCTCCTAACTGGACCGTGTCCAGGCTTGCCGTTAATGTCCCCTATTGGCGCAAAGCGGAAGCCTCCATCCAGCCCCCTTCGCCATCCAGAACTACGGTCAAAACTGAAAAGGGGGCCGAGGCCCCCTTAAGTATGTGCGAAGCGTTGCAGCCGCTTACGCCGTCTGCATGGCGCCTGGCCCTGGCACTGCCCCCGGAGGGCACTTGCCGAGGATGATCATGCCCAGCACTTCGTCCTTGGTGACATCCTCTGTGCGGGCATGGCCCACCACGCGGCCGTTCTTCATGACGAAGACGCGGTCGGCGAGGTCGAAGACGTCGTGGATGTCGTGACTGATCAGGAAGATGCCGATGCCGTCCTTCTTCAGCTGCATGATGAGGTCACCGACCTGGGCGGTTTCCTGCGGTCCAAGAGCGGCCGTCGGTTCGTCCATGATCAGGATCTGGGCGTCGAAGAGGATCGCGCGGGCGATCGCCACCGACTGGCGCTGACCACCTGACAGAGCCTTGACCGGCTCCTTGAAGCGCTGGAAGTTGGGGTTGAGGCGTCCCATGACTTCGCGGGCCTTGGCTTCCATCGCGACGTCGTCGAGCGTGCCCCAGGCGGTGCGCAGCTCGCGGCCGAGATAGAGGTTGGCGGCGGCATCGACGTTATCGGCGACGGCGAGCGTCTGATAGATCGTCTCGATGCCATACTTCTTGGCGTCGCGCGGGTTGTTGATGTCGGCGAATTCGCCCTTGACCAGGATGTCACCATTGTCGCGCTTGTAGGCGCCCGAGAGGATCTTGATCAGGGTCGACTTGCCGGCACCGTTGTGGCCGAGCAGGGCCACGACTTCACCCGGGAAGAGATCGATCGTGGCATCATCGACAGCGTGAATGCCGCCGAACGAGATGGAAACGTTGCGCATTTCCACGAGGGGGGTGCGATTTTCGGTCATGAGTTCAACTCCCCTTACTTCGCACGGGCGCGGTAGACGGTGTCGAGCCAGACCGCAACGACGAGCACGATACCGATGACGATGCTCTGGAGCGGTGTGTCGAGACCGAGCAGGACCATGCCCGAATTCAGTGATTGCATGACGATGGCGCCGAGCATGGCGCCGGCGATGGTGCCCACGCCGCCGGCCAGCGAGGTGCCGCCGATGACGGCTGCGGCGATGGTGTAGAGCTCGTCGAGCGTGCCCTGCGCATTGGTCGCAGCGTTGAGGCGGGCGGTCGAGATGGCAGCGGCGATGGCGCAGAGTGCACCCATCAGCGCAAACATCTTGACGGTCACCCACTTCACCTTGATGCCGGCAAGTTCGGCGGCTTCAGGGTTGCCGCCGATGGCGAAGACATAGCGGCCGAAGCGGGTGCGGTTGGTGATGAAGGCCATGACCATGGCGATGCCGATGGCAATGAGAACGGGAACGGCAATGCCGAGACCGATCTGCAGACCACCTTCCGGCCAGGCGATGCCATTGGCTTCTGCGTATTTGCGAGCCAGGTTCACTGGCATGTAATAGCTGTTGGCCACCCAGACCGCGCCGAGCACGGCCACGCAGCCGGAGGCCACGAGGAAATATTCGGCCCAGATCGGACGCAGCGGGAAGCCGAAACGACGGCGCTGACGGCGGGTGTTGAGGATCGACAAGACGATCATCAGGCAGGCTACGAGGCCGACGATCCAGCTGGCCGTCACGCCGATAGAGCCATCCGCGCCACCGCCCATCAGGCGGTAGGTGGTGTCCATCGGGGCGACGGTGGCGCCCGAGGTGACCATCCAGGCCGCACCGCGCCAGACGAGCAGGCCGCCGAGCGTGACGATGAAGGCCGGCACGCCGAGGAAGGCGATGATCGCGCCATGGAAAGCGCCGATCGCGGTACCGACCAGGATGCCGGCGCCGAGTGCGATGATCCACATCATCGGATGTTCGAAACCGATGATCGGCGGCAGGATGCGGGCCTGAAGGACCGCCATGATCATGCCGACGAAGCCGAGGATCGAGCCGACGGACAAGTCGATGTTGCGGGTGACGATGACCAGCACCATGCCGGTGGCCATGACCGAAACGGAGGCGGCCTGGACCGACAGGTTCCACAGGTTACGCGAGGTCAGGAACAGGCCGTTCGACAGGATGTCGAAGCCGACCCAGATCAGCCCTAGCGCGATCACCATGCCGAGCAGGCGCGTGTCGATCTCGGTGGCCTGGAAGAAGCGTTTTACCGCTGAAACATTGGATGCCCGGGCTCCGTGCGCGGGCGTGGCAAGGCTGTGATCCGCCATTACGAATTATTCTCCCCAGTCGTTTGTCGGCTTGCGAAGGGCACGCGTCTCGCGCGGGCTTGCGGGCTTCGTGCCCGCCATGCGAATCGAGGCATCTCTCATTCGTCGGCGGCTATTGGGTACTCCGAACGGTGGCCCTTCAGGCCGGCCGCCGCGTCCCTGCCGCGATGCTCCCGATCAGTCGAAACGCCGCAGCGCAAAAGGCTGCGGCGTCCCGGCTCAAGCTCTAAGGTCAGTCACTCGATCAGTTGCAGGCGGCAACAGAACCGGCGGCAACGCCCTGGCAGGCCTCTTCCTTGGAGATCCAGCCAGCGTCGATGACGACGTTGAGGTTTTCCTTGGTGACCGGCAGCGGAGCGATGAAGTAGGAGTTCATTTCGACGCCCTTCGGGCCGCCGGAGAACTTCACCGTACCTTCGACTTCGTCCATGGTCTTGCCGGCTGCGAGAGCGGATGCGATCTCACCAGCCTTCTGGCCGAGCACGCGGCTGTCCTTCCAGACAGACACGGTCTGGGTGCCGAGAGCAACGCGGTTCAGAGCGGCCTTGTCGCCGTCCTGGCCGGAGACCGGAACGGAACCGGCGAGACCCTGGGCTTCCAGAGCTGCAACCACACCGCCGGCCATGCCGTCGTTGGACGAAACAACGGCGTCAACGGCGTTGTTGTTGGCGGTCAGGAACTGCTCCATGTTCTTCTGGGCAGCTTCCGGCTTCCAGCCGTCGGTGTAGGCTTCGCCGACATTCTTGATCTTGCCGGAATCGATGGCTTCCTTGAGCACTTCGATCTGGCCGGAATAGAGGAAGTCGGAGTTCGGGTCGGTCGAGGCACCCTTGATGAAGACGTAGTTGCCTTCCGGCTTCGCCTTGAACACTTCGCGAGCCTGCATGCGGCCCACTTCCTTGTTGTCGAAGGTGATGTAGTAGGCGTCCGGGTTCTCGATCAGACGGTCGTAACCGACGACCGGGATACCTTCAGCGGTGGCCTTTTCGATGGCCGGGCCGATGGCTTCCGAATCCTGGGCGAGAACGATCAGGGCGTTTGCGCCCTGGGCGATCAGGCTTTCGATGTCGGTCAGCTGCTTGGCGGCAGACGTCTGAGCGTCGGCAGAGATGTACTTGTTGCCAGCGGCTTCAAGCGCTGCCTTGATCGCGGCTTCGTCCGTCTTCCAACGCTCTTCCTGGAAGTTCGACCAGGAAACGCCGACCGTCAGGCCTTCGGCGTTGGCAACAGAATGCAGGCTCACGATGACGGCAGTTGCTGCCATCAGCTTCATAACGGATTTCATTTTTAAAACCTCCCAAGGTGATAGCGGACCGTCGGAAGACCTCCCAACCGTACGACCCGCTGCGAAACTGCCCTTACCCCATGGACCCCCGTCCAATGGTTTTTCTCGACAGTCGAGAAAATAACTGGCAGAAGATTCTCACGCTGTCAACACGGGCCGGAAGCGTCTTGCCAAGACAGTGACCAAATGCTTTGGGAGGAGCATGCGGTGGACCATACAAGAGCGGGCGACAAGCCCATGACGACTGCCAGTCCGAGGGCGAGCACGGAGGCCGTTCGCCACCAGAACAATGGACTGGTGCTGAAGGTGCTGCGCCGGGAAGGACCGCTGGCGCATACAGATCTGTCTGCGGCGACGGGGCTTTCCTCGGCGACCGTATCAGCGATCACGGCGCATCTCGACAAGAACGGACTGCTGGAACGGCGCGAGGTGGCCAATGCCGGTCAGCGCGGCCGACCGCGCGTGCTGTTTGCCCGCAGGCGGGACGCAGCCCATGTGATCGCGGTGCGCATCTCCTCGCATGCCGTGCAATATTCGCTCGCCGATTTTCGCGGCACAATGATCGACCGGTTCGAGGAAGCGCGCGAACAGGGGCCTGAAACGCCGCAGCATTTCCTCGACGGATTTCGGGCCGCGATCGCCCGCTTGATCCAGCGCTCCCGCCTGCCGGCCTCGGCGATCTCGACCATCTCCATCTCCAGCAAGGGGCTGGTCGACCGCGAGGGGGCAAAGCTCCTTTGGTCGCCGGTCTTCGGCTATCAGGAACTCGATTTCGAGGCGGCGCTTTCCGATTTCGCCGCCAGCCGCATCCATCTCTTCAACGAGAGCCTGCTGGTGACCCATGCGCTGGCGCTTCGGCTGGAAAAGAATCGCAGCGGCCCGCTTGCCTCGCTCGCCACACTGTCGCTCGGCCATTCGATCGGGCTCGGATTGGCCTATCGCGACCAGCATGGCGATCTCGAGATCCGGGCACCGAATTTCGGCCACATGCTGCATGCCGATGACGGCAAGCTCTGTCGTTGCGGGGCGATCGGCTGCATCGAGGCCTCGGCCGGCTTTTACGGCATCCTGCGCATGGCGTTTGAAGTGCCGCCGGACACCATCCCGGCGAAGTTCGTGCCGCTTGCGGAAATGGAGAAGATCGCGACCCGCGCCCGGCAAGGGCACCGCGCCTCGCAATATGCTTTCCGTCAGGCAGGACTGGCGCTCGGCCAGGGGCTTTCGCGCATGCTGAGCCTCGCCGAAGAGACGATGCCGATCGCGATCACCGGCCCGGGCACGCGGTTCATGGACCTGCTCACCCGAGGGCTGGACGAGGGGCTGGCGCAATCGCAGCATGTGCGTGTGCGGGGCGCGCCGGAAATCCTGATCATCACCGAAGAAGAGACGCTGGTGTTCGAGGGGCATGTCGACCGGGCGCTGACGGAGATTGACCAGGATCTGGGTGGGTGATCCCAGTAGTAGCTTGATCAAGAGCCGATTTTTCCAAGCCTGCTAGGGCTTGGCTTCATTTCCGCAATGGGATCGTCGAGTACGATGTGTCAATCTCGTAGTGGTGATCGGCCAAGAACTGCTTCAGGGCCAAGTCAGTCACTTGCGCATAGGGTGACGGGCCAACAGTAACTTTCCTGATGGGAAGTTTCCCACCGTCACCGCTCCGCCACTCATAGTATGGCACGACGCCTAGATTGCTGGTTCGATAGCGCCTTGCGATGCCGGCGTTCCTCAGGTCAACCGTTGTAGTGACCAGTCGCCATTCCTGTTCAGCTTCGAATGCTGGATTCTTGAACCTGAGAGCCAGCAGAACAAACTCCATTGCCGCGCTGTCATACAACCTGTCCAGGAGTTCATCCGTTAGCGTCCATTCCTCGTTCTGAAGCGAGAATTGTTTTTCGATTTCGGTAAAAAGTTCCTCGCACATCGAAAGCATGCGATCCCAGCTGTAAACAACCTCCACCAAAAACGTTGGGAAGATAAATCCGGGCGTTAACAGCTCGCTTGTTTCAAGCTCAATGCAATAAGGAACAACGTCTTTACCGTAGTCGCGCCACTGGTTCAGGAGATTGTTTTGCCGACTCATGCAAAACACAACGGGGATCAGCGTGGTAACCGCTGCGTGGATGTGCCGCATCAACCGCTCGCCCACTTCTCGCTCAATGTGAGGGTTCGATACCAAAAACCTCTCGATTGCGTGGGCGGCCGCACTTAGCGAAACTGAGTTTTCGGATCCATCATTGACAAAGCTTGTATCGGAGAAGCGTAGCGTGTTGGTGCTGATAATGCCCAGCAAACCCTCGGAACTGGTGTAGTGATACAGCGAACGCGGCAGCTCTGACTGATGTGGCCTTACAACTCGCCCCGCGGCCCCCTGAAAGAATGAGTGCTCTTCCTCAACCTTCGGGCTGTCTTGCGTCTTCAATGCTGCCGGAGGATCAATCTCTGTGCCGCCATCGTCGGGAGTTATCATCTAACGACTCCAAGTTTCTTTAATCACCCGGAAAAGTAGCAACTCCAGTCCGTATTCGATACTGTGTACCAGCGCAAAGACATCTCATTTTTTGGCAGGTTACATGACCATCCCTGAAATCAAAGTAGCCGACAATGATGCCCCCGATCTTGCGCTCTCCCCGTGGCGCGAGAAACTCGATGCAGCGCAGATCCGGATGGGGCGCCCGAAAGGCCCGTTGACCAAGGTTTCAACGACAAGCCGCACCGACCAAGAAAAGAAGAGCTGAGGAACGCTAGGGCCGAATGCCGCCCGGACCTACCGACCAATACACTCCAAAATCACATTTTCGAATCGACGCTTGCGAAAAGCTCAGGCATAGCAGCACGCAATTTACGTTTTGACGCGCCGGCGGATATTCGCTGTGCCCGCGTCATCCGATCTGTGGTCTGGCCTCAAGACTGGGAAGGCTGTGATCGGCATTGTCCGGAGAGAGACCCCGATGATCAAGATCATGATATTGCTGCATGCGGCTCAAGGCCGGGACTGGCAGACGCCGCCGAAGGGCACGAGCCTGAAGACTTTGGCCGAGGCCGAGGAACAGGGACTGATCGAGATCCGTGGCGAATTTCAGAAGCGCCAGTTCCGGCTGACGACGCGTGGCTTTTCGACCGTCGAACACGACCGAAAGCGGCTTGCGGCACGCCGCAGCTGATTGCGGTCTCGCGCGGATCCCTGCCCGCTTGAACGGCGGGCACCTGCGCCCTACCCTCCTTCAAGGAGGACGCTTCATGACCGACCCAATCGCATTGCAGGATGAGGATGGGCTCAAGGCCGGGCCCAAGGACGGGCCAAAGGCCTATGTCTTCGACGCCTATGGCACCCTCTTTGACGTGCATGCCGCCGTACGTCGTTATGCCGAGGCGATCGGGCCGCAGGCACAGGCCTTTTCCGATCTCTGGCGAGTGAAGCAGCTGGAGTATACCTGGGTGACGAGCCTGATGGGGCAATACCGGGATTTTCGCGCTCTGACCGAGGATGCGCTCGACTTCTGTCTTTCCCGCTTTCCCGCAGTGGATCGGAGCCTCAGGGCCGATCTCCTCGACACCTACAGCCGGCTCGACTGCTTTGCCGAGGTGCCGGCGGTGCTGGCCGCACTGCGGGAGCGCGGGGCGAAGATTGCGATCCTGTCGAACGGCACGCCCGAGATGCTCGATCAGGCGGTCGGGGCGGCCGGAATCGGCGGCCTGGTCGACGACATCTTCTCCGTCGATCCGCTGAAGATCTACAAGACCGCGCCGGCGGCCTATGCACTGGTCACCTCGACCTACAGGATCGCCGCACCCGACATCGCCTTCCAGTCCTCCAACCGATGGGACATCGCCGGCGCCAAGGCCTTCGGCTTTGTCTGTCACTGGATCAACCGCTCCGGTGCGCCGGACGAGTATGGCGATTTCCCGCCTGATACGGTTTTGTCCTCGCTTGCGGGCCTGCTGGAGATGAGGTCATGAGACGCGTGTGGGCGCGGGATCCGATGTCCAGGCGCGGGCGAAGGCTGCGGCTTCCGGTCTACCCGGATCTTTTCCGATCGCCAAGAACAGCTGCCCGACCATGGCGGAATGTCGGTCTCATCGTTATAGAGGCGGCCATGAACAGGCGCTGACGCGCCGCCGAACACGAAAGAGACACGAAGACATGACGAAGACCTGGAGCAAGCCGGTGATCCTGCACGGGATCGGCGAAGAGGGCGAGGATGTGGTGGTCGACTGCTCGCTCGGCGCCTCCTGGGCGCTGATCGAGGACTGGCCGGAAGAAGAGAGCGAGGCGCTGGACAAGGCACTCCTGGTGCTCGGCGCGGTGGCCCAAGGCAAGGCCAAGGAAGAGGACGGGCGCAAGGCGCTCATTTCGGCGGCGATGGCAGCCGGGGTGAAGTTCACCGCCTGACACGCCCTGGCGTTCGCGCGGAATTCCAGCATCACGGCCCTTGCGCCGCCGTTTCGACATGCGATGATGGCGGCATCTCATTCCGAAACCGTTTTGTCCTTCACCTCTCAATACGTGCAATTCATGTTCAATCTCGCCGAAGAGCGCCCTTTCCATCTACAGATCAATATCGCGGCGGCCATTTCGGTGGTCATCCTGCTGTTCGGCAGGCTGATCCAGCCGCAGACCGGGGGGTTCGGCAGCCCCTCCCATCTGGCGAGTGTCGGCCTGTTGTGCATCTGCTGGGCCGTTCTCGTGCGGACGCGGCGGGACATGACGTTCCGGATCTTCGGGCTGCTCGGCATCGTGGTCTGCGCCATCGCATTCCGCATGCTTCTGAGCAAGCTCGCCCCGCACGGAGACTATTGGCGCTTTCTTGTCTTCGCGCTGATCCTGGTCCATTGCGCCGTGCTCTTCTCGCGGATCCGAGACTATGTCGTGGTGGCCATGCTCAGCGGCGCAATCTCGTTCGTTGGTCTGGGCCCCGACTATTTCGCTGCCGCCGGCTATCCGGAATTCGTCATCGCCACGGCGGCGGCATCGGTGATCGGCGTCATGCTGAACATCATCGTCATGTCTTCCTACAAGAGGTTGTACGAGGCCAAGGAGGGTTACAGGCTGCTGTCGAGCACCGATCCCCTGACCCGGCTGTTGAACCGGCGGGCCTTCATGGCGCGGTTTGCCGAATTGCGGATCGAAGACCGCAGCCGACCGCTGCATCTGGCGATGATTGATCTCGACCATTTCAAGCAGATCAACGACACGCATGGGCACGAGCGTGGCGATGCGGTGCTGCTCGCCGTGGCCGACTGCCTGCAACGGCATGTGCACGGCATGGCCGGGCGGCTGGGCGGCGAGGAATTCGCCATACTGTTTTCCGAAGGCAGCCGAAGCGAGGCATTGCAGCGGCTGGAAACGCTGCTGACCGAGGTGCGCAGGCTTGATGTCGACGGGGTAAGCCTGACCTTCAGTGCCGGCCTCGTGACGGCAGGACCGGAGGAGGAAGCCGCCCTGGCACTGGCACGGGCGGATGCTGCGCTTTACCAGGCGAAGGCGGCCGGGCGAAACCGGATCGTGTCCGGCGACGTGGCGGCCATCTCCCGGGACGACAATGTCAGGCCCTTCCCTCGGCAACGGGTTCCGGCAGAATAGCGTCGCTCGCGTCCGCGCGTCACATCAGCCCAAGCGTCACCGCCGCCAGCACAGCATAGCGCCCGGCCTTGGCAAGCGTGACGAGTGCCAGAAAGGTGAGGAAGGGCGTGCGTAGCACACCGGCGACGACCGTCAGCGGATCGCCGATGATCGGCACCCAGGACAGCAGCAGCGACCAGATGCCGAAGCGGCGATACCAGGCCTCGGCGCGGCCGAGCTTGTCGGCGGATACGGGAAACCAGGGCCGATTGCGAAAATGCTCGATGAAGCGGCCGAGCAGCCAGTTGACGACGGAACCCAGCACATTGCCTGTCGTCGCGACGAGAAGAAGCATGGGGAGCGACTGATCGCCGGCGAGGATGAGGCCGACAAGCACGGCTTCCGACTGCGCAGGCACGATGGTCGCGGCGAGGAAGGCAGCCAGGAAAAGGGCGAGATAGGCGGCAAGAGCTGTGATCACGCAGCCGGTCTAGCCTGCGCACCTTGCTCTGGCAATGCGCAGCGCGCAGGGAGGGCGCCGAGATTGATCGGCGCGTTGCCGCCGACGCTCCGTGTTGCGACGCCCGAGACGTCTCAGACATGAAGGAGGCCGCCATGCAGCGTGGGACGATGCATGACGGCCAGATGGCCCCCGGGGGCGGGCCATCGAGACCGTGCCGGATCAGACAACGCGGCGGGCAGCCTGTTCGATACGGTCGTCGTGTTCGACCGCATCGGCATCGATCACGCGGTGGCCCTGGACGCGTGCACCGGGTTCGAGGCCGTCAGGCCCGTGTTGGCGCACCTGATGCGGTGCCGGCGTGGTGATCGCACCATGGTTCGGGTCGTTGACATCCTGGCCGCGCACGCCGTTTTCATCTGCCGCGCATTCGCCGGGCGCGCTGCGTGTCTCGCGCTCGCGGCTGGCATCGGCGATCAGCCGGTCGAGTTCGTGCCGTGTCATGGCGCTCAGATCGAATTCCTGCATAGTGGTCTCCCTGTTCGTCCGCTGGATGAAGCGTGTTCGCAGCATCAACGCGCGAGCGGGCGAAAGGTGCCGCAGGGGAGCCGGAACATTGCAACCGACCGGCGCGGCGGGCGTTGCGTTCGGCAAGGAGACAGACCATGGAATTTGCCAGCATCATGCATGTCATCACCCGCGCGATCGAAGCCGTGGGCGTGTCGGTGATCGTGATCGGGATCGCGGTGGCGGGCGTCGCCTATCTCAGGGCGCCGCGCACGCTTTCCTCCTATGGCGAGCTCAGGGCCGGCATGGGCCGGGCGATCCTGCTCGGGCTGGAACTGATGGTGGCCGGCGACATCATCAATACGGTGGCGGTGGAGCCGAGCCTCAATTCAGTGCTGGTGCTTGCCATCATCGTGGTCATCCGGACCTTCCTCAGCCTGTCGCTGGAGGTGGAGATCTCCGGGCGCTGGCCCTGGCAGGGCGTGCGCGGTGAGCAATCCGTGCATCACGGCAGAACGGGGCCGGCGGAAGAGAAGGGCGAGCGCGCCTGAAAGAGGCGTCTGGCGTGTTTCCGGGCACGACTTCTCAGTTCCGCACGAGGCGATTGATCGTCACTTCGAAGTCTTGATGATGCTCAACGTTCCATCGCTTTCCAGCACCACCGCCTCGACAAGGGCGATGTCCTCGCCACCATTGGAGCGCACCGCGCTCATGATCTCATCCTCGGTCAAGCGCTGGCGCTTCATCGCGGCGTGGCAGAAGGTGCCCCTGCTGACAAGCAGTGTCGGTTCGGAGCGGATGGCCTTGGCCACGCCGCGGGAGCGAACCGACGCAACGGTGACAAGATATTGCAGCAGGATGAGAAGGCCCAGCGCCGTTGCCCCTTCTGCCAGGGCGATCGTTTCCTGCAGCAGGATCGACGACAGGGTGGAGCCGAGCGCCACTGTGACGACCAGATCGAACGCGTTGAGCTTGGACAACGTGCGCTTGCCGGAGATGCGCAGGAAGAGAACGACGGCAACATAGGCAAGCGTCCCGACCACAAGGGTGCGAAAAATGCCCGGCCACCCCTGAAACAGCATGTTCTGCCAGTCCATCAATAGGCTCCGTTTGCTGGATATGCTGCTGACCGCGGCGCCCGATGCAGCCCGACCGGATCATCTCCCCATCCGGCCTCGCACTTGCGCCGTTTTGCGGTGATTGGTCCCGATCCGGCTCATCGTCGCGCCCCACGCGGTTCAATCACCTCGTTTGTCTCCAACCAATGTGGCGGCCGGTTCGTTCCCGACCGCAGGTTCGATGCGGCGTGCGCTTTGGCGGATAGGTTGCAAAGCACCCTGCAACCTGCTTTATGAACAGGCACTTAAATATTTTCACGATGGTATTGGAGGACGTATGGCCTTGACGGTCTGGGGTCCCGACATGGTGTTGCGCTGGTTCCGGACCATCCAGATCGGAAGCGTCCTGTTGCCGATCATCGGCTGCCTGATCTGGGGGGCAATCGCCTGGCGCGACCAGCGGGCCATCGCCACGGATCATGCGGTCGATACCGTGGAACTGGTGCGCCAGTATTCGCAGCGACTGCTGGAAACCCAGACGGTGAAACACCGGGCCGCACAGGCCCGCGCCGCGACGGAACCCGAAGGCTTCCTACGCTCCGAAAGCTATCACCGTTTCCTGACGCGCCTCGATACGGCAGACCCGAACGACTATGGGCTGGCGGTCGTGGCGCTGGACGGCACGGTGCTCGCGTCCAGCCAGCAGTTTCCCGCTTCCACCCGTTTCGGGCAGCGCGACTATATCGATGCGATCCGGGAGGGGGCCGCGGTCTTCATCGACCGGATCAAGCTGCAGCCGGGCGATGAGGACGCCATTATCGTCGCCCGCCCCTTTGTCACCGACAGCTTTCGCGGCCTGATCGTGTCCTCGATGGCGACCGAAAGCAGCCGCAGCTTCCTCGACAGCATCACCACGCGGGAGGGGGAATCGGCCTCGCTGATGCGCGACGACGGCAAGCTTCTGGTGCGGCACGAGCCTGGCGAGCCCGTCTGGCTGCCGGAGGATACGCCGGCGCGGCAAAGCCTTACCCGCGCCAGTTCCGGCACCTATGAGGTGGTCGCCATTTCCGACGGCGTACGGCGGATCTATGCTTACAACCGGATTGGCGACCTGCCGCTGGTGGTCAATTTTGGCGTGCCGACAGAGGCGATCCTGACGGCGACCGTGCGCAACTCCCTGCCCGTCTGGATCCTGATGCTGGCCATGGGTGCCTTTACGCTGATTGCCTCGGCGCTCGCGCGGCGCAGCGTGGAGGCGCAGATGGAGGCCGAGCTCAAGGCGCTGAAGCTCGCCGAGGCGCAAAGCCTGGCGCAGCAGCGGGCCGAACTGGTGCGCGAAATGAACCACCGGGTGAAGAACAATCTCGCCCTGGTGACGAGCCTGATCAATATCCAGGCGCGGCGCGGCAGCTTCGATCCGCAGGACCTGCAGCGACGGATCAAGGCGCTGGCGGAGGTGCATGACCTGCTCTATCGCTCGAACCACGGCGAACGGATCGATCTCGGCACCCTGCTGGAGCGTGCCTGCGACCCGGAAACCCTGGTGCCGGAGGACAGCCGGATCTCCCTGCAGACAAGCCTGCCCGAGGGCATGTTGATCCCGGCCGACCGGGCCTCGCCTCTCGCGCTCGCCGCGCTCGAACTCGTCACCAATGCCGTGAAACACGCCTTTGCCGGACGGGACCAGGGGATCATCCGCCTGGTTCTGGCAGAGACCGCGGACGGCCAGGCGTGCCTGACGGTGGCCGACGACGGGATCGGCATGGCACAGGCCTCATCCCGCCGCTCCGGCACCGGCCTGGTCGATGCCTTTGTCCGGCAGATCGACGGCGAGATGACGCGGGCCTCCGACCACGGCACGACCTACACGATCCGCTTCACCCTGTGAGGGATGCCGGCCGGGGCTGCCTCCGGCCTCCCCCTTGCGTCTCTCTGCCTTCTGCCCTCGCCCGTCGCTTCTCAGCTATTTCCCCCCATCTGTCTCTCAGACGCTCATCTTCTCCTTCGGGTGCGGGCTGTCTTCATAGGCACCCCAGACAGACTGGTCGAAATTGATCGTGGCGCCGGTCATCAGTCCGCTTTCTTCCGACGACAGATAGGCGCAGGCGCGCGCCACTTCGGCCGGATCGACGAGGCGGCCGAAGGGCTGGCGGGCGGCGGCCTGTTGCAGCCAGTCATCGGGGGCGCCGTGATGTTCGCGCTGGATGCGGTCCTCGCCGTCGCTCGCCATCCAGCCGATGTTCAAGGCATTGCAGCGGATGCGGTTTTTCAGAAGGCCGAAGGCGACGTTGCGGGTCAGCGTGTCGAGCGCGCCCTTGGAGGCGCAATAGGCGGCGATGAAGGGCTGGCCGGCCATCGCCGACATCGAGGAGATATTGACGATGCTGCCCTCGATGCCATCGCGCAGCATCAGCTTCACCGTCTCCTGGATGAGGAAGAAGGGGGCGCGGGTGTTGATCGCGAACATGCGATCAAACAGCGCCTCGTCGGTATCGAGTATGGTGCCGCGATCGGTGATGGCGGCGACATTGACCAGGGCATCGATGCGGCCGAATTTGTCACCCGCAGCGGCAATGACGGCGCGGCAATCCGCGACCTGGCCGAGATCGGCGGCGACGAAATGCACCGGCGTGCCATACCGCTCCGTGATCTCGCGCGCCTTCGCCTCGCCCTTGTCGCGGCTTCGCCCGCAGATGACGAGGCCGCCCGCACCCCGCTCGGCAAACAGGCGGGCGACTTCTGCGCCCAGCCCCTGCGTGCCGCCGGTGACGACGGCGATCTTGTTGTCCAGTCTGCCCATGCTGTTGCCTCCCGATGGCCGTGATTCCTCTGTCGCTATCCTCGCGGTTTGGAGGGGCGGCGCAAGAGCGGGAGGGTCAGTCGTCGCGGCGGATCATGCCGGAGATGGCGGCAGCGGCGATGGCGGTGACGCCCCAGCCGAGGACGATGAACATCTTCTGGAGGTAGAACATCCAGTAGCCCCATGCGCCACGCGCCGGGGACGGCGCCTAGGCATCGGTCTGGCCGAGATCGAGCACGGGGACGACGTCGAGCGCCAGCCATTCATCAAGAGGGGGGCGGATTACAGGTTGCTCCATAGAAAGCGTCCGAGATGGAACTCCCCAAAGAACGTCCGCATGCATCGGTACGCATCGGCTAGAAAGGTCTCGACTCCACAACCAAACCGTGCTTTAGTACAAGAAGTATTGATAATACTTCGGTTGCCGCTCCTAGACAACTAGGGTCTAACTATGACCAAGAGCTACGCAAGCGTATATTTTGCAATTTTCCTCTGCGCGGCTACAGCGTGCGGTGCGGAAGATTTGTATCGAAAGCTCGATCAAAATCTTGAAAAGATTCTTCCAAGCGTTTCTCCCAAGAAATTTGAAGAACTCAGTATAAGTGATTTTCGCCTGAATCCCAGCGAAACGGGTCCATTCAAAAATTACAACGACTTCGGCACGACAGGATCAGCTGATCTGAATTCATTTGGAACAATTGAAAGCTTCCGAAACTTAGAGATATTAAACTCAGGATACTACGAAGGCGGCAATAGAGGCGTTCTTCCAGCTACGCCGATCGGACCTATAGACCCTGTCGGTGGCATAGTGCCTATCGCGCCAACGGGCGCGATCCAATTCAATTATAACTGGGGCTTGCCCCAATACGCTGCCCTTCCCTCTTCTGCTATGGATCAATCTTTACCAGCTCACATTTCTTCGAAGATAGAAAACTTACTAGGGTTTATACCTGTCTACAGAAAGCACAAACTGAGCATTGGATGCTCCTCGATTCTAAAATCACTGGGATTGCAGCTTGTGGAGTTGGGCAATCAAAGCTGTGACGGTGAATACATTGAAAAAATTAAATCATCTGTATCTATATACATTTCAGACGATGAACGAGAATACATCATAGAATTGATCGGACCGAGCGATAGATTTATAGGAAAACCAGGAGTATCGAGAGATTTGTTCATGGTTGTATCTTCTATAGATATGAACTTTGATTTCGGAGTTAAAACCTACTCGCATTCCCACCACTACGCTTCCGATGCAAGCAGTACATACTGGAGGGATGTCGGCTCGCTCGAGGACAGACACATAAACAACTTTAAAACAAACATTGATAGACTTAAACGAAAAATGTATTCTACAATCACAATTGACCTTGAAAATTCTTTGAGAGAATCTCAATGAAGCTTTTAACACTGAAAAGGATCCTCGGAACGACAAGTTTAATATGTCATTTTTTGGGAATAATATTTATCTTTGCAGCCGGATTTCGGCGAGATGAATTCAATAACGCTTATGAGTTAAGCGTTATACTGGCCCCCATGACAAGCGTCTACGGAGCCGCCTTCCTTAGAGAATTAGTAGCAAATCAAACGAATTTTGACGATTCGTACTTAAATCAAACCGTCCACACTTTTTCTTTTTATACACAAATTACAATCGTGGGACTTTTTGCCTTTCTTTTAGTTATTTGCACAGGCGCGCTCGTATTTTTTCCGGCGATCGAATTTAGCCAAACAAAAACATTTATTGTAATAATCGAAAGCGTATTCGGAATATTTGTCGGCCTCATATTCGAAACACTGTTCGGAAAAATCACAAAGCCTGCTTAGCTTGAGCATAGCCGCCCGCTATCGGAGGCGGCCAACATTGCGGCTCGTCGTGTCATTGCTTTCAGGGTGCAAGCATTCAGGGGGCCAACATGCTCCATATCTCGTATGAGCTATGGAAACCATTAGATTGCTAACCAGAACCCCTCAACGCGACACAACAAAACCGCCGGCTTGCCCCGGCGGCTTTCTCATTTCAAACCTTGCAATCCGTCTCAGACGAACTGGCTCAGCCCCGGAACCGAGGCCACAACTTCATCGACCACATCAGCACCCGCATATTCGCGGGCGACGGCCATGGTTTCCTTGGCGAGGGTGGAGATTTCGCCCATGCCGAGGCCCTGGGACATCAGCTGCTGGCCGAGCCCCATGATGCCGCCGCCGCCGATGGCGCTCATCAGGCCGCCGAGCAGGCCGCCGCCGCCTGTACCTTCGCCATTGTGCTTGGCGACGAGTTCAGCTGCACCGGGGATCGCTTCGATCATCTTGGCAACCGGGCCGTCTGCGGCTTCGCGCTGCAGGAAGCCGAGCATCATGCCGAGTGCCTTTTCGGCGACTTCAGGGGAAATGCCGACCGTGTCGGCGATGCGGGTGACGAGTTCGCTCATGGGTAATCCTCCTGCGGAAAATTTGACGTTAACGTCAACGTAATGGATGTTCACGGTGAACTCAAGCAGTCCAGCCGTGGCGCGGCAAAAAATGCCGGGGCGGCTGCGCCCGTCCGCCGGGCGCCCCGCCCCCAGCACCTGCGGCGTCTGCTCCGCCGGCGCGGTGGAGGCAGGCTTGCCGCGAGGCGTACCGAAACGGGACGGTCGACCGTTGTCGATGTTCCACAGTCCTCCTATAAGAGCAAGCTCAAGTCTTGATGACGCAGGGAGAAACGTCCGCATGCTGCAAGAAGGTTCGCTTTATCTCGGCACCAGCCGCAATCCGGACGACAGCCTGAACAAGGCGGAATATCTGGCGCTGAAATACGGCAACCGACATGGCATCGTGACCGGGGCCACCGGCACCGGCAAGACCGTGACGCTGCAGGTGCTGGCGGAAAGCTTCTCCGAGGCCGGCGTGCCGGTGTTTGCCTCCGACATCAAGGGCGACCTCTCGGGCATCGCGGCCATGGGCGAGCCGAAGGACTGGATCACCCAGCGGGCGGAGCAGATCGGCTTTACCGATTATGCGCCCTCCGAATTTCCCGTGATCTTCTGGGATCTCTATGGCGAAAAGGGCCACCGGGTGCGCACGACGGTGGCCGAGATGGGGCCGCTCCTGCTATCGCGATTGATGAATGCCTCGGAGGCGCAGGAAGGCGCGCTCAACATCGCCTTCAAGATCGCCGACGACGGCGGCTTGCCGCTGATGGACCTCAAGGACCTGCAGGCGCTGCTCACCTATATGGCGGAGCATGCCGCCGAGCTTTCCAGCCAGTTTGGTCTCATCTCCAAGGCGTCGATCGCCACGTTGCAGCGGGGCTTGCTGATTCTCGAGCAGCAGGGCGCGGAGAATTTCTTCGGCGAACCGGCGCTCAAGGTGACCGACATCATGCGCACGACGCATGACGGGCGTGGCGCGATCTCAATCCTTGCCGCCGACAAGCTGATGATGAACCCGAGGCTCTACGCGACCTTCCTGCTCTGGCTCTTGTCGGAGCTGTTCGAGGAACTGCCGGAAGTGGGCGATCTCGACAAGCCGAAGCTGGTCTTCTTCTTCGATGAGGCACATCTGCTCTTCAACGATGCGCCGAAGGTGCTGATCGAGCGCGTGGAACAGGTGGTGCGGCTGATCCGCTCGAAGGGCGTCGGCGTCTATTTCGTCACGCAGAACCCGCTCGATGTGCCGGAAACCGTGCTCGCCCAGCTCGGCAACCGCGTGCAGCATGCGCTGCGGGCCTATACGCCCAGGGAGCAGAAGGCGGTGAAGACGGCAGCCGATACCTTCCGGCCGAACCCGGCCTTCGACTGTGCCACCGCCATCACCCAGCTCGGCATCGGCGAAGCCTTGGTTTCGACGCTGGAGGCCAAGGGGATCCCCTCCATGGTCGAGCGCACGCTGATCCGCCCGCCCTCGGGCAAGGTCGGCCCGATCTCCGACAGCGAGCGGCAGAAGGTGATGAGCCTGTCGCCGGTGGCCGGCCAGTATGACGTCGATCTTGATTCGGAATCGGCCTACGAGATCCTTTCAGCCCGCGCCAGGAAGGCCGCCGAGGCAGACGCGGCCCGCAAGGCGGCAGAGGAGAAGGCGGAAGGCGACGACAGCGCTGCAGGTCGCTGGACGCTTCCAGGCTTCGGAGACGAACCCAAGGAGACATCCTCGGGGCGCAGCACGACGAAACGGTCCAGTGGCTATCAGCGCGAAACCGTGGTCGAGGCGGCGATGAAGAGCGCGGCGCGCTCTGTCGCAACCTCTGTCGGTCGGGCGCTGGTGCGCGGCATCCTGGGCAGCCTGCGGCGCTGACCACGCCGATTTTACGCAAAACACAAGAACTGAGTGACGAAAGCTCACCCTTTTGCACCAGTTTTTGTTCACCTCCGTGCAACCATCCCTGATATACAGTGCATCGGTACAATTCGCCTGTCGGATGGCAGGCAGACCCTGAGGTTGATCTTGGACAGCAGCCTGGACCACATCGTTCTGGTCAATAATGCGAAGCGCGCGCTGGAACGCGGTCGCTTCGAGCTCACCTATCAACCCATCTATTCCGTCGATCACCGCGAAGTGGACAGCGTCGAAACCCTGCTGCGCTGGCGCCTGGGACCGGGCACGCTGGCCGCGGCGCAGGATTTCCGCTCCGTCTTCCGCGATCCGATGCTGTCTCTGTCGATCCGCGACTTCGTGCTGTCGACCACGCTGCGGCAGGCCGCACGCTGGCGGGCCGAGGGACATGATTTCGGCCGGATCAGCGTCAATGCCACGGCGTTCGATCTGTGTGCCGGCGATTTTGCGCTCAGGCTCAGCGACATGGTGCAGGATTTTGGCCTCACGCCCGACATGCTGGAGATCGAGGTGGCGGAGCCGGCTTTTTACGGCCCGCTGGCCAAGCAGGTGGGGCTGGCACTGGAAGGGCTGCATTACTGCGGCTTCGCGCTGGCCATGGACAATTTCGGCGCCACCCATGCCGGACTTTCGGCGCTCAGAAACCACGCCTTCCGGCGCCTGAAGATCGATCATGGGCTGATGCGCAGCGCGCTCACCAATCCGGTCGACAAGGCGATCGTGCGGCATGTCATCGCGCTTGGTCACGATCTCGGCCTGATCGTCACGGCGGCCGGCGTGGAGAACGAGGACCAGATGGAAACGGCGGTGCAGCTGGGCTTCGACAGCGTGCAGGGCTTCTTCGTGTGCTTCCCGAAGGAGGCAGAGCTTCTGCCGCGGGTCTGTCACGTGCTGAACCTGCAGGGCCGTTCCGGCTGAGCCTCCTCGCCCCCTGCCCTTTCCGGCCGTGGCATGACATGGCAGGATCGCTGGCATGACCTTCATCATCTATCCCGCCGCCGCGCTTGCCGAAATTGCCGGCTGTTTTGCCTTCTGGGCCTGGCTGAAGCTCGACCGCTCGCCGCTCTGGATAGCGCCCGGCCTCCTGTCGCTAGCTCTGTTTGCCTGGCTTCTGACGCTGGTGCCATCCGATGCCGCAGGCCGGGCCTATGCCGCCTATGGCGGGGTCTATATTGCAGCCTCGCTTGGCTGGCTCTGGCTGATCGAGGGGCAGAGGCCGGATCGTTTCGACCTCGCGGGTGCTGCGATCTGCCTCGTCGGGGCAGCGGTGATCCTGCTGCCCAGCCGGACATGAGGCGAAAGCCCTAGAATTGCAGGATGCCGGCTTGCGGAATTTTCGTATATACATAAACTATGATCATCGTCTGGGACGAACCGAAGCGGCTGGCGAATATCGAGAAGCATGGTCTGGATTTTGCCGACCTGTCGCTCGACTTCTTTGACCGTGCCGTGATCCGCCCGGCAAAACGTGGTCGCCTGCAGGCGATCGGACGACTGAAAGGCGGTGTAGCCGCCGTCATTTTCATGCATCTCGGCACACAGGGCCTATCGATCATTTCGATGCGGACGGCCCACGCCAGAGAAAGGACGTTAATCCGATGAAAGCTGAAAAAACCAAGGCCCGCCGTTTCGTCGAAGGACGGGGCTATACTCAAGCGGACTGGGACGAGGTGAGCGACAATCCCGAAGTGACCGAAGAGGAGTTGAAGGAATTCCGCCCCTTCCGCGAGGTCTTTCCGGATCTCGCCGAAGCAATCGACCGCAAGCTCGGTCGCCCCAGGGCCGAGAGCCCGAAAAAGGCGATCAGCATCCGGCTCGACCAGGAGGTCATCGACCGGTTCAAGGCGGGTGGCGAGGGATGGCAGTCGCGGATGAACGAAGCCTTGCGCAAGGCGGTGGGGCTGTAAAGCCCCTGCCGCCGTCCCCGGCATCTCACCAGCTGCGCCAGCCTTCCATGAGCATCAGCGCCGCCACGGCAACCAGCAGCCAGCCGGCGGCGCGGCCGATCCAGATGGTGATCTCGGGCTTCGAGACCAGCGCATCCCTGCCCCTGGCTGCGGCAAAGGCCAGTCCGCCATAGACCAGCCCCTGCAGCATGAGGGTGAGCGCACCCATGACCAGCGCCTGGCGCCAGAAGGGGCCGTATTCGGGCCGCATGAATTGCGGGTAGACGGCGAGGATGAAGAGCCAGGCCTTCGGGTTGAGCAGGCAGGTGATCAGGCCCTGGGTGAAGATGCGGGCCGTCCGGTGCAGCTTCGAGGCCTCGATGCCGTCGATGACGATGGCGCTTCTGGCCAGCGTATAGCCGATCCAGATCATGTAGCCGGAACCGATCACCAGCATGGGGCCGGCAAGCTCTGGCACGAGCGTCGATAGGGCAGTGACGGCGACGGTGCCGAACAGGGTGTGGAAGGCGCCGCCAAGCATGATGCCGGAGGTGGCTGCGATGCCGGCCCGGCGACCGCCGGTCAGGCCATTGGCGATGACGAAGATCATGTCCATGCCGGGCACGATGATGATGCCCGCCAGCAGGGCGGAGAAGAGCCAGAGGTTTTCGGCATAGGTCATGTCAGTATCAACTCCTTGAACAGGCAGGTCATCCGCAGGGAATGGCCTGTTTTCAATGCTTTGGAGATGCTTTAGACAAGGGCTACTGACAAAGGTGTGTCAGTTGAGATGAGGTCTGACCCATGCGCAAGGCGTCCCGGCTGTTCGAGATCATCCAGACCTTAAGGCTTGCTGCCCACCCGATAACCGCCCAGCAGATCGCGGAAAAGCTGGAGGTTACCCAGCGGTCGATCTATCGCGATATTGCAGCGCTTCAGGCGATGCGGGTGCCGATCGAGGGTGAACGCGGCATAGGCTATATCCTGCGCCCAGGCTTTCACCTGCCGCCCCTGATGTTCACGCCGGAGGAGACGGAAGCGATCGTGCTTGGCATGGCGCTGACGAAGCGGACAGCCGACCCCGAACTGCGCGAGGCCTCGGCGCGGGTACTGGACAAGATCGCGGCAGCGCTGCCCGATCCTTTGCGCGAGGCGATCATCTCGCGCACGCTTTATGCCTGGGGGCGGGTGGCGGAGGCGCCCGAGGCCATCGACTTTGCGATGATCCGTCGGGCGATCCGCGACGAGGAAAAGCTAGATATCGATTATGTCGACGAGCAGCAGCAGGCAACGACGCGGCGGATCCGGCCGATTGCCGTCATCCATTATGCGCAAGCCGCGGTGATCGTCGGCTGGTGCGAGCTGCGCGAGGGCATCCGCAACTTCCGGGTCGACAGGGTGCGTGACTGCCGGGCGACGGGGGTGCATTTTCGCCGCGAGGGGGATCGGCTGCGGAAGTTGTGGGTCGCGGGGTGGGAGACATCCGGGCAGAGCGCGGGGCGTGACTGACCGGAAGCTCAGCTATTGCGCCGCTGCCCGATCCGCCTGGCTGAGGCCGTCATAACCCCAGTCGGTGGCCGGCAATTCATGCACCACGACATAGGTGGCCGGATGCAGTTCCGGCCATTCGGCGCGCAGCAGGGCCATGGCTTTATTCAGAAACTCCCGCTTCTGCTCGACCGTGTTGGTGCCGGCGGTGACGAAGACTTCGAGATGCGCGGTCCTTGGCGGCAGCTTCCCGCCGATGGTCCAGGTCTGCGCAGGTGCGGCCTCGATATGCACCGAAGTGAGATCATGGCGCTTGGCGAGATCGGTGGCGATGAGGTCGGTCAGGGCGCGGGCCAGATCGCGCTCACGATCCGGATGCGGCGGATGATAGCTCAGGCGGGCAAAGGGCATGGTGGGATTCTCCGAAACAGGGTGACGGAGGCAGGATAGTCGCGCTATTCTCAAATGATATCGATCAAATGCGCATTCTGACTTGAGGAAAACTCATGCTTTCGGATCTTCCCTCGCCGCTGCTGCGCAGCTTCGTCGCCGTGGCCGATGGCGGTTCGCTGGCCGCCGCCGCGATCCGGGTGAACCGCAGCGAGTCGGCGCTCAGCCTGCAGATGCAGCGGCTGGAGGATATTGTCGGACAGACGCTTTTCGACCGGGACGGGCGGGCGCTGAAGCTCAATGGCACGGGCAGCTGGCTGCTTGCTCATAGTCGGGCGATCCTTGCACGGATCGATGCGGCGCGGGCCGAGCTCGATGCGGCCGCGCGCCCACCGATCCGGCTCGGCGTGGTACAGGATTTTGTCGGCCAGGTGCTGCAGCCGACCCTTGCCGACCTGCGCGGGGAGGACGGGGCGGCACGGTTTTCGATCGTGATCGGCAGCACCAGTGAGTTGCTGCAGGCAATGAGCGAGGACAGGATCGATATGGCGGTCTGCGTCGGCGATGTGGCCGCCGGCGGGGCTGGCGGGACCGTGCTTCCGATGGCGTGGTTTGGTGATGCGCGGCTGCTGGAGGACGAGGTGCTGCCGCTGGTCAGCATCACGCCGCCCTGCCCGTTTCTCTCGGCGGCAACGCGGGCGCTGGATGCGATTGGACGGCCATGGCGGCTGGCTCTGGTGACGCCGAGCCTTGACGGGGTAAGAGCGGCGGTCGCCGCCGGTCTCGGCATTGCCTGCCGGACAGAGGCAGGCATGGGCCAGGTTGCCCTGACGGGGGCGGGATTGCCTGATCTTTCCGACATCCGTTATGCGGTGATCGAAAAACGGCCCGGGAAAACCGGGCCGTCAGAGGCAGCACTCAGGATGGCCGCGCATCTATCGACGCTTGGCCAGACCTGACAGGTTCAGGCCACAGCCATCCGGCGGGCTTCGCGGAAGGACACCAGACGGCCGCGGGCTTCGTCCCACAGCACCAGCTTCACGCAGGCAAAACTTTCCTTCAGCGTGATGCGGCTGATGGACTTCAGCTCCGGGTGATCGCGCAGGACTTCCGGCAGACGGTAGAAGGGGATCTTGCTCGACAGGTGATGCACATGGTGCACGCCGATATGGCCGGTCAGCCAGCGCAGGCCCCAGGGCAGATCGTAATGCGAGGCACCGTGGAGAGCCGCATGCTGGAACTGCCATTCCGGCGGGGCCGACCAGTGGGTGTCTTCGAACTGGTGCTGGACATAGAAGAGCCAGATGCCGAGCGCACCGGCCAGCAGCACGATCGGCAGATGCACGATCAGGAAGGCATCGAGACCGGCGAGCCAGATCATCAGCGCGGCCACGGCGACCATGCCGGCATTGGTGGCCATGGTGGAGACCCAGGGCAAAGCGCCGTCCTTCATCATCCCGAAGGGCAGACGCTGCTTGAGCAGGAAGACCCAGATCGGGCCGATGCCGAAGAGCACGACCGGATTGCGATAGAGGCGATAGCCGAGGCGGCGAAGCGGCGACAGGGCCTTGTATTCGGCAACCGTCAGCGTGGTGATGTCGCCGACGCCGCGTTCCTCGAGATTTCCGGCGGTCGCATGATGTTCGGCATGCGCGCGGCGCCAGTAGTCGTATGGCGTGTAGGTCAAAACGCCGAGCAGGCGGCCGGTCCAGTCATCGACGCTGCGGCGGGCGAAGAAGGCGCCGTGACCGCAATCATGCTGGATGATGAAGAGGCGCAGCAGGAAGGCGGCAGCCGGAACGACAAGGATGAGACCCGGCCAGAAGGCGAAATGGAAACTCGCCCAGGCGCCCATCCAGAGAAGGATGAAGGGCACAAGCGTGATGCCTAGCTCGAAGCTCGAACGGGTGATGTCGGGCTTGCGATAGGCATTGACGATCTTCAACCAGGCCTTGGCATCCGGCGTCTCGTCCTCGGGCGTGCGATCATCGCGGTAGTCGAGTGCAGCGCTCATCGGCCGGCCTCCGCAAGGTTTTCAAGGTAGAGGAAGGTGGCGAGGAGGCTCGGCACGCTGCAAATCGAGGCGTGCGACACGGGGCATCCGAGGGAGAGGCCCGCAGCAATGGTCATGGTCGGCTGGCTTTCGTGACGGGAGAAATCGGCCCGTCCTCCCATGGACGGGTGCGTTCTCCTATCAGATCACGACCGGCTTGTCGCCATGGATCTCGGTCACGCGAGCGACTGCGGCATTTGGTCGAGCGGCAGGAGAATGGCACGATACGCCTTGATCCGACGATGACGATGGCGCCCGGCCAGCGAACTCAAGGATGACAACGCTTTCAGTGGCCGCGTCGACACCTTCACCACTCAGGCTCAAGCCTCTGTCGCTTGAAAGACAAACGCCCCGCGGCAAAAGCTGCGGGGCGCTGAGGCATGGGTGGACAGCGAATCGCGGGCTGCTTGCGCCCGCTTTCAGGCTCACTCGGCCGGCTTGATCGATTCGAGGATCTTGTTGACTTCCGGAATGTTCTTTTCTTCCGTCTCGGCCGAGGCCCAGTAGGTGACGATGGCGATCTTTTCTGCCGACAGGGTGACGACGCCGACGCCGATGGTGACCGGGCCGTCCTTGTCCGTGCCCTTCCAGGACAGCGTCTCATAGGCCATGCCGTTCTGCTCGCCCTTGCTTTCGGTCTGGCTCGTGGGATCAGGCGTGACGCCGTTTTCCTCAAGGAAGGCGAAGACGTCGGTCATCACCTGGTCCATGTCCTCGGCGCCGGCGATGTCGAAGGAGATATAGGTGCCGGCGTCGGGCGAATTGCCCTCGATGCCGTAATCGGTTTCGGTCGGCTGCCAGTCATCCGGGATTTCGACGGTGGCGGCCGGCTCGTCGGCCGGGAAGGTGAAGCTGCCCGCCAGGGGGGCCGTGGCGGAAATCAGAAGAATGGTGGTTGCGGCGAGGAACTTGTTCATCGGTGATGCCCGTTGCTGAGAGATGTTCGGGTGCCGGCACGGTGCCTTCAGGACACTGAGGCCGGAACGGGCAAGTCCTAGCAAGGGCTCGTGAAGATTCGTTGTACTGTTTTTGCGTGGAACGACCGCTGCCCGCTCGAAGGGCAGATAATGCCGAATTTGGATAAGAAAGTACGAATAAACCCCGTTCGGCGGGACCGGGTTCCACCAGCACAGGGAGGTTGGCGACATCACCAAAACCCTGTTTCCCCGGGCATTTTCGAACTCCATGCACCGGGAATTGCGACCTGCGGGGTGGCAGATGGCCATTTTTGCTTGTCATGGGCGCTCACACCCACTATATTGCCGCCATCGAAGATTGCGAGCGACTTTGTCTACGCGCCTCCGGCGCACGCCAGATTTCCTTCAACGTCGATATACCGCCGGTCGAATGTCTCTCCGGCAAGCCCAACGATTGAAAGGAAATCGTTATGAGCACAGGTACCGTAAAGTGGTTCAACAGCACCAAGGGTTTCGGTTTCATCCAGCCGGATGAAGGCTCTGCCGACGTGTTTGTCCACATCTCCGCAGTTCAGCGCGCTGGTCTGCGCGACCTCGTCGAAGGCCAGAAGATCGCCTACGACATCGTTCAGGACAAGCGTTCGGGCAAGAGCTCGGCCGACAACCTGCGCGCCGCTTGAGGATTTGTCGCTCGCCCCGCTGACCACGGATATACCGGGCAGAGGGGCTGAGTGACGAGGGAAGGTCGGGTTACGCCCGGCCTTTTTTGTTTATCCGCCGATCGCCTTTCTGCTGTGCGACCGGTTTTGCCCGACCTTGTCGGGATCTTCGCCGGGGCATGGCGCGTTAGCCTGTCGTATCCCCTCTTTTGCAACTCGAGATCAATCGGGCTTTCGGCCCGGAAAGGAAACGATCGTGCAAGTTCTCGTTCGTGACAACAATGTCGACCAGGCACTGCGTGTGCTCAAGAAGAAGATGCAGCGCGAAGGCCTGTTTCGCGAAATGAAGGCCCGCAGCGCCTTTGAAAAGCCGTCGGAAAAGCGCGTGCGCGAAAAGGCAGAAGCCATTCGCCGCCAGCGCAAGCTGGCGCGCAAGAAGCTGCAGCGCGAAGGCCTGCTGCCGGCGCCGAAGAAGGCTGCCGTTCGCGGCGCACGCTGATCGCCGGAACCTCCGCGCGCCCACGGGCGCGCGGAAGGCCTCACCTTGCCAAAGGGGCCGTCACACGACATGCCGAGACAGCAGCCAGACTGCGGGAAGGATTCGAAATGACTGCCACGAAAGACACATTCTTCAAGCCGGACAAGGTATCGCCGCAGGACAAGGCGGCCACGACGGATAGCGTTGCCCGCTCCCTGATCGAAGCCGAAGCCGTTGCCCGCGAGCGCAAGACAGAAGCTCTCAAGGCGCTGCGCCTGCAGCGCGAGGCGCTGGAAGCCGACAACGCACCGGCGCCCAAGAAGCGCATCGCGAAGAAAGCCGTGAAGCGCGGCTGAAGGCCGGGAGCACATCGCCCCCCTCAGAAGCGCCGGGCGTTTCACCCGGTTCGCCCCCTCCGTCGGCTAAGCCGACATCTCCCCCACAGGCGGGGAGATTGCCAGCCGGTGCTGCGGCCCGGCCACCTTCAGCCCCTCTTCAACGCGTGCCCGCCGTCAGGTTGAAAAACGCCCCCTGCGGATCCTGGCAGGCGGCGATCCACGAGCCGCCGGGAACCTGATGCGGCTCCATCAGCAGCTGTCCGCCGAGCGATTTCAACTTCTCGACCGCTGCATCAATGCCCGGCACGATGAAGTAAAAACCCCAATAGGGCATGGGCATTTCCGGCATCTTGGTCATCATGCCGCCAATGCTCTGGTCGCCGCGCTTGAAGGTCTGGTAGATGCCCATGGCGTCCATGTCGACGGCCATGTCCTTTTCCCAGCCGAAGCGGGCGGCGTAGAAGTCCCAGACTTTCTCCCAGTCGCCGGCAATCAGCTCGTTCCAGCCGACGGTGCCGGTGCTGCCCGGCGTCGGCCAGTTGCCGATCTCGCCATCGGGCATTTGCGGGGTCATGAGGCAGACCACCGCGCCTTGCGGATCGGCGACCACGGCGAATCGACCGATGCCGGGGATGTCTTCGGGGGCCTTGTGGATCGCGCCGCCGTTTTGCTCGTATTCAGCAGCCGTCCTGTCGACGTTGTCGACGGCGATGTAGCCGGTCCAGTTGGGTGGCAGGCCCTGGGCAGCCATTTCGGGGGTGAGCGCCATCATGCCTGCGACGCCGGAGGGGAAACCCGGGACTGCGAAGGTGGTATAGGTGAAGCCTTCCCCTTCCATATCCGTCGGCTCCCAGCCGAGCAGTGCGCCGTAAAAAGCCTTGGCTGCCGCCGGATCCGGGGTCATCAATTCGTGCCAGATGAATGTGCCATGCATGCGCAGTCCCTCTCCTTATCGTTTTCGGCATCAGCCGATGCGTTTTGATTCGCTTTTCATGAAGGTCTTGAAACTGCCGTCCGGCTGACGAACGCTGCCGGAAAAGGTTCTGGTGTCATCATCGATGAAGTGGATGACATCGCGATAAAGCTCGGTGCGGGAAGGGTCTTCCATGCCCGGGCCTTCGGCCTCGAGGATGAGTGTCTGGCCGTTATCCTCCAGCCAGCCCTTGTAGATCCAGAACTTGTCCATCATCGAGCCGATCCAGCTACCGACATAATGGCCGAGGCGCGGGTCGTAACCCAGCGTCATGAGCATGGTGGCGCGCGTGCCGTCGCCCATGCCGCCCTCCCCTTCGGCGACGACCCAGAGGCCGCCGATGGAGCGAACCTTTTCGGTCCAGCGCTTCAGCGGGTCATCGGGGTCATAGCCTTCATGGCCGGTGGAGGTGACATAGAGCCAGTCGCCGACGAGGCGGTCGAGCACGCGGTGATGGTCAGTCGGCTTGGGAAATTCCATGAGACGCCCTCCCTCAGTGACAGCAACCGGCCTTCTCGACCGGCTTTGCAACATATTCGTCCTTGCGCTTGACGAAACTCAGCGTGCCCGTCTCGTTGCGGCCGAGCGGGGCATGGTCGAGGATCATCAGGGTCCCCAGCGTCTCTTCGCCGCCACGGGCATATTGCGAATAGGTGTGGAAGATCTGACCCTTGTCGTTGCGATAGAAGGCCGAGAGACCGGGCAGCTCATCATGCGCCTTTTCGCTCGGCGTCTCCCGGAAATTGTAGGTGACCGCGCCGGAAGCAAGCTGCTCCTTGGTGAAGGAGACGTTGAAATCGTAGTTGAACTCGCTGCCGAAGGAGGAAACCCAGGGGAAATGCCAGTTCATCCTGTTCTTATAGGCCTCGATCTTCTCAAGGGGCGCCCGCGAGACGGTGATCAGGGTGACATCGTGGTTGTTGAGGTGCGGCAGCATGCCATCGATATGATCGGCGAAGAAGGAGCAGCCGGGGCAGCCGGCATCCCAGTCGGGTCCGAACATGAAATGGTTGATCATCAACTGGCTGCGACCGTCAAAGAGATCGGCAAGGGTTTTGTGACCGCTCGGGGTGTCGAAGACATAGTCGCTGTCAACCTTCACCCAGGGCAGCGCCAGACGTTCTGCGTTGACCCGATCACGGGCGCGGGTCAGTTCCTTTTCCCTTGCCAGCAAGGCCTTGCGGGCCTCCAGCCATTCGTCGCGGGACACAACGGAATTCTGCATGATGATTGCCCTCCTCTTGATTTTTAGGTTGATATCAACATATATAGTGCATGTCAATGAACCCAGTGATTCCTTATTCGACCACCCTACATGTGCGCGACACGTGTCTTTGCCTGCATGCGCAGCGCGCCGCACGGGCACTGGCCCGGCGCTTCGATGCCGCGCTGAAGCCGGCGGGCCTTACCAATCAGCAATTTTCCCTGATGATGGCGCTGAACCGCCCCGAGCCACCGCCGATGGGTCCTGTTGCCAGACTTCTGGCCATGGATCGCACCACTTTGACGGCGGCCTTGAAGCCGCTTGCGGCGCGCGGCTGGGTGGCGATCGAGCCTGATACGAAGGATAAGCGCGGCAAGCGGCTAAGGCTGACGCTTGATGGCGCGCAGGCGCTGGCGGCGGCAGTCCCGATCTGGAAGGAACTGCATGGGGAGATTGAGGCGGGCATGGACAGCGATCCGCATCTGCTGCGGCGGGGCCTGATCGAGGTGAGCGTCTGATCGGCCTCAGATGATCAAGGCAATTGTGATGACGGGGGCGGTTCGTGTCGAACCGCCCCCTCCTCTGGTATTGATGATCAGGCCTTTTTCAGCTCTTCCGCGTTGACCGGAAGAGTGCGGATACGATGGCCAGTGGCGGCGAAGATCGCATTGGTCAGAGCCGGGAAGACCGCCGAGGTTGCCGCCTCGCCCATGCCGCCGGGCGCTTCTGCGCTTTCAACGAGATGGGTTTCGACATGCGGCGCCTCGTCGATGCGCAGCGGCAGGTAGTTGTCGAAATTGCTCTGCTCGACACGGCCATCGGCAAAGGTGATCGCGCCGTAGAGGCCGGCGGTCAGGCCGTAGAGCGCCCCGCCTTCCGCCTGGGCGGTGATCGTATCCGGGTTCACCGTCATCCCGCAGTCGACAGCCGTGACGATGCGGTCAACCTTGACCGTGCCGTCATCATCCACCGTGGTCTCCAGGACCATGGCGAGATAGCTGCCAAAGGCGAACTGGACCGAGACACCGCGCCCCTTTCGCTCGCCGAGTGGCGTGCCCCAGCCGGCCTTTTCGGCAACGAGTTCGAGGACTTTCAGTGCGCGCGGGTTCTCGGTCAGGAGGCCCTTGCGGTATTCCACCGGATCGACCTTGGCGAGTGCCGCCAGTTCGTCGATGAAGCTTTCGACCACGAAGACATTGTGGGACGGGCCGACGCCGCGCCACCAACTGGTCATGACGCCCTGCGGCTCGACCTGACGGAATTCGACGCGCATGTTCGGAAAGGCATAAGGCGTTTCCTTTGCACCGTCGACACCATCAGGGTCAACGCCGCTTGCCATGACCGGCGGTGCAATGCGGGCAAAGATCGAGGAGCCGGAGACGCGATGGGTCCAGGCGACCGGCTTGCCGGCAGCATCGAGGCCCGCCGAGACACGGTCGTAGTAATAGGGGCGGTAATAGCCGTGCTGGATGTCTTCCTCGCGGCTCCAGATCACCTTGACCGGTCCCTCGACCTGCATGGCAACCTCGACGGCATGCATGATGCCGTCGACCTCAAGGCGCCGGCCGAAACCGCCGCCGATGATGTGGTTGTGGATCTTGATCGTTTCCGGCGCGAGGCCGGTCAGGGCTGCGGTTGCCGCCTGTGCGCTGCCCATGACCTGGGTGCCGACCCACATTTCACAGCCATCCTTGCGGACATGCAGGGTGCAGTTCATCGGCTCCATGGTGGTATGGGCGAGGAAGGGCAGCTGGTAGACCGCGTCATGGCGGGTGACCGCAGACGCCAGCGCCTGTTCGACATCACCGTCATTGCGGGCGACGGCGCCCGGCTTCTGGGATTCTTCCTCGAGATGCTTGATGATCGCGGCGCTGGACACCGTGGCATTCGGGCCGTCATCCCATTCGATGGCGGCGGCTTCGAGGCCCTTCTTGGCCGCACCCGTGTGGTCGGCGACCACAGCCACGGCACTTGCCGTCAGCACGACCTGGCGCACGCCCTTGACGGCCAGTGCGGCATCACGGTCGACCGTCTTGGGCTTGCCGCCCAGCACCGGGGAAATGGCGATCGCGGCGATCTTGACGCCTTCGGGCATGGCGTCGATGCCGTATTTCTGCGTGCCGTTGACCTTGGCCGGCGTATCGAGACGCTTCGTGGCCTTGCCGAGCAGCTTGAACTGGTCCGGCTGCTTGAGCAGGACGGCTTCAGGCGCAGGAACGGGAAGCGTTGCGGCGAGATCGACCAGATCGCCATAGGCAAGCGTCTTGCCGGAGGCATCGACGACGGCGCCGTCTTTGGTGGTCAGCGTTGCGGCATCGACCTTCCATTCGCTGGCGGCGGCCTGGATCAGCAGGGTGCGGGCGGTGGCGCCGGCAGTGCGCAACGGGGTCCAGAAGGCGCGGATCGAGGTGGAGCCGCCGGTCAGCTGGCCACCGATCAGCGGGTTTGCAAAGGCCTGACCGACCGGTGCGTGTTCAAGCACGACCTTGTCGAGCGCGACATCAAGCTCTTCGGCGAGCAGCATGGCCTGGGCGGTATAGATGCCCTGGCCCATTTCGACCTGCGGCAGGACCAGCGTCACGAGGCCCTTGGTATCGATGCGTATGAAGGCACTGGGGGCGAATTCGGTCGCGGCCAGTGCCGGAAAGGCGGAGCCCAGGGACAGGTTGATGACAAGGCCACCGCCGATGATGGCACTGGCCTGGAGAAAGCGGCGGCGGCTCAGGTCTGGGCCGGAAACATGGTTCGACATGGTGAGCCCTCCTTCAAGCGCTGGCAAGTTTGATGGCAGCGCGGATGCGCTGATAGGTTCCGCACCGACAGACATTGCCGGACATGGCAGCGTCGATGTCGTCATCGGTCGGCTTGGGCGTGTCGGTCAAAAGGGCCGCTGCAGACATCAGCTGGCCCGACTGACAGTAACCACATTGGGGAACATCAAGCTCCACCCAGGCTTCCTGCAGGGCCTTGCCATGGGCCAGCGTATCCAGCGCTTCAATGGTGGTGATCTGGCTTTCGCCGATGCTGTCGATGGTCGTGACGCAGGAGCGCGTGGCGACGCCGTCGACATGCACGGTGCAGGCGCCGCACAGCGCCTGGCCGCAGCCGAACTTGGTCCCCGTCATGCCGAGCACATCCCGGATGACCCAGAGCAGCGGCGTGTCGCCATCGACATCCACGGTATAGGCACGACTGTTGAGTTGGATCGAAAATGTCATTGAGACCTCCGCTGGAAATTGTATGTGTCGCACACGTTGACTGTTGTGGGGTATAAGTAAAGCGCCTTGCAGTGCACGAAGTGTTCATCGATCGGCATCATTGCGGCTCCCATGGGCGCTTCGCTCACCGCTGAGGCTCACCCCATGGCCAGGGGACTGTCGGTCCACTCGACGCTGAAAAACGTCTTCTGATCGAACGAGCTCCAATCCATTCCGCAGTTGCGCCTGTCGGGCGACTGCCCACAAAACACCGCCCTCTCTCCGTTCAGGGAAAAGTGCCAGGACAGTTCAGGTCGCGACGACCGGCAGGTTGTACCAGTCTGGTTTCGAATCGGCCCAGAGGTTCCTGATGATGCGGCGGCCGGTCGGACCTTCGATCAGTCCGGCGGAGATCAGCCAGCGACCGGCCTCCGTCACCTCCTTCAGCACACGCGCGCCGCAGGTGGCGCAGAAGGCGCGGCGGGCGGCGGGCGAGGACTGGTACCAGACGAGATGCTCGGTGCCGGTCGCTTCAACATCTTCCGCAGGGACCGCAAGGAAGGCGTTGAAATTGCCGTGCATCTTCTGGCAGTCGTCGCAATGGCAGGCCAGCATACCGGCTGCGCTCTGCGGGAGCGTCAGGTGAACCTTGCCGCAGTGGCAGCGGGCAGTCAGGCGATCGTTCATGCTGTGTCTCCCTCGTGGTTCTTCAGTCGAGCGGCGGTTCAGGATGAGGCTGGGCTGATGGCGGCGAGCGCCCAATTTCGCCCCTTGCCACGCAGCAAGCCTGGTTGATCCAGACCATGGCGAGGGGTTCGAGGATGCGGGCGCGGACGAGATCGCCGGCATCGAGCGGCTCGAAACCGAGATCGGCGAGCAGGATGGCGACCCTGGCTTTCGCGGCGGGATCATTGCCGGCCATGAACTGCACGGGCCGATGTGGCAGGTCTGCATTGTCCTGCATGATCTCGGCGCCGACCTGGTTCAGCGTCTTTACCACGCGGGCGCCCGGCAGCCAGGACTGCACCTGCTCGGCACCGCTGGTCGTATGGCCGATCGCCAGCGACAGGACGCCATCGACCATGGCGAGCGGGTTCATGCAGTCGATGACGACCTTGCCGGAGAGATCGCCGAGGGCGCGTATGGCGCCTTCCGCCTTGTCCCAGGGGAGCGCAAGGATGATCACTTCGGCAGCCTGGCCGGCCTGTCGAGGGTCGACGAGACTGGCATGCACCTCTTCGGCGAGGGCGACCAGATCCGGACGGATCACATCACGAACGCCAAGCATGACGTCATGTCCCCTGCCCTGCAGACCGCGAGCGATTGCGCTGCCGACATTGCCGGCCCCGATGATGGCGATCTGCATGGCGTCCTCCTTGCGTTTCTGGTGGGCATAGGGATAGGACGATAGCGAATGGCATAAAATCGAAATCGGATCATGTCTGACTTAAGCCAAACCGAACTTAGGAAACTCGACCTGACCCTGCTGCTGGTTTTTCTCGGCCTGCTGCGGCATCGCAAGGCGGCAACCGTGGCCAGCGAACTGGGCCTGACGCAATCGGCGATCAGCCAGGCATTGAAACGATTGCGGGATGTGTTTCGCGACGAGCTCTTCCTGCGCCGACCGCATGGCATGGAGCCGACGGCCGCGGCGCTTGCGCTGGAGGTGCCGGTCGCACAGGCGGTGGCGGCGCTGCGGAGCGCACTCACCGTGACGCGCAGCTTCGACCCGACGACGGCCGATGGCATCGTCCGGATCGGAGCGCTCGATTCCGAGCAGGCGGTGATCATGCCGCGCTTTGCCGCGAGGGTGCGGCAGCTTGCACCAAACCTCAGGCTCTCGGTGCTGCCGCTTGCCCGGCGCGATGCGATCGAGGCGCTGGGAGACGGCCGGGCCGAGCTGGCGCTCGGCTTTCTCTGGGATGCGCCGGAGACGCTGTCGAACCGGCGGCTCTACGAGGAGAGTTTTCTGGTGGCGGGGCTCAGCACCACCCTGCCCGAGGCGCCCATCATGACACTCGACGCCTATTGCGAGGCCGAACATGTTCTGGTTGCGCCGGGCGGCGACATGAGCGGGATCGCCGACCGGACGCTGGAGGCGATCGGGCGGAGCCGGCGGATCGTGCTCGGGCTGCCATCCTTCCTGCCGGCGCTTGCGGCCGTCGCGCAATCGGGTGCGATCGTGACACTTCCCAGGCGGGTGGCAGAGGATTTTGCCAAGGGCTTCGGCCTGGTGACGGCAGAACCGCCGATCGGTATCCGGCGCTTCCCGGTCTCCGCCTTCTGGCACCGGCGCAACGACAGCGATCCGTTGACGCAATGGCTGGTGCAGGAGCTCGCGGTGACCGTCGACCGCTGATGTCAGACGCAAGAAGGCCGGCACGAGGCCGGCCTTCAGGCGGTGGATCAGAGAGGATCGGATCAGGCGATCAGCGAACCGAGACCGGAACTTCGGTCGAGGTGCGCAGCGCGTGGCTGTAGGGGCAGACGATGTGGGCGGCGGCGACCAGTTTTTCGGCCAGCGCGCGCTCCATGCCAGGGATTTCGGCGGAGATCTTCACATCGATCTCAAAACCGGTGCCATCGGCGCGCGGGCCAATGCCGACATCGGTGTAGATCTTCGTGTCAGCCGGGATCGTCACCTTTTCCTTGCCGGCGACGAATTTCAGCGCACCGAGGAAGCAGGCGGAATAGCCGGCTGCGAAGAGCTGTTCGGGATTGGTGCCGGTGGCGCCATCGCCGCCGAGTTCCTTCGGCGTGGTCAGTGTCACATCCAGGACGCCATTGTCGGATACGGCTTGGCCGCTGCGGCCGCCGGTGGCATGGGCGTGGGCTGTGTAAAGAATGGCCATGAGTGTTCTCCTTGTTTCGGTTGCGATGATCACTACATAGAGCACAATTGAATTGCGCGCAATTGATTTTTGCGCATTGCATCGTGGCGCAGATTTCGCCACAGTCGAAACAGATAGGACGCCTGCGGGATTTCTAAAAGACCATGACCGATCACGACCTCGAAAAGGAGCTGCGGCTCGACAAGCAATTGTGCTTTGCGCTTTATGGCGCCGCACATGCCTTCACGCGCGCCTACAAGCCGCTTCTTTCGCCGCTTGGCCTGACCTATCCGCAATATGTGGTGATGATGGCCCTGTGGGAGGAAGATGATGTGGCGGTGAAGGCGCTGGGCGAGAAGGTCGGGCTTGATTCCGGCACACTCTCGCCGCTTCTGAAACGGCTCGAACAGGTCGGCTATGTCTCGCGCCGCCGCGACTCGGCCGACGAGCGGCAGGTGTTCATCACGCTGACCGCGCAAGGCCGGGCGCTCAAGACCCGCGCCGTCGACGTGCTGCGCGGCATCGGCAGCCAGACCGGATGCGACATTGGCGAGATCGAAAGCCTGCGCGACAGCCTCACGCGGCTGAAGCGGCAGCTTGACGCCGTCAAGGGAACGAACGAGGAAGGCTGAGAGGCTGGAAGTGGCATAGACTTCGGCACGAAGCCTGTCGCCTGCGACCTCAAAGAGGTGGAAGGCGGCGCTTGACCGAGGTTCCCTTGATGACGGCGGTGCTGGTGACCGCGTGTTCCGAAAGGGCTTCCAGAACATCATCCATCTCTTCGATCGATTGGACGACAAGGCGCGCCAGAAAGGGATCGTCGCCGGTGATCTTGTCGCATTCGATGAATTCCGGCCGCTCCTGAATGAGCCTTTCGACCAGATGCAGCTTGCCCGGCAGCGGCCTGATGCGCACCATGGCCCGGATCTGATAGCCGATGGCGCGCGCATCGACGTCAAGGGTAAAGCCCCGGATGACGCCAGAAGCCTCCATCCGACGGACACGCTCCGACACACTTGGCGCCGACATGCCGACAAGGCGTGCGAGTTCGCTCATCGAAAGACGGGCATCGGCATCGAGCGCCACGAGAATGCGGGCGTCGATGTCATCCAGCGTCGATTTTTCAATTTGAAGGCTCTTCGTCGCTTTTACTTTCGACATCGAAAGCAGGATACGCAAACAGGCTTCGTCATTCCATATAAATCGGCGTAGCAGCGTCGCATGATGGTTCGAAAAGGAGACCATCATGTTTCATGGGATCATTGCCGGGCTGACGACCTGCGCCTTATGGGGGCTGACCTTTGTCGCGCCCCGCACCGTCGCGCCGTTCAGCGCATGGGACCTGACCATGGCGCGATATGGCATCTTCGGATTGGCGTGCCTGCTGCTGATGGTCGACCGCCGCTTCCGGCCGATTGCGATGGCGCCCAAATCGGAATGCTTTATCAACTCCGGTGAAATGCTGGATCAACAGCCGGTCAATGACAGGCTTCGTTCGCTTCTATAGCCTTTCCCCAACCGGCGGTCGTTCCAGGCTTGCCGGAGCTGCCGGGGGTGCCGCACCAACACGACTGCGCTGACCGTTGGGGGCGTCGCGGAGCCAGTCAAACGTCCTCGCGACGGAAGGAGACCTGGGGGCCTGAAACGGTTCTCGGCGACCTCCGGCTCCGTCGTCCATCCCGCCCCGGCCTCCCCAGGGAATGCCGATACCGTGCTGCAATGTTTCGCAGACGGCCAAAGAGAAGCATGACGATGACCTCTTCGCCCTCCCCGCCCCGCCCGGTGCTCACAGCCGACCAGCCGATCCCAAGACAAGGGCTCGGACGCCGCCAGACGGCTCGCCTGGCCACATGGCTCGTGCCGCTTGCGCTGATGAGCAGCGCCTGCACCAGCGTGCCGCTGACTGAAAATGGCGGTCTGTCCTCCTACAGCCAGCTGGGAGAAACCACGGGAAAACTCACCAAGTCGCGCAGCTTTGCCGACAAGCCCGCACTCGAGGCGGCACGAACCGTGCGCATCATGCCAACCTCGTTCTCCTATGCAGCGGCGAGCCGGATCAAAAAGCCGGAGGACAGGGCGCTTGTCGCTCATGCCCTGGACCGGGCGCTTTGCGTGGCGCTCAGCGACCGCTACCAGATCGTGCCCCCGGACGCGCCGGCGGACCTCACGGTGCGCAACGTCGTTTCCGACATCGTGCCCACGGACAAGGTGATGGCAGGTGCCTCGACAGTCACCTCGCTTGGCACCAGCCTGGTGCTGCCGGTCAGCGTGCCGCGCCTGCCCTTCGGCCTTGGTGGCCTTGCCGTCGAGGGCGAGGTGCAGGATCCAACCGGCCAGCAGCGTGCAGCCTTTCTCTGGGCTAAAGGGGCCAATTCGATCACCAGCAGCCCGCGGCTGTCGGAGGTCGGGGATGCCTATGCGCTCGCCACGTCCTATGGCGACAGCTTCGCCAAGCTGATTATCAAGGGCAAGACACCGTCGTTGATGGACATCAGCCTTCCGTCGCAGCAGCGGATTCAGGCCTTCTTCGGCGGCAAACCGAAATATGCCGCCTGCGAAAACTTTGGCCGCGCCCCCGGCGTGCCGGGTCTCGTCGCCGGCATGGTCGGCGCACCGCCGGAATGGACCGACAAGGGTGCCCGATGAGGGGCTGACCGCAGCTGCTTCTGCGGTATCCGTCCCGCCACTGCGGTGGGGCGGATGCCGGCTTTTCCATCCACCTTCTCGAGGTTTCGGTACGCCGGGGCCTTCCGCCAAAACAGAAACCGACGGCCCTGGGACCGGGCGTCAATCAACATCTGACTTGGCCGAGACCTCAACGCCTCCTACAGAGGCGGAAGGCGGCGTTTGACAGATGTTCCCTTGATCACCGCGGTGCTCGTCACCGCATGCTCCGACAGAGCTTCCAGCACGTCATCCATCTGCTCGATCGACTGCACGACGAGGCGTGCCAGAAAGGGGTCGTCGCCGGTGACCTTGTCACACTCGATGAATTCCGGCCGTTCCTGGATTAGCCTTTCGACCAGATGAAGCTTGCCCGGCAGGGGTCTGATCCGCACCATGGCACGGATCTGATAACCCATGGCGCGCGGATCGACGTCTATCGTAAAACCTCGGATCACGCCGGTCGCCTGCATCCGGCGGACGCGCTCCGATACGCTCGGCGGTGACATGCCGACCAGCCGTGCGAGTTCACTCATGGAGAGACGGGCATTGGCATCGAGCGCCACAAGAATGCGGGCGTCGACATCATCCAGATCCGGATTTTCAATTCGAAGGTCTTTGGCTGGTTTTGCTTTGGGCATGAAAGGCAGAATAGGCGAAGCGGCTTCGTTGTTCCATATAAATCGCAGCAGCGGCACCGCATGATGGTCTCAAAAGGAGATCATCATGTTTTACGGAATCATTGCCGGCCTGACGACCTGCGCCTTGTGGGGACTGACCTTTGTCGCGCCCCGAGCGGTAGCGCCCTTCAGCACCTGGGACCTGACCATCGCGCGTTACGGTATTTTTGGCCTGGCATGCCTGTTGCTGATGGTCGATCAGCGGTTCCGTCCGGTTGCCATTGCGCCCAGACGCATGATCATCGGGATCACGCTCGGAGGAGTCGGCTATGTCGGCTATTTCGTCTTTGCGGCACTCGCCGTGCAGCTTTCGGGCGCGGCAATACCGCCCGTCATCATCGGGACCATGCCGGTCGCTCTGGCAATCATAGCCAATCTCCGAGATCGCTCCGTCGCATGGTCGAGGCTTGTTTTGCCCCTGGCGCTGATTGCGCTCGGCGTCGCGATCGTGAATGTCACGACATTGCAATCCGCAGACAGTGCCGGAGCGGCTTCGGCGACGTGGGGCATCCTGTCGAGCGTGGCCGCACTTGCTGTCTGGATCGTCTACGGACTGGTCAACTCAACCGTCATGCGCGCGCCCGATGCGCCCGATGGACTTCGTTGGACGGGGGTGCAGGGGATCGGGGCAGCAATGGGCAGTCTCGCGCTCCTGCCCCTCGCATCCTTCGACCTTGCGCAGACCGCATCCGGCCCAGAGATCCTGCGCTTTGCCGGCTGGGCGTTGCTGATGGGGCTCGCGGGCTCCTGGCTTGCAACATGGTGCTGGGCGCTCGCGTCCAGCCGGCTGCCGCTGGCGCTGGCTGCGCAATTGATCGTTGCCGAGACGGTATTCGGCCTCGTCTACGGCTTCTGGTTCGAGGGCCGGTTGCCGACGGCGTCGGAAGGCCTGGGTGCGGCGCTCCAAGTCGGCGGCGTCAGCCTGGCGATCACCGCTTTCCATGCCAGGGGGTGCCCTCCCCGGTCGGCGCAAGCATCCAGGAAAGGCTTGGCATGACCCGGGCAGTTACTGCCGGACGACGATCCGTGCCTTGGTCGGCACGCGCTCGTAGAGGTCGATGATGTCCTGGTTCATCAGGCGCACGCAGCCGGAGGAAACGGCCTTGCCGATCGAATTCCATTCCGGATTGCCGTGCAGGCGGTAGAGCGTGTCTTCCCCGTTCTGGAAGATGTAGAGCGCACGCGCGCCGAGCGGATTGTCGATGCCGCCCGGCTTTCCGCCGTTGCGGACGGAGTATTTCTCGAGTTCCGGCTGGCGGGCGATCATTTCGTCCGGCGGGGTCCATTTCGGCCATTTCTGGCGCCACTGGATGACGCCCGCGCCACCCCAGGCGAAGCCGTCGCGGCCAATCCCGACACCATAGCGCATGGCAGTGCCGCCGTGCTCGACGAGGTAGAGGAAGCGGTTCGGCGTGTCGACGACGACAGTGCCCGGGGCCTCGCCGGTGGGATCGATGACCTGCTGGCGATAGAAGCGCTCGGGGATCTTCCAATAGGGAACGGCGGGGATGACGAAGCCACCGTCATAGATCTCGCCATACATGGCGTCGAGTTCAGGCGTGCGGCCGGTCGGGGCCGCCGGCACGACCGGACCCTCGAGGCGGGCGCCTGACGGAAGCGGGCGGGACGTGGTGCAGCTGGCGAGCAGGGAGGCCGCGCCGAGACCTGTCAGCGACAGGAGCGAGCGGCGGGTCAGATGCGGTGTAGAGGACATGAAGGTATCGGTTTCCTATGGCAATGCTGCGGAGGAAGACGCTGGGAGGTGCGCTTTGTTCCGCGATGATGCGATGCAAACAGGAAAGGTTCAATTAAAGCAACGCTGCCCCCCTTTCACGTTTTGGAGAGAGGGGCACCGTCGCAAACGGGTGTCGCTAAATGACAACAATCGGGGTGTTGTCTGGCACACGCTCGAAGAGATCGATGACATCCTGGTTGAACATGCGCACACAGCCCGAAGACGTTGCCTTGCCGACCGACTGCCAGTCCGGCGTGCCGTGGACGCGGTAAAGCGTGTCCTTGCCGTTCTGATAGATATAGAGCGCGCGGGCGCCGAGCGGATTGTTGAGGCCGGCAACGAGACCGCCGCGCTCTGCCGACACGGGGCGCAGGTTTGGGTTTTTCTCGACCATCTCGTCGGTCGGCGTCCAGTGCGGCCACTTGGCCTTGCGCTGGATGACGCCCCGGCCCGACCAGGCATAACCATCGCGACCGAGGCCGACGCCGTAGCGGATCGCCTTGCCATTGGCCTGCACGAGATAGAGGTAATGCGCCTTGGTATCGACGACGATGGTGCCCGGGGCCTCCGTCGTCTGGTAGCTCACCTCCTGGCGCAGCATGTCGGAACGCACCCGGTCGAGCGGGATCGCCGGCAGGGTGTGCCCCTCGTCGACCATCAGGCCATAGATTGTCCTGTGCAGCGGATTGGAGACCGGCAGGCCATAGGTCTGATGAAACTGCGTCTGGTAGAGGCTGCGCTTCTGCGGCGCGGCCTGATCGGCGGCCGGCGGCGTGCGAGCCGGATCATACCACACGGGGGCCACCTCATCCTGGAAGACATCGATGTTCATGCGGCTGGTGTCGGTCATCAGGATGCAGCCCGAGAGAGAGCCGACAAGCGCCGTCCCGAGCCCGAGCGACAGCATGCGCTTCGACAGGAGAAAGGCCGTGGCGCCCGGACCGGACGAGGGAGACTGGGACATGCTGCACCGATTCACTGACATCGTTGCAGCCACCCTGTCAGCCGCGGCTGGCGCGAAGCTTATGGCAAGAAGCGCCTGATCACGTCGTGTTAGCGCGATCATTTTTGGATTCGAATTCGCCGCCTGTCGAGCCGTTACTGGATTAGTCCTTCATTTCATTCGCGAATTCTCACTCAACTTAAAAATACATGACCTCCGGTCCATACACCGTGGTTAACTTTCTTTAAAGAAAATTGCTCAACTCATAAGTACATCATGGCAATACTTCCAAGAGGGAAATTAAAATGATGAACAACATTTACATAGGCAATAAAATATACATCGGATTCGGGCTGGTTTTGTCGATTCTGACAGTATTCGCCGGGATCTCGATCCACTCCAACCTGACCAATGCGGGCTACTTCAGCGAATATCGGAGTGCGGCACGGCTGACGAATGAGTCCGGCCGAATCCAGGCCAACATGCTGGAGGCTCGACTGTCGTTTCTCAAATACAGAACCTCCCAGACCGAGGAGTTGCATCAGGAAGTGCTGAGCCGTCTCGCAACCACACGGCAGTCCATTGATGCGACGGCAGGCATGGTTGAAACCGATCAGGAGCGCACGTCGATCCAGGGCTTCCTGACCCAGGTGGAGGCCTATGAAGAAGGCTTCAAGAAAGTCTCCGCATATCAGGCGCAGCGCGCTGCTCTGGTGACGGAGACGCTTAATCCTCTCGGCTCGGCAATAGCCGAAGAACTCTCCGCAATCAGCGAGGCTTTCGCCGATGCGGGCAATACCGAAGCCGCTCTTGCCGCCAGCCGGATGCAGTATCAGATGGCCAACCTGCGCCTGTCCGCCAACAAGTTTCTTCTCGACAACAACGAGGCCAACTACACTGCCGCGACGGAATCCGCCGGCAGGGTTTCGGAGGAGGCCACCAAGGTCGCCGCCCTGATCATCGATGCCTCGCGCGCCGAACGCTTCAAGGCGATCACTGCTGATGTTGCCACCTATGTCGAAGCCTTTGGCAAGGTGCATGGCGTCGTTACCGAGCGCAATGCCGTGATTGCCGGGACGATGGATGTCGCCGGCCCCGCCGTGACCAGCGCTGTGGAAGACCTCAAGCTCGGACTGAAGAAGGAGCAGGACACGCTTGGCCCGATGATCGCGGCAACCATGGACGGTTCCGTCACGACGGCTGTCAGCATCGGCGTCGTGGGCATAATGCTAGCGCTGACAATCGCCTTCCTGATTGCCCGCAGCATCACCAAACCGATCGGGCAGATCACCGGCGCCATGGGTGCGCTCGCCGCCAACAAGCTGGAGACCGAGATCCCCAGCCTCGACCACAGAAGCGAGATCGGCCTGATGGCCAAGGCGGTCGATGTGTTCAAGCAGAATGCCATCAAGATCCGCGATCTCGCGGCCCAGGAGGCGGCGCTGCAGGAAAAGAATGCCGACCTGCAGTCCAACATCGCGACCGTGGTGGATGCCGCCGTTGCCGGCGATTTCACCCGCCGGATCACAAAGCATTACGACAATCCGGACCTCGACCAGTTTGCCGCGAATGTGAACACCCTGGTTCAATCGGTCGATACGGGTATCGCCGAGACCAGGCGCGTGATCTCGGCCCTGGCGCAGGGCGACCTGACGGAAAGCATGGATGGCCGCTATCAGGGCGTGTTTGCCGAACTGCAGACCAACATGAACGAGACCATGGGCACGCTGCGCACGCTGATGCAGGAGGTGCGCCAGTCCGCCGACGTAATCAATGGCGGTGCGGACGAAATCCGTCAGGCGTCGAACGACCTGTCGAAGCGCACCGAAACCCAGGCTGCCTCGCTGGAGGAAACATCTTCGGCGCTGGAGGAGATCACGGTCGCGGTAAAGACCTCGACGGAGCGGGCGCAGGATTCGAGCCGCATGGTGACCGAGGCGCGGCAGTTCGCCGAGGCCTCGTCGAGCGTGGTGGGCGACGCCACCTCCGCTATGAGCCGGATCGAACAGGCCTCGAACGAGATCACCCAGATCATCAACGTGATCGACGAGATCGCCTTCCAGACCAACCTGCTGGCGCTGAATGCCGGGGTCGAGGCCGCGCGTGCCGGTGAAGCCGGCAAGGGCTTTGCGGTCGTTGCCCAGGAAGTCCGTGAACTCGCCCAACGTTCGGCGACCGCCGCCAAGGACATCAAGGCGCTGATTACCAAGTCGTCGCACGAGGTAGAGACCGGGGTGAAGCTCGTCACCTCAACCGGCCAGGCGCTTCGGGAGATCCAGGTCAAGGTCGTCGGCATCGCAAGCCAGGTGACCTCGATCGCGACCGCCGCCCAGGAGCAGTCGACCGGCCTTTCGGAGGTCAACATGGCCGTCAACCAGATGGACCAGATGACACAGCAGAACGCCGCCATGGTCGAGGAAGCTGCCGCCAGCACCTCCCGCCTGGCCGACGAAACGGCGCATCTGAAGGCACTGATCGCCCGCTTCAAGGTGCATAGGGAGGGTGGCGCCCAGCGCTATGCTGCCTGAGGCTTCCGAAGATCAAAGCCCCCGGTCGCGCTGCGGTCGGGGGCTTCCCATGCAGCAAGGTTTTGCGCAAGCGCGCAAGACACGGCGCATCACACGCTTGGTATCAAGCCGAGACAATGTCCAGCAATTCGTTGATCTGGTCCCTCTGCGCGTCTTCCACGCTAGCACTCTGGCCCGGCGCCGGCTTGTTCAACAGTTCGAGGACCTGATCGATGAAGCTGTCAGTGCCGGGTGAGATGTTGTAAGCCGCCAGTATGGCGCCGACGTTCTCTGAGGTCAGCTCTCCCTCAAAGTAACCTTCGGCTCGACACATCATGATGTCAGAAATGAAATCGAACGCTTGTTCAACTGATGATTGATCGGCTGCTGCCGGCGGAAAGCCGTCGTCATCCAGCACTACGGGATGGTCCCCTAGTATGAGAAGGTTGTAGCCCGTCAACTGCTTGAACAACTGGACGTCCGATTCAGATGGCAATATCCAGCCTTCGGTCCCGATGAGGCTGAAGCTGTCGCCATTCAGTTCCGTGATGATTGCATGCGCTGCGAAGGTCTTTGCGGTCCGTGTGTCGGCACCTATGTTGTACTCATAGCTGCCGTCCTCATTTTCAGTGATGCTGGCATTGATCGCGGGGTCTTTGCGCAGATTTTCGAGCATCTGCTCCAGATCTGGCCTCTCTTCTGACGCTGCGGCGCTGGCCGGCTTCGCGCCGGCCGAGTAGGACGATGAACTATAGGCGGATTGTATCTGCATAATTGAAACCTCGAAGCTAAAAGGACTTGCGCGAATTCAGTCGATTTATGCAGCATAAGGTTGCGCGCTTGCGCGAGGCGTTTGGTGATTTCCTCCAGATGCCAGGGACTACGAGAAGTCAGTCCGCGCTCAAACTTCACTCCGCCACGACCGCGTCCGCCACTTTGCCCTCACCTTCGCGCGGCAGGCGGATGTTGGGCAGGAGAAGCGCGCAGATGAGGCCGATGACCATCATGCCGGAGGCGGTCAGGAAGAGGGGCACGAAGGCGTCGGAATAGGCGTTGGCGACGAGGGTGCGGGCGGCGTCCGGCAGGGCGGCCAGGGCTTCGGGGGTGAGGTTGCGGAAATCGACGCCGCCGGGAAGAGCGATCTGGACCTTGGCGAGGCCGGAGCTGACGATGGCGCCGTAGATGGAGATGGCGATTGCCGCGCCGCCCATGCGGGTGAGCGTCACGGTGCCGGTGGCGGCGCCGACATCGGCCCTTGAGGCGGCGTTCTGGACGCCGATGACGGGGACCTGCTGGCCGATGCCAACGCCGAAACCCTGCAGCAGCATGACGAGCGCGATGACGACCAGCGGCGTACCGGCATGCGTGAACGAGAAGATGCCGAGACTAATGACGCCAAGGGCTGCAGAAGCAATCGAGAAGGGCTTGTAGCGGCCGCTTCTGGCAATCAGGCGGCCGGCGGCGATCGAGCCGATGGCAATGCCACCGGTCGTGGCGATGAAAAGCAGGCCGGCCATGGAGGGCGAGAGGCCTGTTGTCGTCTGCAGGAAGAGCGCGATGTAATTGACCGAGCCGATACCGATCGCGCCCGAGACCAGGGAGATGATAAGGAGCAGGTTGATGGTCGGCTTGGCAAAGAGCGAGAGCGGCACGACGGGTTCGGGGGCGCGGCGCTCGACCAGCACCCAGCCCATGGCGCAGAGCGCACCGAAGGCGACGACGGCAAGGCTTTCCCATGAAATCAGCGAGCCGAAGATCTGGCCGCTATCGGCCCAGAGGACGACCGAGGCGACGGCACCGGCGAGCAGGATGGCACCGGCGTAATCGATCTTCGGTTTGCGGTCTGGCTTGCGGTAGGGCAGCAGGACGGCAAGACCGATGAGAACGGCGATGCCGATCGGCAGGTTGACCAGGAAGATCGAGCGCCAGCCGAAGAGATCCGACAGGGTCCCACCGAGGACCGGCCCCAGCGCGCCCGAGGCCATCAGCACCAGGCTCGAATAGCTCTGGTAGCGGGCGCGTTCGCGCGGTTCGAAGAGATCGGCATTGATGGAGAAGATCGAGACCATGATGCCGCCGCCGCCCAGCGCCTGCAGCACGCGGGCGGCAATCAGCGTGTCCATGGAGACGGCGAGGCCGCAGACCAGGGAGCCGAGCGTGAAGATCGCGATGGCCGCCATGATCACGTATTTGCGGCCGAAGAGATCGCCGAGCTTGCCGTAGAGCGGCATGACGGCGCTGGTGGTCAGCAGATAGGCGGAGCCGACCCAGCCGAAGCGTTCAAGCTCGCCGAATTCGCCGACGATGGTGGGCAGCGCGGTGGAGACGATCTGGTTGTCGAGGGTGGCCATGAACATGGCCGACATCAAGAGGAGATAGACGAAGAGGCGAAGTTTCGGATCGGTGACCAGGGGCGTGCTGCCCGAGCCCGCCGGGCCGCCCGTTGCGGCTGACGGCGCATTGGGATGCGGTTCAAAGCGTGTATCAGGCCCGGACTGGGCCGCGGTGGTGAACTTGGTCATGGATCGGGGGCTCCTGTCTGACCGCAAAATGTGCCTCTCGCAATTATATGTCAATAGCACATATTTGCTGATGGCATCTATTTTGCTTTTCGAGAAAGGCGCGCTCTGTTATGCTCCCGCCATGATGTCTGCTTCACACCCCAAACCCGCCGCCGATGAACCCGTCACCGAACCCGCCGCGGTTCCCTTCTCAGGCGATCCGCCGCTGGCCGCGATCGGCCAGGCGATGACCCGCATGCGGCTTCTGATCGGCCGCCGGTTCATCGGGCGCATGGCCTTGAAGCGCATCGGCACCGGGCTCGAACTCTCCGACCTCGATGCGATTGGCGTCATCAAGCGGATCGGCAGCCAGCAGGAGGTGACGGTGGGCACGATTGCCGAGCAGCTGAGGATAGACCCCTCGCGCGGCAGTCGGATCGTGGCGGACCTCGTGCGTCAGGGCCTGCTGGAGCGGGCCGCATCACAGGAGGACGGGCGCCGCAGCCTGGTCAAGGTGACGGCGGCCGGACGGCAGGTGCTGGACGAGATCGAGACGATCAAGCGGGAGATCATCGCAGAGGCCACGGCCGGATGGCCGGCGACAGACGTGGAGGCCTTCGGGCGCCTCTACACGCGCTTCACCGAGGGCCTGGAAGCCCGGTTCGACCGCTTCGAGCGGGACGAGAGCTGAGAGGGGCATGCCGCAGGGCATGACGGCACCGGCCCGGAATTCGGGCAAGACTGCCGCAGAAACGACCCGACCGGCACTCCCTCCCCCGAGAAAATGCCGGCCGGTCGTCATGGGACTGGTTGTTCACCACCTTCCCGCTCCGCCAGAACAGGAAAGGCTTGCGTCCCATGCCGAAGGAAAATGGGATCAGACGGGCTTGGGGCCCTGCAGGGCATTGTAGATCTTCTTGCCCAATACGATGGCAATCGGAATGGAGATCACCAGACCCGTCGCAAAAGCCGCCGCGATCTGCCAGCCTTCACGCATGTCCAGGGACAAGACCGCGATGACCGCTGCGCCGCCCACGGCGCTGGCAACCAGGATATAGAGGACTGCGGCCAGACGAAGCATGGTCTTTCTCCTTCGCACTCACGTCTTTCGATGATCACCATAGAAGTCTGGCGGCGAACTTCCTTGATCTGGCTCAAGTCCTTGCTCGCAATCGCTTAGACCAAAGGCGAAGTCCTTCATCTCGGGCGTTAACACTGTTTTAAGCCTGTTCTTGCCGGTCCATCGCACTTGCTCCAAGGTTTTGCCCATCCGCAATCCACCCGAAACGGAACGAACAGGATGCCTTCTCGACGCTCGGTCATGCTTGGCCTCGGCGGGCTGCTCGCAACGGCGGGCCTGCCCGCTGGCCCGCGCATGGCTGGAGCCCAGACGCTTGCCTTGGCGGAGCTGCGTGGTGGTTTCGATGCGGCTGAGGCCGGGATCCTGCCGGGCACGGAAGACGACCAGAGCCGCAAGCTGCAGGCGCTGATCGACCGCGCAGCCGCCGTCGGCCAGCCGGTCTTCCTGCCGGCCGGCACCTATGACGTTGCCAACCTGGAACTGCGCGACGGCAGCCGACTGGCCGGGGTTCCGGGTCTGACCCGGCTCATCTATCGCGGCGACGGCCACCTGATCGCAGGCCAGGACATCTCCCGGGTCAGCCTTTCCGGCATCACCTTCGACGGCGCCAATCGCTGGCTGGCGGACTATACGGAAGGGCTTCTTGCCTTCCGAAGCGTCGACGAGGTCGTGATCGACGGCTGCGAGATCGTCGGCAGCCGCAAATGCGGGATCTATTTCGCGCGCTCCGGCGGCCGGATCGAGGGCACACGCGTTTCGGGAGCCGCCGAGGCCGGTGTCTGGGCGATCGAGAACAGGGCCTTTTCAGTTCGCAACAATCATGTCTCCGACTGCGGCAATGGCGGCATCCTCGTGCATCGCTGGACGAAAGGCGAGGACGGCACGGTCATCACCGGCAACCGGGTGGCGCGGATCGGCGCGACCAATGGCGGCACCGGCCAGTATGGCAACGGCATCAACGTCTTCAGGGCCGACAACGTGCTGGTTTCCCAGAACCACGTCTCCGACTGTGCCTTTTCCGCGATCCGGGCGAACTCGGCCTCCAACATCACCATCAGCGGCAACCAGGCCTTCCGCTCGGGCGAGACGGCTGTCTATGCCGAGTTCGAATTCGAGGCAGCGCTGATTACGGACAACCTGATCGATGGCGCGGCGATCGGCATCTCGGTCGCCAATTTCGACCAGGGCGGGCGGCTTTCGACCGTCAGCAACAACATTGTCAGGGGCATCGTGAACAAGGGCCCCTATGAGCCGATCGTCAGCGGCTTCGGCTTCGGCATTTCGGTGGAGGCAGACACGCTGGTGAGCGGCAACCTGGTGGAGGGCGCGCAAACGGCGGCCATCGCGCTCGGTTGGGGTCCGTATCTTCGTAACGTCATCGTCAGCGACAACATCCTGCGCGGCAGCCCGGAGGGCATGCGGATCAGCGTGGTGGAGGGTGCGGGCCATGCGGTGGTGCGCGACAACATCATCGAAGGCGCATCAGATGGTGCCATCCTCGGCTATCGCTGGAACGACCGGGTGACAGAAGACCTGGCCGACGAGAACTCCTCCTTCGTTAACCTCAGCCTTTCCGGCAACATACGCGTGGCGTCCTGATCCGGGACAATGTGGCGCCGATCGTTTACGGATCGGAAACCAATATCGGCATTTCCGGGTAGTCGTAATTTCTGTTTAAGATGACGCTGATCTACTCGTTGCAGTCACACGGCAACGGCACCCATGTTCCTGAAACTTCAGAATACCATCCTCGAAATGATCGCCACCGGGCGTTCCCTGGCCGAAACCGTCGATCTACTTTGCCGCGAGGTCGAGCGGATGAGCAACGACATCGTCTGCTCGGTGCTGCTGCTCGATGAGGAGAAGCGCTTGCGCCACCTCGCCGGACCGTCCCTGCCATTCGAATACACCGCGGCCATCGACGGGACCGCCGCCGGGCCGGGTGTCGGCTCCTGCGGGACGGCGGCGCATACGGGCGAACCGGTGCTGGTGGAAGACATCGACACCCATCCCTACTGGCAGCCCTACAAGGGTCTTGCCCTGCCCATCGGCCTGAAGGCCTGCTGGTCCACCCCCATTTTCGGTTCCGGAAAGGTGCTCGGCACCTTTGCATTCTACTACCGTGTGCAGCGCGGGCCCTCCGCTGACGAGCGAGCGGTGGTCGCAGCCTGCGTGCATCTCTGCGCGATCGCCATCGAGCGTGACCAGCGTATCGCCGAACGGCGGCGGCTCGCCGAAACCGACAATCTGACAGGGCTCGGCAATCGCAGCCGGTTCAACGAAACGATCAGCGAGGTGGCACGCAGGGGGACGGACTGGGCCCTGATGCTGATCGACCTCGACAATCTGAAGATGGTCAACGACACCTTCGGCCATGGCGCCGGTGACGACCTGATTCACATCGTTGCGCAGCGGCTGAAGGAACTGGCCCCGGCCAACATGACCTTCCGGATCGGCGGCGACGAATTCGCGGTGATCGTGCCCTGCCTGGAAACGACGGATCCGACGGAACTCGCCGATCGGCTGATCCATCGGATCAAGGAGCCGGCCGATTGCGGCGGGCACCTGGTCTATCCCGCCGCCACACTGGGCGGCGCCAAGGCCGGCCTGGAGCGAAGCCCGCAACAGGTGCGGCAGAATGCCGACTACGCGCTTTATCACGCCAAGGAACGGGCGCGCGGGCGCTATCTGGAATATGCCCCCGGCCTCGGCACCGCGATCGTCAAACGTTTCCGCTCGGTGCAGGATGTCGACAAGGCGCTGCGCGACGACCGGATCGATGCCCATTATCAGGCTGTGGTGCATCTGACGACCGGCCGGATCATGGGTTTCGAATCGCTCTGCCGGATGATCGCCCCGGACGGCACGCTGGTGGCAGCCGCCCATTTCCACGAAGCGATGAAGGATGCGCATGTGGCGATCGAGATCACCGATCGCATGCTGGAGCGGGTTGCCGCCGATGCCGGTCGCTGGCGCGCCGAGGGCCTGCCCTTCTCGCGCGTCGGGATCAATCTTTCCGCTGCCGATTTCCATCGCGGCGGGCTGACGCAACGCATGCTCGATGCGTTTGCCAAGCAGGGCGTCGGCGCAGAGAAGATCGTCGCGGAGGTGACGGAATCCGTCTATCTCGCCCAGAAGGATCAGGTGGTTGCCGAGGAAATCCACGCCATGCGCGAGGCTGGCATCAAGGTCGCCCTCGACGATTTCGGCACCGGCTTCGCCTCGCTGACGCACCTTCTGACCGTGCCGGTCGACATTCTGAAGATCGACAAATGCTTCGTGCGCCGGCTCTCGGATGCCGGCGGCGGCGGCGGCGTCATCACCAAGGGGCTGCTGGACATCGCCCGGGGCCTCGGCATCTGGGTGGTGGCAGAAGGCGTC
>CALSAF010000003.1:0-62908 GCA_943372805.1 Rhizobium sp. Q54
GCCCTGGAGGCCGACCCTGCAGGTCTCCCCCAAGGCGATTTTCTCAGCGAAGCGATCGACACAGTCGATCTGGGCCCCAGACCAGTCGGATCGACCGCTGGCCAGCTCTACCGCTCGCGGACTTACATTCGAGACTAGCGGCTCTCGCAACGCCGATAGCTTTGTTGCGGCAAACAGGCAAGCCAGGAGGATGAGCGAGCCTGCCAGTGTTTCGGCCCGGAATATCCGGGTTTTCCGCCGTTCCAAGGGTTTCTCGATCCACTGCCATGACAATTCGGCGAGAGCCAGGGTGGCAATCAAGACGCCGACGATCTCCGCCGCTCGAAGCTCTCTGTCGAGGTAATAGACCAGATAGACGATCAGGGGCCAGTGTATGAGATATATACCGTAGGAACGTCGCCCGATCAGCGCCATCGGTCGAAACGAGAGAGCAATGGAAGTGAAATTCCGTGTCTCTCCGGCCAAAATCAGAAAAGCTGTAAAGACGACAGGTGGCAGGGCCGCAAGTCCCGGGAATGGAATAGCCGGATCATAAAGCCATACGAGCGCCATCAGCGAGAAAAGAGCGCTCGCACCCGCCACATTGAAGGCCTTCCTGTGGCTCTCCACGAATGCTCTCCGTTCGGGCCAGAGGGCAAGTGCGACACCCGTGAGAAGTTCCCAGGCACGATAGGGGAGCAGGTAGAAAGCCGCGTCTGGGCGTCCCGGGAGTGTGATGGCGCTGGCGACGAGACTGATGACCCCCAGGCAGATGACTGTAGGGAACAGCCACTTCTTCAGCGCCGAGACAAAAAAGAGCGCCGCGACGGCAAGGTAGAATTGTTCTTCGATGGCGAGAGACCAGACATGCAACAGCGGCTTGGTCAGGTGTCCCGTATCGAAGTATCCGAGCGTGTCATGGAAGTGATGGTTGGCGAGAAGGGTAACGCTGCCTCGGACGCTACGAAGAAAGGTCTCGTAGTCGGGCGGCATGAAAAGTGACCATGCCGCCAACCAGCTCAGTGCAACGACGGTCACGAAAGCGCCCGCCAATCGCCTCGCGCGTCTCTCGAAGAAGTCTAGGGCGGTGAACGGACCAGCCTGCTGCCGGCGCATCACCGAGGACGCGATCAGAAAACCCGAGACTACGAAGAAGATGTCGACGCCGATGAAGCCGCCGGCGAAACCAGGAACGCCAGCATGGAACGCGACGACTGCCATCGCAGCAATCGCACGAATGCCGTCTAGGTCATCACGGCTCGCTGCTTTCTTACATATCGACGCGATCGCGCTATTGGGGCGCTGATCCACTAGCAATGTCGCCGACATTCGGTGCCTCGGTTTCGCGGTCATGACTCCGAAACCAGATACAATGGCTGGAGCAACATTGAAGTTTGGTGGGCCCGGAGGGCCTGCCGAATTCCAAGAAAATCAGCAGCTTAACCCTGTGTGGGACGAAGACCCCATTTTATAAAAATCAATGGCTTAGTAAAGCCGCCGTCCCACTTTTTCCGGCCGTTTTCGCCCCTTCTTTCCCGGTCGTATTGCGACCAGGGAGGCGCGCATGAGCGGGGCGCGGCCGTTTCGGGACGTGAAGCTGCAATGGCTTCAGCAGTTGAGCTGCGACAAGGATTTGAGCGACGGCGCGCGATCCGTGGCGCTCTACATCATCACCACGCATTTGAACGGCCACACCGAGAAGGCGTGGCCGTCCTATCAAACGATTGCCGACGCGACCGGCAAGAGCGTCAAGACCATTCAGCGCGCCGTCCGTGAACTTGAGGTCAAAGGATGGTTCGAGGTCCAGCGCGGAAATGGCGTCGGGCACAACACAGAATATCGTCCCTCAGCGGCGTCGATTTTACGCGCATCGGACGCCCGCGAAAAGACGGACAAAGTTGTCACCCTTTACCCCGATAAAGGCGGTCAAAATCGTCCGGAAAGGCGGTCAGATGTGTCCAGCGAAGGGGGACAAATATGTCCACCAAACTTAGAGAAAGAAAAAATAAATAAACCTAACCCGCGCGAGGACGCCCCGCCGCGCGTTGAGACGCCGCGAGCCGTCCCGCTCGTTTTCGTGGCCGAAACCAAAGCAGATCAGGTCGAGCAATGGCGCACCTGGTTGCGAGGTCACGGCTTTCCGTCGATCGACGCATTGGGCATGCGAACGGTGAAAACCGGGAAAGCAGGCTATGCCCTGCCCAGCTATTGGCCACCGGATGAAGCAAGCCCGAGCGCGCTCGATTGGATCGCTTTCTTCAGCCACCGCCGTGACCACATCGCCGATGAAACCGCCCGGCAGACCACAGTCCGGAGGGCGTCATGACGGCTGGCGATTTGAAGGGAGCAAGGCGACCCCTGTCATACGGCGAGCCGTCTGACAGGGAGCCTTGTGAGGGGAGGCAAGCCTCCCCTTCAAACCCCACCAAGAGCACGCGGCGATCGCCCAAAGGCGACCTCAATGCCGTCGTGGTTTTCCGCTGCACAGCATCGGAAAAGCAGGCGCTGAGCGCACACGCGGCGCGGGCTGGCTTGCCCTTTGCCACGCTGATGCGGGAAGCGCTTGGCCTCACCGAGGCGCGCCGCCGCCGGCCGGTCCCCAAGGTGGACCCGGAGCTGGTGCGCGCCGTCGCGCGGATCGGCGGCAACCTCAACCAGATCGCGCGATGGCTGAACACGGCCCAGGTTCAGGGCCAGGTGTCCGCCATCGACGCAATCACGGTTGCCGCGCGCCTGGTCGCGATCGAGCGGGCGCTATCGGAAACGCTTGAGCAGTTCACGGCCAAGGATGGCGCGCCGTGCTGATCAAGTTCTTCCGCAATGGCCAGGGCGGCGGATCGGGACCGGTTGACTACCTGGTCGAGCGCGACGTCGTCGCTTACGACCAGAACCGCAACGCGATCCGCGACGAGCGCGGCGAGATCATGCTGTTTGCCCGCGAGCCCTTGCCGGAAGTGCTGCGCGGCGATGCAGACCGCATGCGCGCGCTGATCGACGCCTGCCCGCACCAGTGGACCTATCGCGCCGGCGTCATCGCCTTCACGGCAGAGGACGCGCCGAACCCTGCCCAGCAACGGCAGGTGATGGACGCCTTCGAGAGCCTTGCCTTTGCCGGTCTCGAAGCCGACCAGCGCGATATGCTATGGGTCCGCCACACCCATGAGGGCCGCGTCGAACTGCATTTCGTGACGCCGCGCCTGGAGCTTGCGAGCGGGCGCAGCCTCAACATCGCGCCGCCTGGCTACCAGAAGCACTACGACGCCCTGCGCGATGTTCTGAACAAGGAACACGGGTGGAATGATCCGATGGCCCCGGAGCGCGCCCGCGAGACCGCCAGCCTCATCGAGAGCGTGCGGCGCGGCGATGCCCGCGAGCTGATCCATGACTGGATCGTGCAGCGCATCGAGACCGGCGAAATCCTTGACCGCCCGAGCATGACCGAGGCTTTGACGGCGGCCGGTTTCGACCTACCGCGCGCCGGCAAAAACTACATCACCGTCCGCGATCCGGAGACGGACGAGCGTTGGCGTCTGAAAGGAGACCTGTTCCGTGAAGACTGGACCCGAGAGAAAACCCTTGAGCGAGCGCTTGAAAGATCGGCTGGCGAGCCCAGCCGCTCCGGAAGCCGGCTCGACGCCATCGCCCTCGACGAGCTTCGAGACCGATTGGAGCGAAGCCTTGAAGCGCGCGCAAGCTACAATCGAAACCGATATCCGCAGCTTCACGGACGCGAACCGCGAGCACTTGAGCGAGGCATTGGCGACGACCGAGGCGGACGTGAACCGGCTCCGGTCGATGGTGCAGCCGTTCTTCCTGACCATGAACGCGGTCGCGTTACTGGTGATCCTTCTCAGCTTCACCGCGAGCTGGTTTTGGGCGGGGCTGCTGATCGACCGCGCCCAGAGCGCCAGCCTCTGGCAGATGGGCTTGCAGGTCAACCAGACCAGCAACGGCAAAGTCCTGACCTGGGACGTCAACCGCCTTCAGCTGATCACCTGTCAGGCCGGGACCGCCAAAACCCCATGCCTGAAGATCGCCCAGGGAGATTGACCGATGACCGAAACCACCAGACCACCGATGCCCGAGAGCCTTTCGCCGCTGGAGCGCGAATTGCTGGGTTACGTCGAGACGTTGATGAACACCTTGCAGAACGGGACCGCGCAATTCGCGGCGCTGGAGAAACGCTCGACCGACATGATCGAAAACCGGCAAGCGGCTTTGGAAGGATCGCTGAAATCGCTCATCGCGTCACAGGCTACCTTCATGAACGCCTGGCTCGCCTCCGGCAATCCTTCCAGCGACACGGCCTCGACCGAGCTGACGGAAGCGTTCGCCCTGCTGGAGCAAGCCGAAGCGATGCTGGAGGCGGTCGCGCCGCCGACGTGACAGCCCGATCGCCCGCGTCCAGTCGCGGCCGCAACTGATCCTCATTTCCGTCCGGAGTTTCGAGCCATGAATTTGATCATTCAGCCCTATCGCTATGCCCTTTCCATTGCCGTCGTGGCGGCCGGATTCCTGCTGATGGAAACAGCGCCGTTGTTCTGGCCACCGATCTACCAAAATGCGCGCGCCGCGATTCTGGTCATGTTTTGCGGGTTTGCGCTGTTGACCTTGGCGGGAGACACACAGGGCCGCATCCGCAGCGCGTCGGGCTTAGCTGTGTGGGCTGCCCTCCTTGCCGCGTCTGCTCTCGCCCTTACCGACCCGACCATTGCGGCCGGCGTCCTGCTCGACAGCTTTAAGGCTTGGCGAAATGCCGGCTATTCCGGAATCGAGAGCATCCGAGGCATGGTATCGACATGGGACCGCTTCACAGAAGCGCAGAAACTTGCTTTGCAAACCAGCCTCGCCATCGGCCTGCCTGTGCCGCTGTTCCTCATTCTGCGAGCGATCTCGATAGCCGCCCCCGCTTCGTCTAGCCGGGTTTCAAAACAAGGCCCATGGCGCGCCCGATGGATGAATCGCCAGGAGTTGCGCCAGCTCCGCCACAACGATACGGGCTTGCCGCTCGGTCTCTCCGGCGGCGCAATGCTGCGCTACCGCCCCAACCCGAAGACCGGATGGCGTGCCGGCCATCACGTCGCCATCGCCGGCACGCGCGCCGGGAAAGGTGTTTCCGTCGTCATTCCCGCCATCATCGACCATGACGGGCCGGTCGCGGTCCTCGACATCAAGGGCGAGAACTTCGCCGTGACGCGCCGCTTTCGGCAGTCGCTCGGCCGCCAGGTCGTGGTTCTCAATCCCTTCGGCGTCATCGAGCCATCCAAGGACCGTTTCAATCCGCTCGACTATATCCGGCAAGCGCACCTCGTCCGCGACATCGAAGTCATTGCCGAGGGGCTTGTTCGACCGGAAGGCGGAAACGGCGCGCACTTTGCCGAAATGGCGAAATCCATGATTGCCGCCGTGATCGAGGTCGTCATGACCAGGCGCGCGGAAGCCGATCGCAACCTGATCACGGTCATGGACCTCCTGTTTTCCGCAGGCTTTGAAAAGACCCTGACGGAATGGGCTGGAGCGCCGGAGACATTCGGAACCCGCCCGGCTGCCGCCGCTGCCACCTTCCTTGCAGCCGGCGAGAATGAGCGCGGCGCGATCAAGACGACGATCAAGAAGGCATTCGATTGGGCGCGTTCCGACGAACTGCGCAGTTTCCTCGCTACCTCCACATGCTCGCTCGAAAACCTGTTCGAGGGCCGCGCCGACCTCTTTATGGTCGTGCCGCTCGACCAGGTGGACGCCCAAGCCGTCTTTCTCCGGCTGCTGACGAACATCATTCTCGGCATGGCCGTTCGGTTGGAGGGCGCGAAGAAGCCGAAAAAGAATGTGCTTCTGGTGCTGGACGAGTTCGTCCGTCTCGGTCGCATGGAAAAGCTGATCAACATCGCCAACGTCGCCGCCGGCTGCGGCATCGAGGCGCTGTTCATCACCCAAGACAAGGGCCAGATCGAAAGCGTGTATGGCAAGGGCGACACCGCCAGCATTCTCGGCTCCTGCGTCACCACGCGGATTTTCGGCCTCGGCCGCGCCGAATTCGAAACCGCAAATTGGGCCGCGAACGCCCTTGGTGACCAGACGGTGTTAACCCGCACCAAACAGTCAACCGCCAAATTCGGGGAGAGCCGCAAAACCTCTACCGCCGAGCAGCGCCAGAAGCTTATGACCGTCGATCAGATCCTGGAAATGAAGACGGGCAAAATGCTGCTGCTGACGGGCTCGAAGCCGCCAGCGCTGGTTGACGCGATCGTGTCGCATCGGCATCCGGCGTATCGGGGGAAGCTAGATCGGAATCCGATGGTTTGATTTCTGTGACTTTTGATCAATTGGCTTGCGATAGCGAAATTATTATCACCTGATTTAACGGATTGGACGTAAATGGTTCTTAGATGATTGCGTATAGCAAACATGGACTTAGCAATGGATATTGGAAATATAACATCACTGGCACAATTGGCCTGCGCTTACACGTTGATTCTTGGAGGTTACTCCAGCTACAGGGTAAAAAAAGAAGAAGATGCGGAAGAAATTCTCGAGCGTGCGCAATTACAAATCACTGAAATTATTCTCAAAACGAAGGCTCCGCCACTAACCGGTGAGCATGACAGAACAATTGAGAGTTTTGAGTACATCGACTGGAAGAAGACGCCTTTGCGGCTGCTCAATAGGCATAGATCATACGCGACCACATGGTATTTTAGAGAGAAGAAAAAACGGAAAAGCCGGGATTCCTGGCGGAGTAGCGTCCTAGTCGTTTTCGGTATCATTTCGCTAGCGGTGCTGTTTTTTGCTTCTTTTTATCCAAAATACCAAATCGGACAGTGGCTTGGCTGGGTTTTGGCGGTCTCCATGTGGTTGCCTCCTTTGACTGTCATGGGCCTCATCTGGCGCGAAGACAATCAGTTGGCAGGGCAAATTTATGGAAACCCACCGGATCGACGCGTAGGGCCGGATAGCGAGCCCAACCTCACGGAAGTAGGTGAAGGTGGGAAGGCAAAGACGGATGCGGGTGCATCCGATTGGCCACGCCCTGGACACTTGTATGCGCTAACCAATCACATCAACAGAGAGTACCGTATTTTCAGAGAGCAGCAGTGGGGTTCAGGGAAATCTTGCGGCTAGATTGTTCCGTCTGCCACATCGGGATCTGGCACAAGAATAGGCCAAGGCTTTCCGGACGCCAGATCGGGATGCCGCGGCTCGTCTTCGGGTGCGCCGCTTTCGTCGCGAACCCGGTCAATTTCGCGAAGCACGCGCGCGGCGGAGTCGCGAGAACCGCCATCCGTTGTCATCGCTAAGAGCTTCCGCCGAAGTTCCGTCGCTGCAACGGGAAGCACGTCGAACGCACCGCGCCAGTGTTCGGAGGGAACGTGCTCCGTGACGGCTCCTCGTATGGTTCGCCATGAGATGAGCGGACGCTGAAGCTTGTTTTCCAACTCCACGAGCCGGAGCAGACCATCAGGGTCATCTCCCTCGGCAACGGCGTTTGCCAGCAGCGCTGTCTTAGGCGACGTGCCGTCCTTCAATAGACCATAAGCATAGTCGCGCAGCTCCGTATGCATGTCCAACAAATCGGCTACTTGCTGCGACATGTGCCATCTGTCGCGGGTGTCGATTTTGCCCGCTATCACGAGATCCAGGTAACGGCGCGCCGAGGTGAGCGTGCCCCGACGCCGCACGGCATCACGCCAAGCCTGATTGCCATAGAAGGTGGCATCATTTTCAGCGAGTTTGAACAGCGCTTCTTCAATCTCTGGCGTCTGCACCGACTCGCTGGCACGTATCAGCTCTTCGAGGAAATCCGGTTCTCGCTGCCGGGTCGGCAATGCCGCGACTGTGTCGGCGAGCTGCGCGGGATGGTCGGTGAACGGCAGCAAAACAAGCCACGCCTTCAACTGCCAGCCTTCATTCAGAATCCAAGTGTGTTTCTTCGCATCCTCGAAAACATTATCGATCCCAGCCTGCACGACACTGAAGGGGATCATTTCTCCGGAGAGGATCAGATTCAGCACTAGCTTCGCACGGGCCGTTTGCGGCGCAATCGATAAGAGCGCCTTTATGGTGTCGCCGCGTTCGCCATGCGGGAGGCGCACCGCCTGAATCGCCAGCTTAATCGCATGCTTCTTCTCTGCTTCGGTTGCGCTCTCAGCGATGAGAGGCGCAATGGCCTCGAATATGGCCTCCGCTTCACCGCACGTGACCGTGGGGCAACGGGCCCGTTTGGCGCGCATTTCCTCCACACGCGTAAAGTCCACGCTCCCCCGGAAGCGGCGGTCGTCCTTGGGCTCGTTGGTGAGAAACCATTGCACCTTAAGTACAAGCGCGGCAGTTTCGCCGAAATGCTCGTCCGGCAAATAGCTGATCATCAGCGCTGTCGTTTCCGGCGCATTAATCGCCGTGAAAGCTTGCTGATACCTGTTCGTATATAGCATGCGCGCTTCGTTCGCTGCGTTGCCTTGCCAGCGCTCCACCTCGGCCTGCTGGCGGAAGACCCGGTAGCGGCGCAATTCATCATCGAGCAGCCGCTTGAGCATCGGCAACAGCGCGACAGATGGGAAGTGTCCTATTAGATCGGCCACTGCGGACAGCTGGCCGCGTGTTGCGTTATCGCCGCTCGCGATCAACCGCTCGCCCCATTCTTCGGCCATCTGTCCAACCGTCGTATGCGCTTCCCGCGGAAACGGGCGCGCTCTATCGCCTTCCTCATCACGGCGGCACAACAGTTCCGCGAGTTCGCGGATGTCTTCATTTCTAGCCGCCGCAGCGCGCTCCTGGACGGCAGCGATAAGGCTCGTGCCGGGCGCGTGCGCGATGCGATCCCTAAGACCAAAGTATCGGTCGCTAAGACTTTTCTCGTACTTGCCGCTCTTCTCGATCTCGGCGAATCCGGCGAGCTTGGCGTCGATGAGTTTGCCGACACTTACAGGGGCGAGGACCGAGGCGGCGGCTTCGGCACGGCTATCGATCCGCTCTTGCGGAGACACAACCATCTCCAGAAGTGCTTCGTCTTCAACGACGATCCCGGACGCGGCCAAGATGTTGTCCGCTCCGTAGAACAACTCACGCCCTTCGCGCAGCCGTTTAAGCAGTCCCTGCGCGACCGCTTGCTCGTACTGCTTGCGGGCCTCGTAGATCAGCCCGACTTCGGCGTCCCGCTTGTGTTCAATTTCGATGGTTGCGATGAGTTCAATTAGCTCCGGGCCATGATCCTTGCCATCAAGTGCGTACACGATGCCCCGCAACCGCTCGTAATCGGATGTTTCTTTCGCGGCGCGGGCACGCGCCGCCGCGAGCCGATCTTGAACGGTCTTGTCATCGATCTCTTCGAGATGGCTCTTTCGGTAGACAATATCGAACGTATCGTCGTTCGCTGTGCTCAGCACATCGGCAACATGACGGTCTGCGCGGCGGAAAGACATTCCGCCAACGGCTGCTGCCTTCAGTTCCGGGTCGGGATCGCTCTTCGCAATCAGCGCAGCTAGGTCGAGTCCATCTACCCCGCTCCTGTAGGCAATCTCGGAAACGACCGTCTCCCGGACCTTCAGGGGCAGCGCGAGAATATCCTTGACGGCATTCGGTCCGAGCACTGACGGGCGGAAGCGGCGCGCAGCGCGCAAGGCCGGAAGGCTTTTCTGGTCGTTTTCGTTCGTGATGAGTGGCCACACCATATCGCGGAATTCAGAGCGGCCCGACGTCACCATGAATCGCACAGCGCGATCAACTTTTCCGGGAGTGTGCCACCGCCGGATCAGTTTCTGGATTTCCTCGGAAATCCGCGCCCACACCGTGTCGGTCGCGCGGAAAATCATATCCGCTGCCAAGATCGGATCGACCTCGAAGGCAGCAAGGATCGAGACGCCGCAAGCTTGCTGCTGACGCTCGTCGCCCCGCGCCATGCGCTCCACGGCGAATAGGATCGCTTCTTCCCACAAGGTCACGTCTAGCATGCTCGCTTTCAGCTTTTGAAGCGCCTCCGCGTCGGCGACGCTTTCGAGCATCACGCGCTCGACCTCGATAGAAGCATACCATTCCTGAAACTGTTGATGCTGAAATGAGTACCCGGCGGGCTCTCCCGTCCGCACCAGCACATGGTGGCTAACCAGTGCATCTAGCACGTCCGTGGTCTGCAGCTTGATTGCAAGCTGCCCGTCCTTGACCAGCCAGTCGTCCGTCTGCGCGATCGAACGGCGAGCGTTCGCCTCCGAGATCGAGGTGTTCGCTGCTTGCATGGCGGTCACCGCTAGCGCACTGAGAAACTCGGCTTGGAGGTCCTTGACGGCTTCCTTCAGGGGCTCGGCGTGATCCGCTTCATGTTCGTGCGCCTGCACGAAGCGGCGCAGAATTTCCTCCTTGGTCTTCGGAAATGGCTGGCCGTCCGGCAACGAGAGCAATGCGGTCAAATAGAGCGGGATGCTGACCAGTTCGCGCACGCCCGACGTGCGCCACGCTTGATCGACAAGCTTCGCTCCGTCGTCGCCGCGCAATACCTGCGCGATTTCCATCTGCTCTGTTTCACCCAAAGGCTGAAGCTCGACCGCCGCTCCTTCGAAGGGAACGTCGAGCGACTGCTTACGCGTCGATACGAAAAGCCCAAGCTCCGGCAAGTCTGCCTGAAGTCGCTTCAATTCAGCGGTCGCGCGCCGACGTGCTTCACCGTCAAGTTCGTTCCAGCCATCGAGCAGCAGGTAGATGCCGGGCTCTTGGGCCACTGCGCGGAAATCGTCTTCGGAAATTTTTCCACGAAAGGTCGCGCGGCCCAGAATGGAATCAAGCAACGTCTTGTTTTCGGTACCCCAGTCCGCAAGCGAAACGAAGATTGGCGTTTCGTCTTGAGAGACCAGACCTTCAGCAACCTGCAGCAGTGTCGAGGTTTTACCCATGCCGGGTGGCGCGACGAGGACGAGATCGCCAAGCTCAGTCAAAGCGCGCGCCAGCGCCGAAGTCTGCACGGGTTTGTCCAGCTCCGCCATTTGGACAGTCAACGCGACGTCCGTAGATGGCCATCTCTCAGAGCGACGGAAGATAGCGACATCGGCCGCGGCCGAAGCATGCAGGCGTTTTGCGAGGTCGCCTTTCGAGATTTTGGCGGGCCGAGTGGCGTCATTATACAGAACGCTGCGATGAGAATGCTCTTCCGCCTGCTTCTTCCAGCAACGCAGCAGTTCAACGGTGAACTTCGGGTCCTCCGAGTCGACCGACTTTGCGTGCAGCTTGCACATCCAGATCCCGTTCTTGGCCGAACGGCGCTCGGCCTCGCTCATTCCGGCATCGTAGCGGGGACCGCCCGGCGCAGCGGCGCAGATGTGCGACGCTTCGCCTAGCATGATTTCGCCGTCGCCATCGGAAGTCGCGCCGACCGTGGGACGCCTGCATTCCGGGTCTGAGCAAAGCCATCCAGAGCGCTTCGCGATCTGGAGCTTTGTCTTTGGCGTGAAATTGTCTCTGTTGCTGTTTCTTGCCATCAGCGCGGTTTGCCCAGACTTGCCGACTCGTGCGCGGCAGCAGGTGATCTTAGCTCGATTAAGCCCCAAATTGCGAACATCAAAACCTGATAGCCTGTCCCAACGGCCGAGGCATCGACAGTTTAAGCCCTTGCTAGCTCTCGTGTTTCCTGAACTTCAACCGATTTCCTACAAGGCGCGCTGCCGCACCACTAAAACGACGGGTCACGACGTTTGCGGTGATCGCCGAGATCGTAAAGCGGCATCGACCCAACGACATGAGTATCAGCTCCGCCTCGAGAGCGAGCCCGTTCCTCAACGCCGATCGCCAAAGCGAGGTGGATCAGTGCGGATCGCGCAATCTTCGCCACACGAAGAGCCTTCGTTTCGAGAAGATCGCTGTCGATGGAAAGCCCCAGGCCATCGCTGCTTGGTGCAGCCAACATGAACGGCCGTGCCCAGCCTTCATGGACCTGGAGGAATTTGTGTTCGAGAGCGTTACGGATGTCGTGCAGCTCGCGCGCATCGGGTCCGGTCGTATGCTTAAGTTGATCGTCGAACAACTCCTTCGAAAGCCAGAAAAGTCCGCGCAGCGGCCAGTTCGGATATTCTTTGAAGCGGTCGAGAAGCCGAGGCTTGCCTTCTGCCATCCAAACATTCTTGAAATTGATGCGATTAGCGATTTTTCCCAGCTTCCAATAGTGGTCGACGAGGAACGCCACTTTGTCGAGCAGCGAATAGGCGATGCGATAGGCCGTGCGCACGCGTTCGGTAGCCAGCGAATGCATCGGATAGTCCAGCGTGTCGAACAACCTAACGCCACGATCAGAAAAGTGCAGCTTCGTGTCGTGTAAGCCCTCGTACAGCATAAAGCGAGCCGACGCATATTCCTGTTTCATCTGGTTAAAGAAACCGATCACTGGCGGCGGCGTCACGGCGCCCGGCCGCTCGTCGAACCTTTCGCTTATGGGCGGTAGGACGAGATCGTCACATGCCGCTCCCTCATGCGGCCCGAGGTCATTGAGCGGATTCAGGAATAAGCGGTGGTCCAGACACCACTGCCGGTACTTCTGCTCCGCTTTGCTGCGTCCGAGTGGTGGTACGTCGACGCCCTGTAACTCGCGTATTCGATCCAGATTACCGGCCGCCGCATATGTTTTCGCCTCGTCAGCGAACCTTTGTACCAATGCATCTGGATAAATGGAGTCGTACACCGCATCGGCGGCGGTAGCGGCGATCAACCCATCATGGGCGTGCAGCAATACGATCGCGCGTTCTCGATCGTCATCCAGTAACCCAGCATAATGCTTGAGGCCATAGCCACGATTGGCTTGCGCCATTGCAAACTTGGGGACAATGCCCAGCGCTGCGTCCCATCCTTCAATCGCGTCGATGAAGCGCCCCATGGTATTGAGTTGGTTCGCTCGATTGGTCAGGATCTGGCAGCGACGCAAGAAATCAAGTTCGACAAAACCAGAATGGGCAACCGCGCGGGACAAGGCAAGAATCTGCTGCTCCCGTTCCGGATGCTCCCAAGCCCAAGATCCACGGCCGCCCGAAGTCTCCTCTTTCACTGCCCATGCATTGGCTCGGAAATATTCAAGGATCACTGAATCTCGTGCGTTCAGATTGCGTTTTGCGAACTCGTCGAGAAGGTAGATTGCACGGTCCGCGCCCCGCTCGAAGCCCGCGTCATGTGAAGCATCGATTAGCGTACCGATATGGTCGAGAGCAGCGGTGTCATCAAGCTTGACGATCGAACGCTCGCGCAGTTTTTCGAGATTGTCACGCTCCATTTTTCTTTCCTGAGGGGGCCTATCCGAGGGCTGACGTTCCACTTTCGGTCTCCAACAAGTTATTCAGCTTGATCTGATAAGCTTCAGAGATCCGTAAGCGTTCAAAACTGCGAGACACTTGCTGTGAATCGAAGGCTAGATCTCAGCTTTCGGCGTCTTTCACCGTCTCGGACAGTTGGTCCGCAACAAGGTTGAACGCCGTATGAGGCAGATTGAGACCGTAAACGTCATCAAAATGTCCGAACGTCTTGCTGAGATACTTCGACGCTAAGTACAGCCAGTTGATATCAAATGGCGCTGGAGCAATCGCAGCACCACGATGCCACCGATGAGCCGGGTTTTGGCAGTGGACCGTATTGAACATGCTCACGTGTGCCCAGTTTGAATGCACAACGCTACTAAAAGGCTGGTAGACGTAATTATAGAAATCGATAAAGCCAGCCTCCTCGGCCATCTTTCGAGTGTTGAGGCCGGACCAACTGCCGAGGTTCACCTCAACAAGAGCCTCAATCCGTTGCCCCGCTAGCCAGTCACTCCAGACCTCGATCATCTGGCACAGTTCGTCAGCGTCGTCGGGGTCCGTCGCTGCCTCCAAAGCTCGTTTTTGATGGGCGATCTGCAGTTTAATTGCGCCTTGTCCATCCTGAACATACAGCCTAGCGCGTGGACGAGGATCTTTTAGAATCCAAGCTAAATTGATGAAGACGTCGGCAATTGCGCGTAGCAGAATGGGCGCCGTGTGCGCCGTCCATATGCCTGGAGACGATGCTATTTCCATGGCCAGAGTCGCTTGACGGCAAAGGAGCGCCGTAACTACCTCGAAGACCTCAATTTCGTTTAGATCCAGCGGCCAGTTCGCCAGCCTGGCACGGAGATCTGCCCGCACCGCATTTTGATAGTCGACGATGAACTGCTCAAGCGGATCTTCACTATCGATAGTTTCGTCTTCGAGCGTATCGGGGAACAGACACGGACCGAAACCGGAAATATGGTCCCAAAATGCCTCAACCCACGGGGCGTCGTCTTCAAAGCCGGCGCCATCAAGATTCACCGCCATGAACAATGTCGGGGCAGCCGCTCGAAAAGCACCAGCAGCGCGACGCGATTCCTCCGTTTCTGGATAGCCATCAATAACCTTGAATCGTTCGATAAGGTCATCGATCAGATGCGCAGCGACATGGATCTTTTCTTGATCGAGCCCTAACTCATATCCAAGCGCCGATGACAGTACGGCTGCGCGACTGTTGCGGTCGTAAAACTCGCGGAGCAGTTCAGGCAGACGAGTATTTTGCCCCGATACGGCATCCACGTTTCCTAGGAATGCCAAAGGATGGTCGGGCATCACGACCGCCAGCGGTGCCAGAGACAGGCGTATGGCCGCCAGATTACTCTCATCAAGCGCAGATATGATCGACACTTTGGCTGTGTCTGGAAGCTCCGCGAAGGTACTGAACTTGACGAACATGGGGCATTCAGCCCCATTCATCGCCGCACAAGCGGCTCGAACCAAGGCACGGGAATGGCCCCGAGCAGTCTCGTAGCCACAATGGTCGATCAATAGACCAAGCCAGAGAGCCTCGGGGACAAGCTGACGGGTCCAGGAATATTGTGACAGCTTGCCTCCCAGCTTGTGCAAAAAGGACGGCACTAGCTTTCGTTTGACGGCCACATGGTCCGGTAAGACTGGCGTGCGTGCCTCATTAGTCAAAGCTTTTCCCCTCGCTCTTCCCGCTCGAAAAATCCCATCTTACGCATAACGACCGTCACCACCAATACTGGCAATTACTTCGAGAAAATCTAGGATACATTGTGCAGCAACGTGATTCCGAAAACATCAGGCACGAGAAGTTATGAACGAGAAAAAACCAAAAGATGCCGCTGCTTCCTTGTTAAAAGATATGGAAAATACCGCAGCGCGAATGCGAGAGCTAATCGTTGCCATGCCACCGCATGATCTGCTCGGGTATATTTACGCCCAGCGCATGATTAAAGCGATGTTGGACCAACACGCGCCGCCGACCGCAAACGAAGTGGACGGTGCTGATGATGCGATCAACGAAAATCAGTTCCTGCTGGAGTACGTCCACGCCGTCCTAGCGTCAGACGCCTCTCCTGCCGACGTTAGCTTCGACGAGTCACAATGCGCCGAGTTGTTTGAACTTGGCCGTAAGCTCCGAGAACAGGCCATGTTTTTTGCCATGGCTTCGTCGGCCGACACAAAAGACGGGGCCTTTGGACCTGATACTGCCGATATCGAGTTCCGTGCAAAATCGACGTGGGTTCTGCTCCGTGGGAACCGTTATCAGGTTTTGGAAGGCGAGTTCTACCGTTACGTGCTAGCACCACACGATGATGTCCTAAAAGAGGTTTATGGCATTGGCGCCTTCGACATCGCGGTAGGGTTCCAGGACATGGCCGATGCCACACGTTCTGGGCATGCAGACGCCACAGACGAGATGATAAAGCATTTTGAGGCAGTGCAAGCCTTCGCTGCGGCACAGGACAAGCCTCTGGAAGACGCCATGGAGGCGTGGGTTGCGAAAAACCCGGATCAGTCGAAGGCCGCTGGGCAAGCCATGGATGATATGTTTCGGGGCGGCATCGCCAATGTAAGCCGTCATACGAACCTGCCACCTAAGTTGTTGGCCGATTTAGCGTATCAACGCGGTGAGGAAACCGAGTTTTTCGCTGCAGGCGACTTCGCTGGAACCCCTTATCGGACGCTACCCGCCCGAAAGAAGCCTTTAATCCAACTTGGATCGGACTACTACGCCGTCGACCCGTGCTTCACGCGCGACGCGGGGTATCGTGCGCTTCTCTACAACCTCCTGCAGCGAAAGCCGGACTACAAGAAGATTTTTGAAAGTCGGCAGAAAACGATGAGCGAAGCTGCCTTCGCGGACATTCTGGCCGCCCAGCTTTCAGGCGCCACGGTCTTTCGGGAGATCTACTACAAGGACCCTACCAGCAAGCAGTGGTCCGAGAACGACACCCTCATCCTGATCGATGACGTGTTATTCTTGGTTGAAGCCAAGGCGGGAGCGGCTGCCACCATTGCCTCGCCTGCGCTTGATTTCAGCCGCCACGCCCAGTCCGTACAGGACCTGGTAGTCAAGGCCTATAAGCAATGCGAGCGCTTCTTCAATTACCTGAATTCAGCTGATGAAGTGCCGCTCTATCATCTGATAGACGGCAGATACGAGGAATGTGGCCGTGTCCGCCGCTCAAACTACCGCGTGATGGTGCCGATCGGTCTGACGATCGAGTCTTTCTCTCCCTTTTCGGCATACTGCAAGGAACTGCCGCAGGTTGAGCCACTTCTTGGAAAGTATGCCTTCGTTTCGCTGTCCATTGACGACCTATTCGTGCTCAAACGACTACTTCCCACCCCCGGCGAATTTGCTCACTATATGGAGGTGCGGCAGGCCGTAGCGGGGATGCGCCGGGCTCATTTGTTCGACGAGTTCGACCACTTGGGCGCGTACCTGAAGAAAAACCGATTCGATCAGGACATTGCCAATCAGCTAACGGGAGGCAAGGCAAACATGCTCATCTGGGATGGTATGAGCGACATCGTCGACAGGAGTTTCGAGGGGGAAGACCGGGATAACGGGCCGTTTCCAACGCAGGACTTCCCGGAGGAGGTGCTGAAGCTGCTTAGAGCGCTTGATGCCACTCGAACACGCGGATGGCTTTCTGCAGAGAGTCATATCCGTGACTTTGGAGAGGATGGCCGGAACAATTTGGCAAAGATGTTGTCCGACCTTCGTCAAACCCTGAACCAGCATCCCGCTCGCTACTTTGTTATTTCAGGTGACGGCAAGCCGCTCTTCGTTTGGCTGCAACAACACGAGCATCAAATTGACTGGACCAAGGTGAACGACAAGGCCAGCGCAGCTACGTTGGCCGTCAAAGCTTCTGAAGCTATCGGCGTCGTGGCAGAGGTTAGTGCCGATGGAATCTACCACAGGGCACAATCTTTCAACGTCCACATACCGACAGCGCGAACTGAAGAAAATGCCCACGTTTTCGAGGACGCAGCGCGAATGGCCCAACCCGGACGGGCGCTAAATCTCAGCCAGCCCAAACGCGCGAGCCTTCCTGCTAAGGTCAAGAAGGTGGGGCGGAATGATCAATGCCCGTGCGGCAGTGGTTTAAAGTACAAGAAGTGTCATGGCCGTTAGGTTCGATTTTATTTTTCACGTTTATATTGGCATATAAAATTAATTATACAGGTAACGTATATGCATTCCGCCAATTTTTTTATTATGATTTATGAACAAAGCCAACGCTAAACCCGAACAGTCGCCCAATCTTCTCCAACGTCTCCAATGTTGGATTTCCCGCACCCGCTTCAATCTCCGCAACTTGGCGCCTAGTAAGCGACAGGGTCTTGGCAAACTCTTCCTGCGTCATGCCGAACCCTTTGCGGATTTCAACAACTGCTTCAGGCAGCCGTAAGTCTCCGTTTCGCGCACGCTCCGCCAGCGTCCTGCGGTTTTCAAGGATCTCCTCTTTCGTCGGCTTCTTCCATCGAGCCATCTAACAGTCCTTCGCCATCATTGACACGCCCCCAGAACGCTGTCCGCTATTGCGATACAGCGTCCCATCGCACGGTCCAGAATCTCCGAAGACGCTCTCATTTCCTTCGCCATGGCCGGGGCATGGCGAAGGCGTTCGGCAAACATGGCAAGCGTAGCTGCGAGCGCACTGTGCTCAGCAGGATCAGGTATTAGTTCGCCGCAAATGTGCTTCCAGTTGGGAAGATGATCGCGACCGCCGTCACGCATCATCGCCCATCGGGTAGAGCGAACAATCCCCTCCTTCGCGAGCCGCATGGGTGCGAAATCAAAGAGCGGAGAAAGGCGGATCGTGCCGTCCTGGTGCTTGCTGAGTGCCGAATTCCGGCCGTGATTGTCGGGATTGCCAAACGCAAGGTTGGCAATATCGCGCTTCAGATATTCGACAATGTCCGCGAAGGGATCGGCCGAATATCGGCGCAGAACGTCGATATAGGCCTCATGCGTGCCGACATGGCCGAAATCGGCAACGCCGACCGCGGACACGAGGCTTTCCTGCCCCAGTCGGACAGTTCCGCTGCCTTCTCTCGTCTTCCGGTCGAAACGGGGAATGATCAGGACGCCTTCGGCATAGGTCGAAGGTTCGCTGACATTCAAACCGATCTCTTGAGCGATCCGCGAATAGAGGGCTTCGCCTTCGAGGATCAAGCGGTCCACGGGCTCGTTGCTGCGTACCAGCTTGACGATGACGTGGCGCACGGCCTCATCATCGGTTACGAAGCTGTCGGGGTAATAGAGCCCGTCATTCGCCTGCGTCATAGAGACCTTAGGCCATTCGCCTTGTAGGCCGCTTGAGCCGGAGGCCAGCATTCCAAAGCGGTCGGCGACTTCCATGAAGCGATCGGACCGCTCAAGGATTTCCGCTTCTGTCACCCCCTGGCGCTCAACACCGCGCAGCCGTTCCACTTCGGCGTCCGCCGCTTCTTTGATGCGGATATTGCCTATGCCACCAGTCGCCGATCGGAGAAGCAGCGGCAGATCAGAAGCGCGCGAACCTTCAGTAAGACCGAGGTGCTCCGCAAGCTTTCGCCTCGCATGTCCCTGCGGCATGAGATCCAATAGGAAGGGCGGCCAGCTGCGGCTGTATCGGTTTTCGAGATCGACCGGATAACGGACGGATAAGGCGCGATGGTCCCGGACCGTCTTTCCAGCCGCAAACTCCGCCGATGCCACGGTGACGAAATAGTCGAGATCGTAATCGACGATCGACGCGCCCTGGAACCCGGCCGCGTCGTCCTTGAGTTCCAATGTCGCGGCGTGATGCCACTCACCGTCAAAATGGGTTTGGAGCGTTAAGCGCATTAATTGACCCTTTCAATGGTTCAAATAATGCATTTTTCGAAATTATTCAACCCATCAAAGTGGGTTGAATAATTGCCGTTAGAACTGCCAGCTACCGAAGCGGTCATCAAAGCTTCTGATACGGCTGATCATCTTTCGGCCGCGCAGCGCATTGCCGCACGCGAACAGAATGAGCGACAGGCTGAGCACTGGTGTCATCCAACCTTCGGAGCCGCTGTTTGCGTCAAACAAGATAAGCGAAACGGCTCCCATTGCAGCGAAGAAGACCATTCCGAAATCGTATTGCTTTGAAAGGCTCTTGAGCCGGGCTGAATGCTGTGCATAGCGTAACTGCCTTGCCAGCCGTCGCTTTTCGGATGCAAGTTGATCGCATTGACGACCAAGGGCGTAGGCGCCCTGCATTATCTGCTCTTCGAAGCTCGATTTACTCATATCGCTGACCTCAAATATTTTTCTGCGATTTCCTCTGTGAATTCGCCGTGCTGTTCGGCGTAGTCGATCAGGAACCGGATGAGCTTCAAGCGCTTATCCGGTTCCACCTGACAGTTTTCCCTTGCGATGAAAGCGTTAACCGCCCCCGTCACCTGGTGATACAAGTCGACCTTGTCCCGATTGTAGGGGCTTCCTTCTCCCGTAAGCATCCAGGCGGGATTCACATTGAATTTTAAATGCAAAAGGCGGAGAAGCTTCGCGGGCATCTCGCGATTTCCGCGCTCGTAAGTGTTGTAAGCGCTTTGCGAGACCTCAAGCGCTTCGGCAAAGGGCACTTGCTTCAGCCCGGAATCCTTTCGAATTTTCCCAAGCCTTTGCCCCATTGCCTCCATAAATCCGTCTTGCATCAAAATATCTCGAATGCGATAAAAATGTTGCGGCTAGCGCGATTATATGATTCGTTCTGTCTTGTGTCGAATTATCTCTATGGAGTTGGGCAGTTATGCATTCTCAGCTTTTATCACCCAAACAACTCGCAGATCGTTCCGGATGGCCGGTTGCTCGCATCCGAAACCTGATCGCCAAGCAGGAAATCCGTCATGTCCGGATCGGCGGAAGCCTGTTTCTGCCGGAAAACGCCGTGGATGAGTATCTTGCGGCGAATATGGTCGAGCCCAAGCAGAAGGCTTTGGCGCTTGCTGACAGCACCTCCAGAGCGTGAGGAACGGCACATGAAGCAGCAAGCTGAAGCGTTGGCCCCGCGCCCCATTTACAAGGTCGCAGTCAGCCGGGTCCGTGCGGCGGAACTTCTCGACGTCTCGACGGGCACTTTTGATGATTGGGTACGTCGTGGGTTGATGCCGAGAGGTGTGAAGATCGGCGCCTTGCGCCGCTGGGATGCCGAGGAAATCCGCGCGTCCTGGTACGACATGAAGGAACAGGGACTGAGCGGAGACGAAGACGATGGCGAAAACCCGTTTGATCACGCGGTCGGGTAGCCAGCGCGTCCCTTTTAAATATTGTTCGCGGGATATCGATCGGCACGGCAACGAGCGTTTTTATCTCCGCCTGCCAGGTATGCCGAAATACAGGATGACGTCCGCCTATCTGGACGAGGCAGGAAGCGTCACTCAGGCTTTTACGGAAGAGTATCACCGCGTGCTGGCTGGCGATCGTGGTGAGAAAACCATCCCGATTTCAAGACTGGAACCCGGCTCGGTTCGCTGGCTTGTCGAGACCTATTATCGGTCCAAGGCGTTTCAAAGCCAGTCTCCGGCAACGCAAAAGGATAAGAAAAGTGTTCTCAATCGCTATTGCGCCAATGTGGGCGAGCTACCGTTCAAGAAGATCCGCAAATCGGACATTGAGGCCAGCCAGATGAAGCGCAGCGATACGCCCGGCGCGGCCGACAAGTTGGTGAAGTATCTGAAGGCGCTCTTCAATTGGGCGATCACCGCCGATCTGGCGACCTTCAACCCTGCGAACGGTGTCACAAAAATTCACAACTCGCCAGGCTTCCACGCATGGAGCGAAGCAGAGGTGGCTCGCTTCCGCGCTGCCTATCCAGTCGGCTCCATGGCTCGCCTTGCAATGGAGTTGATGCTGAATTTGGGCGTCAGGCGCTCCGATCTCGTTAAGCTCGGCTGGCGAAACTTGACCGGCAATCGCATCGAGTTCACGCCAGAGAAGGGGGCCGGCAAGTACACGCAGTCCCTGAGCTTACCGGTCACTGACGAGCTTCGCGAGGTGCTGGATGCGATCACCCATGATCAGCCGACTTTCCTTATCACCGAATACGGCAAGGCGTTCACTGGCAATGGCTTCGGCAACAAGATGCGCCAGTGGTGCAACGACGCCGATTTGCCCGAATGCTCGTCGCACGGCCTTAGAAAAGCGTCCGCAACGATCCTCGCCGAGGCAGGTGCTACCGAACATCAATTGATGGCGATCTTTGGCTGGTCTGATTCCAAGATGGCGCAGCACTACACCAAAGCCGCTCAATCCAAGCGCATCATCGATGCCGGTTTCGAGCGTCGCAAAACCTACGTGGCCCACAAAAATGTCCCACTTTCTCCGGTCCGAGATTCCGGTGAGGCAAATCAAGGAAAAAACGATGAAAAAACAACGTCAGAAGAGTGAGGTGGTGGGCCCGGAGGGACTCGAACCCCCAACCAAGCGGTTATGAGCCGCCGGCTCTAACCATTGAGCTACAGGCCCAGCCCGGCACTTGCCGTCGGGCGGGTTATGGTCACCCCGCGCCGTGATCGGGCTCTAACGCAATTTGATTGCAGCGACAAGCCTTTGCCGTATTGGCTTCACAATCTCAAGTCATCAAGGATGCGGAAGGGCGTGGTGCCGGGTGGGGCAGAGAGCTCTGCCGGTGCAGAGGGACAAGAGGAAACACATTCATGCTGAAATTCACACGCGGTCTCGTCGTCGCTACGGCACTGTCCGGCTCGATTCTGTCTGCCGGTTTCATGGCCCCGGTGTTCGCCGCCGAGACGGAGCGTCGCGAGGCGACGATCATGGTGTCGGGCGAGGGGGAGGCTGCGATTGCGCCCGACATGGCAGTCATCTCGCTCGCCGTCGTGCGCGATGCCGAGACGGCGGCCGAGGCGCTTTCGGCCAACAGCGCCGCCATGGCCGAGGTTTTGGCCGACCTGAAGGGCCAGGGTATTGCGGACAAGGACCTGCAGACCACGGAATTCTCCATCCAGCCGAAATACAAGCAGGAAACCCGGACCGACGGTACCTATGAGGCGCCCGTGATCGTCGGCTATACGGTGAGCAACGGCCTGACCGTTCGGGTCCGCGACCTTGCCAAGCTCGGCACGATTATCGACCAATCGGTGAAGCTCGGGGTCAATCAGGGTGGCGGCATCTCGTTCACCAATGACGATCCGGAAGCGACGATCGAAGCCGCGCGCAAGCAGGCGGTCGAAAAGGCTTCCGCCAAGGCCAAGACGCTGACGGAAGCTGCCGGCGTCAAGCTTGGCCGGGTCGTTGAGATCTCGGAGAATTTCGCCCGGCCTATGCCCCAGATGTATGCAGCGGCACCGATGGCGAAGATGGCGGACGAATCGGTGCCGATCGCGTCCGGCGAGAACCTCTACACGGTGACCGTCAACATTACCTATGCGATCGAGCAGTAAGCGCTGACCTTGATCCCGAGAATGAGAAAGGGCCGGTCTGCCGGCCCTTTTTGCGTTTGCTGGTCTTGTTGATGCTCAGACGTCGAGCGGGTGCTCCGAGATCATCTTGGTCAGGCTGCCATCTGCGGGGAAGAGCGGAATGAGGCAGGCCTGGAGGGCGTGGTAGATGTCGCCCTTGCCGGGGAAGAGGCTGTTCGAAGGCTTGCCGTCTTCGGTCAGTTCCTCGAACCAGCCGCCGTGCTCCCGGTCGAGATTGTTGCCCGCGATATAGTTCCAGATCTTGCGGTAGCTCTCCTCGTGGAAGTCGCTTTCCTGATGCTGGTTGAGGAAATGTGCGGCGGCCGCGCCTTCGCAGAGCGGCCACCAGAGTTTCGAGCGCTTGTCGGGGGCATTTGCCCAGTCGAGCGTGTAGAAGAAGCCGCCCTTGTCCTTGTCCCAGCCGAGCGCCATGGACTGAAAGAAGAGGCCGCGCGCGGCTTCCGGCATCCAGTCGTGGCTCTTGCCGCCGAGCACCCAGAGCTGCAGGATGAGGCGGGCCCATTCCAGCCAGTGGCCGGGCGTGGTGCCGGCCGGGCGGAACATCTCGTTCGGATGGTAGTAATTGCGGTCGACCGCCCAGTTTTCATTGAAATGCTCCGGCACGCGGAAGGCTTCTTCGCGGGCGCGGCGGTTGATGATCAGGTCGGCGATGCGTTCGGCCTTGATCAGATAATGCCGCTCGCCGGTTGCCTCAAAAGCGGCCATCAGGCTTTCGGTCAGGTGCATGTTGGAGTTCTGGCCGCGATAGCCGGGGACCGGCTGCCAGTCGGTTGAGAATTCCTCCGCGATCGCGCCGTGGCTCTCTTCCCAGAACCTCTTCTGGATCACCTCCGTGATATCGGCGAGCATCGCGTCTGCCAGCGGATGGCCGACGCATTTCGCCGAGGAGGCGGCCAGTAGCACGAAGGCATGGCCATAACCCTGTTTCGTGTCGTCTGCTGCACCTGTGTCGTTTGCCTGCCAGAAATAGCCGCCGTTCTTCTCATCGCGGTGGCGCTGCCAGAGATAGCGCATGCCGTGATCGACGATATCGGCAGAGCCGGGGCGGCCGAGCAGATGGCCGATGGCATAACAATGCACCATGCGGGCGCTGGCATGAATGCCGCGGGCGGGGTTGTCGAGGCTGAGCGGCTTGCCGTCGCGCGACAGATCGTAGAAGCCGCCCTTCGGATTGAGCGCGGGGCCTTGGAAGAAATCGAACAGGCCGTCGGCCTGTGCCAGCAGCCATTTGCGATGATAGGGGCGGGCGCTCCAGGGGCTGGATGGCGACTGCTGTGATTGATTTTCCGACATTTCTTCCTCCCTGGCTGCATCGTTGCAGCTTCTATAGCCGATCGGTCTCCTCGCTGCCACCGCCTGTCTCCGGTGACGCACAGATGGATCGCATGTTGACATAAAGATGTCTTTATGTGATCTGGCTGGTGTCGCATACGCAATAGGAGAGTTCGCAGATGCTCGATCAACTGTTCGGCCGCGAGGGCGCAAACCGGGACGGAGCGGAGATCCTGAAGGCGCTGCAAGAGGCGGCGCGCGAACGCATCCTGATCCTCGACGGTGCGATGGGGACTGAAATCCAGGGGCTCGGGCTGACGGAAGACGATTTTCGCGGCGAGCGGTTCCTCGGCTGCGCCTGCCATCAGCAGGGCAATAACGACCTTCTGATCCTGACCCAGCCCAACGCCATCGAGGACATCCATTTCCGCTATGCGATGGCGGGTGCCGACATTCTCGAGACCAATACCTTCTCCTCGACCCGCATTGCGCAAGCCGATTACGAGATGGAGGGGGCGGTCTATGACCTTAACCGCCATGGCGCGGAACTCGTGCGTCGGGCGGCCTTCCGCGCCGAGCGCGAGGATGGCAAGCGGCGCTTCGTCGCCGGTGCGATCGGTCCTACCAACCGCACGGCCTCGATCTCGCCTGATGTCAACAATCCCGGTTACCGCGCCGTCTCCTTCGACGATCTGCGCGCGGCTTACGGCGAGCAGATCGACGGGCTGATCGATGGCGGAGCCGATCTCATTTTGATCGAAACGATCTTCGATACGCTGAATGCCAAGGCGGCGATCTTTGCCTGCGAGGAGCGCTTTCTCGCGAAGGGCGTCCGCCTGCCGGTGATGATCTCTGGCACGATCACGGATCTCTCCGGCCGTACGCTGTCTGGCCAGACGCCGACGGCCTTCTGGAATTCGGTGCGCCATGCCAAGCCGTTTGCGGTTGGTCTTAACTGCGCGCTCGGGGCAGACGCGATGCGGCCGCATCTGCAGGAATTGTCCGGCGTCGCCGACACCTTCATCTCGGCCTATCCGAATGCCGGCCTGCCGAACGAATTCGGCCGTTACGATCAAAGCCCGGAAGAGATGGCCGAACTCGTTACAGGCTTTGCCGAAGAGGGCATCGTCAATGTGGTTGGCGGCTGCTGCGGCTCGACACCGGCTCATATCGCAGCGATTGCGGATGCCGTGAAGGGCAGGACGCCGCGCGCGCGCGCCGAGCATCGGCCCTTTATGTCGCTGTCCGGGCTCGAACCTTTCGAGCTCACCAAGGACATTCCCTTCGTCAATGTCGGCGAGCGGACCAATGTCACGGGCTCGGCCAAGTTCCGCAAGCTGATCACGGCTGGCGATTATTCCGCAGCGCTTGTGGTTGCGCGCGATCAGGTGGAGAACGGCGCGCAGATCATCGACATCAACATGGACGAAGGCCTCATCGATTCCGAAAAGGCGATGGTCGAGTTCTTGAACCTGATTGCTGCCGAGCCTGATATTGCCCGCGTGCCTGTAATGATCGATAGCTCGAAGTTCCCGATCATTGAGGCTGGCCTCAAATGCGTGCAGGGCAAGGCGGTGGTAAATTCCATCTCGCTGAAGGAGGGCGAGGAGAATTTCGTCGCGCAAGCCAAGCTGATCCGCAACTACGGTGCTGCAGTCGTGGTCATGGCGTTCGACGAGAAGGGGCAGGCGGATACCTATGACCGCAAGGTGGAGATCTGCCGCCGCGCCTATCGCATCCTTACGGAAGAGGCGGGATTTGCGCCTGAGGACATCATCTTCGATCCGAATGTCTTTGCTGTCGCCACCGGCATCGAGGAACACGACAATTACGGCGTCGACTTCATCGAGGCGACCCGGACGATCCGGCAGGAAATGCCGCTGGTGCATATCTCGGGTGGTGTCTCGAACCTCTCCTTCTCCTTCCGCGGCAACGAGCCGGTACGCGAGGCCATGCATGCGGTCTTCCTCTACCATGCCATCCAGGCCGGCATGGATATGGGTATCGTCAATGCCGGGCAGCTGGCGGTCTATGAGAGCATCGATCCTGACCTGCGCGAGGCTTGCGAGGACGTGGTGCTGAACCGCCGCAAGGATGGCACCGAGCGGCTGCTGGAGATCGCCGAGCGTTATCGCGGCACGGGCGAGGCGAAGACCCGCACCCAGGACATGAGCTGGCGCGAATGGCCGGTCGAAAAGCGGCTGGAGCATGCGCTGGTCAATGGCATCACCGAATTCATCGAGATTGACACGGAAGAGGCGCGCCAAAAGGCAGAACGTCCGCTGCATGTGATCGAGGGTCCGCTGATGGCCGGCATGAATGTCGTCGGCGACCTCTTCGGCGCGGGAAAGATGTTCCTGCCGCAGGTGGTCAAATCGGCGCGCGTGATGAAGCAGGCCGTGGCCGTGCTGCTGCCTTATATGGAAGAGGAAAAGCGCCTGAACGGCGGCACCGGCGAGCGCCAGGCGGCGGGCAAGGTGCTGATGGCAACCGTCAAGGGTGACGTGCATGACATCGGCAAGAACATCGTCGGTGTCGTGCTTGCCTGCAACAATTACGAGATCATCGATCTCGGCGTCATGGTGCCTGCGACCAAGATCCTGGAAGTGGCGAAAGCGGAGAATGTCGATGTCATCGGGCTATCCGGCCTGATCACGCCCTCGCTCGACGAGATGGTGCATGTGGCCTCGGAAATGCAGCGCCAGGGCTTCAACATTCCGCTGCTGATCGGTGGCGCGACCACGAGCCGTGTGCATACGGCGGTGAAGATCCATCCGCAGTACAAGGCTGGGCAGGCGATCTATGTCACCGACGCCAGCCGCGCGGTGGGCGTGGTCTCAGCGCTGCTGGCCGAGGACGGCAACGAGACCTATGTCGACGGCATCAAGGGCGAATATGCCAAGGTGGCCGAGGCCCATGCGCGGGCGGAAGCCGAAAAGCAGCGCCAGCCGCTGGCATCGGCGCGGGAGAATGCCATCAAGCTCGACTGGAGCGTCTACAAGCCGACGAAGCCTGCTTTCACCGGCACGAAGGTGTTCGAGACCTATGATCTGGCCGAGCTTGCCCGCTATATCGACTGGACGCCCTTCTTCCAGACCTGGGAGCTGAAGGGGCGCTATCCGGCCATTCTGGAAGACGAGAAGCAGGGCGAGGCGGCGCGGCAGCTCTTTGCCGATGCGCAGGCCATGCTCAAGAAGATCATTGCGGAAAACTGGTTCCGCCCGCGCGCCGTCATCGGCTTCTGGCCGGCCAATGCTGTCGGCGATGATATCCGGCTTTTCAAGGATGACAGCCGCCGGGAAGAACTCGCAACCTTCTTTACGCTGCGTCAGCAGATCGCCAAGCGCGAGGGAAGGGCGAATGTCGCGCTCAGCGATTTCGTAGCACCGTTGGAGACCGGTGTTCCGGATTATATCGGCGGCTTCGTGGTGACGGCAGGTATCGAGGAGGTGGCGATCGCAGAACGCTTCGAGCGGGCCAATGACGACTATTCCTCGATCCTGGTGAAGGCGCTGGCCGATCGCTTTGCCGAGGCCTTTGCCGAGCGCATGCATGAGCGGGTGCGCCGCGAGTTCTGGGGTTATGCGCCGGACGAGGCTTTCACGCCCGAGGAGCTGATCTCGGAAACCTATGGCGGTATCCGCCCTGCGCCTGGCTATCCGGCCCAGCCCGATCATACGGAAAAGGTGACGCTGTTCTCGCTGCTCGACGCCACCAAGGCGACCGGCGTGACGCTGACGGAGAGCTATGCCATGTGGCCGGGTTCGTCCGTCTCCGGCCTCTACATCGGCCATCCCGAGAGCTACTATTTCGGCGTGGCCAAGGTCGAACGTGACCAGGTCGAGGACTATGCGGCCCGCAAGGGCATGGAGGTGCGTGAGGTCGAGCGTTGGCTCGGGTCGGTGTTGAATTATGTGCCGAAGGCTGACGTCTGAGGGGGCTAAACTAGGCGTTCACCCACTGGATGAATAGGCTCGCAAACCGATTCCAAGTTCGGCGATAAGTTATTGAGGCAGATTCCTAATTGCCTTCATGGCTGCCGCCTCTGGCCTGAGGGGAGGGTATCCTTAACGCTCACATAGACGAGATTGTTCTCTTCAGTCCCGGATGCCTGAAGAACCGCTCCAATCCTTCTCGCGACCGCGATGGAGGCGAGGTTCTCAGGGTGAATGACGTGGATTGCTTCGGTCCAGCCAAGGTCTTCAAACGCCCAGACAAGGCAGGCTGTCGCAGCCTCCGTCGCATATCCTTTTCCCCAGACGTCGCGCTGAAACGCCCATCCGATCTCTCGCCCCGGCCAGCCGGGCGGGAACCATGCGCCTGTGCGGCCGACCCAGCGACCAGACGCTTTCTCGATGACGGAGAAATTGCTGTAGCCTTGGATGGTCCAGGCTCCGGCAAAGAGGCACAGATTACGCCAAGCTCCAGCCTCATCCTGCGGCCCGCCGATAAAGCGTGTAACTTCCGGATCAGAGAGGAATGCAGTCCATGCCGAGCGATCCGATGTGTTGGGCGGGCGAAGGAGAAGGCGTTCGGTTTCTATCACTTTGCGTCTCCTCGTGAGGTCCGCAAGCGCGTTTAGTTTTCCTCTGCGACAGCAGGATGACCGCTCATTGCCTTCACGCCTCAAGCCTCAGCAGGATCGCCGTCGTGTCATCGCTCTGCTTGTAGCGCGGATATCTCAATCCGTTCGGGTCAATCTCCCGCTCCATGTGGCGGAGCTCTGAGACCAGCGATTTCAGCCCTGCTGTCGCGGCCCGCTGGATCAGAGTGGCTGGATCGTAGAGCTTGTAGAGCGCCACAAGATCGGCGAGGCCGTCGGAGCAAAGGATGGCAGTCGCGCCGCCGCCATGGACGGGCACGTCGACCATGGCGAGGTGATCGGCGGCTTCCGGTACGATGCCGAAGGTCCAGGTGGTGCCGTCGGATGTGTTCTGTCGGGCGCGGCCCCTGCGCAGGTCTTCCAGCGTTTCCGGATCGTCATTCGCGACGCCGGCCCTGCCGATGCCGCCAACGCGGGCGATGTGTTTGGCCGCCTGATGCTGTTCCCATTCATAGGCACCAGGGATCGGGATGACGAAGTCGGATTGGCCGTCGTCATGCAGGAGATACAGGCAGCTGTCACCGAGGCCGAACCAGCGGAAGCCGGTCGGCGTCGCCTGCAGGCCCGTCAGACTGCAGAGCGGCCAGGCATAACGTGGCTGGTCACCTGCGATGCACAGGAAGGCGTCGCGGGCTTCCTCGGAGATCTGCCGCAGGACTGTTGCCGGATCGGCTAAGGCGTCGAGGCGCTCGGCCAGACGCATGGTGCCGAATTCTGCGATCCAGGCGGCATCCGAGCCGTAGCCGTCCATGAACTGGCGGTCGCCAAGGCCGGTCGCGCCGTCGATGACGAAGGCGGCGTCTCTGTTGTAACCGAGGCGGTCCTCGTTCGCGCGGCTCTCTTTGCCGGGGTCCGAAATGGTGTCGATAACAGAGAGTTGCGGCATGGGGACCCCTTGCAAACGCTGCGCCGGATCAATCCGGTCAGTCCTGCCTAGAACATTTCCTGCAAAAACAGAATTGCCGTCAATGCTCTATCTCGTTGGTTGCACGCAATTCCGGATGCAAAACCGCTTTGCACTTTTGCTGGAATTGCTCTGGCATCTCGGTCGAGTCGCGTCAGCCGCCGGCGGCGCGAAAGCGGTTCATGATCTCGGTGCGGGTCGGGTCGGTCATCACGACGGCCAAACCGAATTCGAGCGGTGTCAACTTCGCCTCGTCCGGGTAAATGATCTCGTCGGCCAGGATCTCCGGCGGAAGCAGCGCGCGCACGCGGCTGTCGGTCGCCGTTCCGCCATGCACGATGTGCTCGCGGGCGGCAATATCCGGATCGAGCAGATGATTGATCAGGGCATGGGCGGCCGGCTTGTTGCGCGCGATGGCCGGAATGGCGTAGTAGTCCGTCCAGATCTCGCCGCCGTCGGTCGCGATCGCGTAGGCGATCTCCGGGACATCCCGGTGCATCTGGCATGCATCGTTGCTCCAGCACATGGTCAGCCAGGCCTCCCCGGTGCGCATGGCGGGCTGATAGTCGCTGTCGACGGCCAGGAGATGCGGCCGGACCTGCATCAGGAGTTCGCCGGCCTTTTCAAGTTCGGCTGGATCCAGCGAATTGAAGCGATAACCAAGCGCCACGAGGGCGCCGCCGATCGCCGTCAGCTGATAGTCGTGGATGATCGTCTTGCCCGAGGCGTCTGTCAGCGCGCGATCGAAGAAGTCGCGCCAGCTTTCGACGGGGTCGAGATATTGAGTGTTGTAGGCAATGCCGCTGGTGCCGGCGTTCTTCGGAATGGCATAGAATGCGCCGGCTCTCACCCCCGGTTTCAGGAAGCGGTCGGCCTGGGCGCTGCTGTCGAAGTTCGGCAGGCGCCGCAGATCGAGGGGGGCCAGCAGGTCACGTTGGAAATAGGGCGCGATTGCATATTGGGTCGGCACGATGATGTCCCAGGCGCGGCCGCTTTCCAGCGCCTTCAGGGTCCCTTCGTTTGAGCCGATGATCGAGATATCGACATCGACGCCATAGCGGGCGGTAAAGTCCTCGAAGGTCTTGGGATCGTGATAGTTCGGCCAGGTGGCAAGGCTTACGGTCTTGCCGAGCGGCGAGCCCCCGGAGGTGGCGACGCTGGTGCGGCGGGTCCCGCCGATGGTCAGCGCCGCGGCAGCGAGCCCCGTCACCGCCAGAAAATGCCTTCGGCTGACCGAGCCACGCTTGAGGCGCATGAATTCGGCGACGAAACGCTTTGCGTCGCTCTCCTGCGATTTCGTTTGCTCGACCATGCCTGCTCCCGAGCCGTCTCCGGTTTCGCGCAGCAGAATTTCAGCACAATCGGGTTAACGCTATCACACCACTTTGTGAAAGCGCTTGCGGGCGTGTGGCCTTCAAACCATCCGATCGATGATGCTGATGCCGTTTTCGCGGAAGCTGTCCATGGTGGCGAGAGCCGGGGCTGCCTCAGACAGCGTGATGCGGCGACCGATCAGGCGGTCGGGCGAGAGCTTGCCAGAGAGGATCATGCGCAGCATGGCGTCGTAGCGCCAGGACTGCATGCCGTGGCTGCCGTAGATCTCGAGTTCGTGCGCGATGACGCGCGCCATGGGGATCGCCGGCGTCGCATGGTCCGCCAGCATCAGGCCGACCTGCACGTGGCGGCCGCGGCGGCGCAAGTTGAGGATCGAATTGCAGCAGGTCTGCGGATGGCCGAGCGCATCGACGGAGACATGGGCACCGCCGCCCGTTACCTCGCGCACGGCTTCCGAGACGTCGGCGACCGAGCGGCTGTCGATGGTGACAGATGCGCCCAGCGCCTTGGCGAGCGCCAGCTTGTCGTCGGCGATGTCGATCGCCACGACATTGGCGCCGAGTGCCGCGCCGATCATGATCGCCGAGAGGCCAACACCACCGCAGCCATGAACCGCAAGCCACTCACCGCCCTGAAGACGGCCCTGGTCGACGACAGCGCGGAAGGAGGTGGCGAAGCGGCAGCCAAGGCTGGCTGCGGTCTCATAGCTGATCTCTTCCGGGAGGTGCACCAGGTTCTGGTCGGCATAGTCGATCGCGACATATTCAGCGAACGAGCCCCAATGCGTGAAGCCGGGCTGGAACTGTTCCTCGCAGACCTGCTGGTTGCCGGAGCGGCATTCCATGCAGTGGCCGCAGCCGGAGACGAAGGGCACGGTCACCCGGTCGCCAACCTTGAAGCGGCGGACATCGCGGCCGACGGCGGATATCGTGCCGGCCAGTTCATGGCCGGGTACGTGGGGCAGCTTGATATCAGGATCGTGGCCCATCCAGCCGTGCCAGTCGCTGCGGCAGAGGCCCGTTGCCTTGACGGAGATCACCACGCCGGCATTGGTCGGCGTCGGATCGGGCAGGGTCCGGATTTCCGGCGCTGCTCCGAAGGCTTCGTAATACATCGCGCGCATAGGCTTCCTCCACATACGAGAATGCCGCCTTGGCGGGCGGCATTCAGATCATGCTTCCATTCGCTTCGGTTTGCCTCAGTCGGCGAGCAGGATCAAGGCAGTCGGATCGATCTTCACGCCGACCGTGTCGCCGACGACTGGAGGTTTGATGCCCGGGTCATTGAAGGTGTCGAAGGAGAGCGTCTTGCCGCCGACATTGATGCGGGTCCGGATGACCGATCCGAGGAACTGGCTTGACGCCACCTCGCCGTGAACCGTCGCCACGTCGGCGCTGGCGAGCGTGCCGGCTTCCGGGCGCATGGCGAGCTGAATGGTCGAGCCGTTCGCCGCCGGGATGGCTTCCTTGATCGCCAGCGTCTTGTCCCCGATCTGAACGATGCCCGCGCCCTGGTCGGTCACAACAGCATCGAGCACATTGAGCGTGCCGACGAAGGAGGCGACGAAGCGGGTGGTCGGGCGGTTGTAGATCTCGAAGGGCGTGCCGATCTGGTCGGCCTTGCCGGCATTCATGACGACGATGCGATCGGAGATCGAGAGCGCTTCTTCCTGGTCATGGGTGACGAAGACGGTGGTGATGCCCAGCTGCTGCTGGATATGGCGGATTTCCTCGCGCAGCGAAACACGGATCTTGGCGTCGAGTGCGGAGAGCGGTTCATCGAGCAGAAGCACCTGGGGCTTGGGTGCCAGCGCGCGGGCAAGCGCCACGCGCTGCTGCTGGCCGCCTGAGAGCTGGTAGGGATAGCGCTCGGCGAGATGGTCGAGATGGATCAGCGCCAGCATTTCCTTCACACGCTTGTCGATGTCGGCCTTCGGCATGCCTGAGATCTTCAGGCCGAAGGCGACATTGTCGGCGACGTTCATGTTGGGAAACAGGGCGTAGGCCTGGAAGACCATGCCGATATTGCGCTGGTTCGGCTTGAGGTAGGTCTGGTCCTTGCCGGCGATTTCGATCGTGCCGCCCGACGGCGTCTCGAAGCCGGCAATCATGCGCAGAACGGTGGTCTTGCCGCAGCCCGATGGGCCGAGGAAGGAGATGAATTCGCCTTTCTCGATCGCCATGTTGAAGTCGTGCACGACCTGGGTGGCGCCGAAGGATTTCTTGAGGTGGGAGAGTGTCAGGAAAGTCATGAAAAGAATTCCTCAGGCCTGGCGCGGGGCTGTTTTCTGGAGGCGGGACACGAGCTGGATCAGACCGAGGCAGCCCCAGGTGATGCCGAAGGCGATGACGGCGAGTGCAGCCGGCTCATAGGCGCGGTTGGCGCCGAGAAGCTGCATGAAGGGTCCGAAGGCCGGCTTGTTCAGGAGCGCTGCCATGGTGAACTCGCCGATGACAATGGCGAAGGTCAGGAAGGCGCCCGAGAGAACGGCGACGAGCACGTTCGGCAGGATGATCTTCGAGATGATCGTGAACCAGCCGGCGCCGAGGCTTTGTGCGGCCTCCGTCAGCGTGCCGATGTCGATGGTGCGCAGGCCCGTGTCGACAGCGCGGTACATGTAGGGGAGGGCGAGCGTCGCATAGCCGAACATCAGGAGCACGTCCGTGCCGAAGGCAGAACCCGTCAGCGGCAGCCAGCTCGAGGTGTTGTAGAGGCGGATATAGCCGAAGACGATGACGATCGCCGGAATGACCAGCGGCAGCAGAGTCACGAACTCGATATAGGGTCGCAGGCGTGGCAGCTTCAGGCGCACCCAATAGGCTGTCGGGACCACCAGGAAGACGCCGAAGAGGATGGTGACCAGCGCCATGGTGACCGAATAGGTGAAGGTCTCCTGGAAGCGCGGATCGGTCAGTACCTTGACGTAGGCGTCAAAGGAATATTCTCCGCGCCGCATCTTGAGCGAGAAGTTGGTCATGCCGATCAGCGGCAGGAAGAAATAGAGGAGGCCGAAGATCAGGGCCCCCCAGGCCCAAAAGCGCTTCATTTCAGCCACCTTTCGCTGCGGGCGCGCAGCCAGATATACAGAGCATTGGCGACACCGGTGACCGCGATCATGCCGAAGGCGAGCGCGTAGCCGAGATGGGGGTCGCCCAGCACGTCGCCGCGGATCTGGGCGAAGAGCAGGATTGGCACGATATTCAGCGAAGAGCCGGTCAATGCGATCGCGGTTGCGACAGCGCCGAATGCGTTTGCGAAGAGCAGTGCCATCGTGCCCAGGATTGAGGGCAGCAGGATCGGGAAGGCGACGAGGCGCCAGTACTGCGCATTGGTCGCGCCGAGGATCGAGGCTGCCTCGCGCCATTCGCGCTTCAGACCGTCAAGGGCCGGGGTGATGATCAGGATCATCAGCGGGATCTGGAAGAAAAGATAGGTGACTGTCAGGCCCCAGAAAGACAGGAGATTGAAGCCGAGCAGGCGAAGATCGATACCGAGCTGGGTCTTCAGGAAGACGGTGAGCAGGCCGACCGGGCCCAGGGTCGCCAGAAAGGCGAAGGCGAGCGGTACGCCCGCGAAGTTGGATGCGACGCCCGAGAAGGTCAGGAGGGGGCCGCGTATCCACTGCGGCAGGCCGCCAAGCACGACGGCTGCGGCAACGCCGAAGCCGATGAGGCAGCCGAGAATGGCCGAGGCGAGGCTGATCTTGATGGAGATCCAGTAGGCCGCCATGATCGAGGGCGTGAAGAGCCCACCGATATTGTCGAGCGTAAACGATCCATCAGGACGCTGGAATGCGCCGATGACGATCTTCATGGTCGGCATGATCAGGAAGAGTATCACAAAGGCTGCGAAGGGCAGGACGCCCAGCCAGTGAAGTGGAAGTTTCATTCGTGGCCGTGCCTGGTGGCCCGTGCTCACTGCCTCTGTCGACATTCGATCTGTCCCTCTTGTCCGCCTCCGGGCGGATCTTCTTAAAATGCGAGCGCCGCCCCGACCTTAGACAAGACCGGGGCGGCACATCAAGGTCTCGACTTACTGGACGTTGGCGCCGACGACGCTGTCCCAACCGCCGACAACGGCAGCCTTGTTGGCGTCGACTTCTTCGAGCGTCGGGAAGTAGGCCTTTTCGTAGGAATCAGCCGGCGGCAGCGCGTCGAGCAGGTCCTGCGGAACCTTGCCAGCCTTGACCATGGCGTTGAAGCGGGCCGGGTGGCAGTAACCCTTCAGCCAGCCGAGCTGACCTTCGTCGGAGTACAGGTGCTCCATCCACAGCTTTGCAGCGTTCGGATGCGGTGCGTAAGCAGAGATGCCCTGAACGTAGACGCCAGCCAGAACGCCGGATGCCGGCACGACGACTTCGACCGGCGGGTTGCCGGCAAGCGTGTCACGGGCCGAAAGGGCGTTGTAGTCCCACATGACGACGATCGGGGTCGCGCCCTGAGCGAGCGTGCCGGACTTGCCGATGACGGGTACGAAGTTGCCGGCCTTGTTCAGTTCGCCGAAGTACTTCAGGCCAGCTTCACCAGCGTCCTTGCCAGCAGCTGCGCCCGATGCCATGCCGGCTGCGAGAACGCCGAGGATGGCCTGGTTGGAAGCGCGCGGGTCACCAGCGAGAGCAACCTGACCGGCATATTCCGGCTTCGTCAGATCGGCCCAGTCCTTCGGCGTGTTGGTGACGAGATCCTTGTTCACCAGGAAGGACATGACGCCGTAGTAGTCGCCGTACCAGTAGCCTTCAGCGTCCTTGATGTTGTCAGGGATTTCGTCCCAGGTGGAGACCTTGTAAGGCTGCAGCAGGCCTTCGGCCTTCATCTGCGGACCGAAGGCGAGGCCGACGTCGACGACGTCAGGAGCCTGCGGGCCCTTGTTGTCCTTGTTGGCCTTGATGGCTTCTACTTCGTCAGCCGAGCCTGCATCCGGGTTCAGTTCGTTGACGGTGATTTCCGGATACTTCTTCTTGAAAGCGTCGATCACGGCGCCGTAGCCGCACCAGTCGTGGGGCAGGGCGATGGTGGTCAGCATGCCTTCCTTCTTGGCGGCTTCGATGAGCTCGGCGCTCGGCTCGGCGACGGCAACAGCCGAGCTTGCCACGACCAGGGCGGTCGTCATCGACAGGATCTTGCGGAATTTCGTCACTGTAGTTCTCCTCTGAGGTTGGCAGCGATGCGGTTCACTTAGGTGCGCTGTGTTATCGTTATATGACGGTGGACGGGCTCTGTGGACTTTGTCCCGCTCTCAAGTTTCCGTCTTCGAGACTTGGTTCCTCCATATCCAAAAAATGCTTCTCAACGAGGCTTCCGGAACAGGCGTGCCTGCTCGAAAAGGCCCTCAAGGGTGTTGATGCGTTCGCGCGTCTCGTCCCAGGACGAGCTCTGCACGGCCTCGATCAGGGCTTCCACCACGAAGAGCGTGACCACGGAGCTGTCCCAGGCCGACGGTGCTTCGATATGGAGCTTGAAACAGTGGCGTGCATGCTGTGCAACGGGCGACATCCACTGGTCTGTGAAGACAATGATTTCCACACCATTGGTTCTGGCCACCTCTGCGAGGGTGGTCAGATCGGCTTCGTAGCGCCGGATATCGAAGATCACCAGGACGTCGCCAGCCTGCATGTTGAGGACATGCTGGGGCCAGGAACTGGCATTCGAAGACATCAGCGTCGTGCGGGGACGGATGACTTGCATATGCGTGAAGAAGTATTCTGCAAGCGCACCGGTGATGCGGCCGCCGACGAAATAGAGGTTGCGATTGCGGTCGCCGATCAGACGGGCCGCGTCATCGAAGGTCGCGGTCTTCAACTCACCGAGCGATGACCTCAGATTGGCCATCACGGCTTCTGCGAAGCGGTTGAGGATATGCCGGTTTGGGGCATTGGCCGCCCAGCGGTCGTGCTTGGCAATCGGATTGGAGATCGTCGCTTCCAATTCCTGATGCAAATGAGCCTGGAACTCCGGATAGCCCTTGTAACCCAGCTTCTGGACCATGCGGGCAACTGTCGGTGTCGATACGCCGGCGTTTTCGGCAACGGTCGTTATGCTCCCCAGTCCTGAGACCGGGTAGTTGTTCAGCAGGCTCTCCGCCAGCTGCCGTTCGGCACGCGTCAGCCCATCAAAATGGGCATGGATCACGTCCGACACCGTGGTCGACGCATTCATCAAGAACCGATTGACTCCCCTCAAGCCGATCTGTTGCCGGCTTTTTTTGGATTAAGCCTCGCTGTCACAATTGAGTCAACCGCTCCTTGAAGAGAATTTTTCAGTAGCGGATTGACAGACGCTTAACCGTGAAGAATTCTCTTCGGAAACAGATTGGGCCAAAGAGCCCCGGGGGAACAATCAGCATGCTCTTGAGGTCGGGGATCCTGACGGCGTCTGACGGTGAGGCTGTTGCGCTGGAGAATGCGACGGCGGCAAGCGGTGTCGTGCTCGTCTGCGAGCATGCGTCCTCGCTCCTGCCGCCATCGGCGGGTGACCTCGGACTTTCACCGGAAGCGCTTTCCAGCCACATCGCCTGGGATCCTGGTGCTCTTGCGATTGCGCGGCGTCTGTCGACGGCACTCGACGGATTGCTAGTGCATCAGCGCTTCTCGCGGCTCATCTACGACTGCAACCGTCCACCGGAATCGCCTGCAGCGATGCCGGAAAAGAGCGAGATCTACGAGATCCCCGGCAACCGGGACCTCGGTCCCGCAGAGCGTTATGCGCGAACTGCTGCGCTCTACATCCCGTTTCACGACAGGGTCGCCGCCGAAATCACGCGACTTCAGGGGCAGGGGCTGCAGCCGGTCATCGTGACCGTCCATACGTTCACGCCCGTTTACTTCGGCAAACCGAGAGAGGTCGAGATCGGCATTCTTCACGACGCCGACAGCCGCCTGGCCGATGCCATGCTGGAGGAATCGAAGGGTGGCCCCTACAGGGTTGAGCGTAATTCTCCCTATGGGCCGGATGATGGCGTCACCCATACGCTGCGCCTGCATGCGATATCGCAGGGGCTTGCCAATGTGATGATCGAGGTCCGCAACGATCTCGTTCGGGATTCTGCCGGTGTGGAGGTCGTGGCTTCCTATCTCGCGGACTTGATTTCGAAAGCGCTCGGAAGGGCCGCATAATTATTTCCAGCCGCTGGGCAAACCAAAAAAGTCAATGAGGGAACGGATGCCGGCACATGAAAGCATTGAAAAAGGACTGCCAAAGCAGTCCGGGGCAGCGGTAGCCTGATGCCGCAAGCGTTGCAGACCTATGTGCGCGTCGTCGACGCCTTCAATCGCCGCGTCGGGCGGATCGTCATGTATGGCATCTTCGTCATGATGGGCATCCTGCTCTACTCGTCGATCTCCAAAACCATGTTCCTGCCCGCGAGCTGGACGTTGGAAATGGCGCAGTTCGTTATGGCCGGTTATTACCTTCTCGGCGGCGCCTATTCGCTCCAGCTCGACAGCCACGTGCGCATGGATTTGCTCTATGGCCGCTGGTCGCCGAAGACCAAGGCTATCGTAGATGTGATCACGATCATGATGCTGTTTGTGTACCTGTTCTTCCTGCTCTGGGGCGGGGTGTCGAGTACCGCCTACGCCGTTCAATATGGTGAGACGAGCTATTCCTCCTGGTCGCCTTACATGGCGCCGGTGAAGATCGTCATGGTGATCGGCATCATTCTTACCTTCCTGCAGGCAACCTCGATCTTCATCAAGGACCTTGCCATTGCCATGGGGAGGCCGCTTGCATGACTGAGTTCCTCAGCTACGAAATGATCGCGCTCCTGATGTTCTCGTCGATGATGATGTCGATGCTGACAGGCCAGCGCGTGTTCGCGACCATCGGTTTCGTCGGGGTCGTTGCTGCCGCCGTGCTCTGGGGCAATGGCGGCTTCGAGATGGGCTTCTCGGCCGGCATGAAGTTGATGAAGTGGTATCCGCTGCTGACGCTGCCGCTGTTCATCTATATGGGCTACATGCTGTCTGAATCCGGTATTGCGGAAGACCTCTACAAGGCCTTCCACGTCTGGTTCGGCGGCATGCCGGGTGGTCTTGCTGTCGGCACGATCGGCTTGATGGTCGTGATCTCGGCGATGAACGGGCTCTCGGTCGCGGGCATGGCAATCGGCGCGTCGATCGCGCTGCCCGAACTGCTGCGCCGTGGCTACGACAAGATCATGGTCTCCGGTGTCATCCAGGCGGGCAGTTCGCTCGGCATCCTGATCCCGCCGAGCGTGGTGCTGGTGCTCTACGGCATGATCGCGCGCCAGCCGGTGAGCCAGCTGTGGCTGGCAGGCGTCTTCCCGGGCCTGCTGCTCGCCACGCTGTTCTGCCTCTACATCATCATCCGTTGCCGGCTCAATCCGGCGCTGGGCCCCGCCCTTCCCAAGGAAGAGCGCGACATGCCGATGATCGAGAAGCTGAAGCTGCTGCAGGCTGGAATCCTGCCATTCCTGATCTTCTTCCTGATGATGGGGCTCTTCCTCATGGGCATTACCAGCCTGGTGGAAAGCTCGGCCGTTGGTGCGCTCGGGGCTCTCTTCGCCGCCTGGTACAAGGGACGCCTGACCAAGGCGGTCTGGAACCGGGTTCTGGAGCAGACGCTCGGCATCTCCTGCATGTTCATGTGGATCATTCTGGCTGCCCTCTGCTTCGGCGCCGTCTTCGACGGTTTGGGGGCTGTCAAGGCGATCGAGAATCTGCTGGTCAACGACATCGGTCTGACACCCTGGCAGATCCTGATCATGATGCAGCTGTCGTTCCTGGTGATGGGTGCCTTCCTCGATGACACTGCGATGCTGGTCATCGTTGCGCCGCTCTACATCCCGCTGGTCGGCAAGCTCGATCTGGGCGTCGACAACGCACTGATCTGGTACGGGGTACTCTACACGATCACCTGCCAGATCGCCTACATGACCCCGCCCTTCGGCTACAATCTGTTCCTCATGAAGGCGATGGCGCCACCCGACTTCCGGTTGATCGACATCTATCGGTCGGTCGTACCTTTCGTGTTGATCATGCTGCTCGGCATGGTGATCATCATGATCTTCCCGCAGATTGCGACCTGGCTGCCGAGCCAGATCTATCTCAGAGGTTAGCGTTCGAATGACAAGAGGCCCGGCAAACGGGCCCGGCACCAGGACTACCCGCCGGACCTCAGGGATGGCGGGCTCGAAGAGAAACGAAAACAGAGGGAAACGAAATGACCAACAGCAGACGTTCATTCCTGAAGACGGCCGCCATGGCGACCCCCGCCGTTCTGGCCGCACCTTATGTCAAGGCCCAGAACGCCAAGATCACCTGGCGCCTGCAGACCTATGCCGGTGCGGCACTCGCCGAATTTGTCATCCGCCCGGCGGTCGATGCCTTCAACAAGGCGGCCAATGGCGAGATGGAAATCCAGCTCTTCACCGCCGACCAACTGGTCCCGACCGGCGAACTCTTCCGCGCCATGCAGGCCGGCACCATCGATGCCGTCCAGTCGGACGACGACTCGATGAACTCCCCGGTCGACATCAAGGTGTTCGGCGGCTACTTCCCGTTCGCTTCGCGCTACAGCCTCGACGTGCCGACGCTGTTCTACGAATACGGTCTCGCCGAGATCTGGGACGAAGCCTATACGGAAGTCGGCGTGAAGTGGCTGTCGGCCGGCGCATGGGATCCGTGCAACTTTGCCACCAACAAGCCGATCACCAAACTCGACGATCTGAAGGGCCTGCGCGTCTTCACCTTCCCGACGGCCGGCCAGTTCCTGTCGCAGTTTGGTGTCGTTCCGGTCACCATCCCGTTCGAAGACGTGCCGGTTGCGATGCAGACCGGGGAAATCGACGCGATTGCCTGGTCGGGCATCACGGAAGTCTTCACATCCGGCTGGGTTGATGTCACCAAGTACTTCCTCACCAACAACGTCTCTGGCGGCTGGGCAGGTTCGTTCTTCGCCAATGCCGACCGCTGGAAGGAAGTGCCGCCGCATCTGCAGACCCTGTGGCAGATGTGCATGGATAGCTCCCACTACAAGCGTCTGCACTGGTACTGGGGCGGCGAAGCCCGGCTTCGTGCCGAAGGTGGCCGTCTCGAACTCACCAGCATCCCGGACGCTGAATGGAAGACCGTCGAAGACGCCGCGCATGTCTTCTGGGAAGAGGTCGCCAAGCAGACCCCGCGCACCGGCAAGGTGGTCGAGATCCTGAAGAAGTACAATGCCGACATGGAAAAGGCCGGCAAGCCTTACCGTTACGGCTGATCAGCATGAGATGGCGATCCGGCTCCGTGCCGGGTCGCCCTTCACAACGAACGAGAGGCGAGGCGCAATCGCCGCCCTGGGAACACCGAGATGACCACCAGCTATACATTCGAAGAGTTGAAAAAGGACGTCGCCGAAGGGCGCATCGACACGGTTCTGGCGTGTCAGGTGGACATGCAGGGCCGTTTGATGGGCAAGCGCTTTCAGGCAGAGTTCTTCGTCGAGAGCGCCTGGAAGGAAACGCATAGCTGCAACTATCTGCTGGCCACCGACATGGAGATGGAAACCGTCCCCGGCTACAAGGCAACCAGCTGGGAGAAGGGCTATGGCGACTACACCATGAAGCCCGATCTTTCGACGCTTCGCCGCATTCCCTGGCTCGAAGGCACGGCGCTGGTTCTCTGCGACATGCTCGACCATGCAACCCATGCCGAGGTGCCGCATTCGCCGCGCGCGATCCTGAAGAAGCAGGTCGCCCGACTGGAAGCCATGGGCATGAAGGCTTTCATGGCCACCGAACTGGAATTCTTCCTCTTCGACCAGACCTATGACGAGGCGCGGCTTTCCGGCTATCGCGACCTGAAAATGGTCTCGGGCTATAACGAGGACTACCACATCTTCCAGACGACCAAGGAAGAAGACGTGATGCGGGCGATCCGCAAGGGACTGCAGGGCGCCGGCATCCCGGTTGAGAATTCCAAGGGCGAGGCTTCTGCCGGTCAGGAAGAGATCAATGTCCGCTATGCCGACGTGCTCACCATGGCGGACCGCCACGTGATCATCAAGAACGGCTGCAAGGAGATTGCCTGGTCGAAGGGCAAGGCCATCACCTTCCTTGCCAAATGGCATTACAATGCCGCCGGCTCCTCGTCACATATCCACCAGTCGTTGTGGTCTGCCGACGGCAAGACGCCGCTGTTCTATGACAAGGATGGCCAATACGGCATGTCCGAGACCATGAAGCACTACATGGCCGGGTTGCTCGCCCATGCTAGCGATTTCACCTATTTCCTTGCGCCCTACATCAACTCCTACAAGCGCTTCGTTGCCGGCACTTTCGCGCCGACCAAGGCGATCTGGTCGAAGGACAACCGCACCGCCGGCTACCGGTTGTGCGGCGAGGCGAGCAAGGGCATCCGCGTCGAATGCCGCGTCGGCGGTTCGGACCTTAACCCCTATCTTGCCATGGCAGCCCTGCTGGCCGCCGGTATCGACGGGATCGAGAAGAAGATGGCGCTGGAGCCGGAATTTTCGGGCGATGCCTATGGTGCGCAGGGCGCCCGCGAAATTCCAAGGACGCTGCGGGCGGCTGCAGAGACGCTTCGCGGCTCGGCTATGCTGCGGGCCGCTTTTGGCGATGACGTGGTGGATCACTACGTTCGTGCTGCGGAGTGGGAACAAGAAGAATATGACCGTCGTATCACAGACTGGGAGGTGGCGCGCGGTTTCGAGCGGGCGTGACCAAAGGCGGTCTTGAGCCCGCCACGATCCCCGGCGTAAGGGTGGAAACAAGGACAGCGGCTGCGGCCGCTGTCATCTCGTTCTAGAACAACAGGAAGACGATCATGACCATGATCCAATGCATTTCGCCGATCGACGGATCGGTTTACGCCGAGCGCCCCGCGATGTCGCTGGAGGCGGCGACCGAGGCTGTCGGACGGGCGCGCAAGGCACAGAAGGCCTGGGCGCGACGCCCTCTGGAAGACCGCGTGCAGCTGGTGCTGAAGGGCGTTGCCCGCCTCAACGAGATGTCTGACGAAGTGGTGCCGGAACTGGCCCACATGATGGGCCGTCCGGTGCGCTACGGCGGAGAGTACAAGGGCTTCAACGAGCGCTCCAACTATGTCGCAAACGTTGCTGCCGATGCGCTCGCTCCGCTGGTCGTTGAAAACAGCGCAAGCTTCGAGCGTCGCATCGAGCGCGAGCCGCATGGCGTCGTCTTCGTCATCGCGCCGTGGAACTACCCGTATATGACTGCGATCAACACGATCGCGCCGGCGCTGATGGCAGGCAACACCGTCGTCATCAAGCATGCGACCCAGACGCTACTGGTCGGCGAGCGCATGGTGCGCGCCTTTGTCGAGGCTGGCGTGCCTGATGATGTCTTCATCAACCTCTTCCTCGATCACCAGACCACGTCTGCGCTGATTGCGGCCGGCAATTTCAATTTCATCAACTTCACCGGTTCGGTCGAGGGCGGGCGCTCGATCGAGCGGGCCGCCGCCGGCACGTTTGCCGGTCTCGGTCTTGAGCTCGGCGGCAAGGACCCGGGTTACGTCATGGAAGACGCCGACCTGGATGCTGCCGTCGATACGCTGATGGATGGCGCGACCTACAATTCCGGCCAGTGCTGCTGCGGCATCGAGCGCATCTATGTGCATGAGAGCCTTTACGACGCCTTTGTCGAGAAGTCGGTCGCCTGGGTGTCGAACTACAAGCTTGGCAATCCGCTCGATCCGGAAACGTCGCTCGGGCCGATGGCCAACAAGCGCTTTGCCAAGGTCGTGCGCGAGCAGATCGCCGATGCCGTGTCGAAGGGCGCGAAGGCACTTGTCGATCCGAAGCTCTTCCCCGCCGATGACGGCGGCGCCTATATCATGCCGCAGGTGCTCACGAACGTCGATCACTCCATGACCTTCATGAAGGAAGAGACCTTCGGCCCGGCCGTTGGTATCATGAAGGTGAAGAGCGACGCTGAGGCGCTCGAGCTGATGAACGACAGCCCCTATGGTCTGACCGCCTCGCTCTGGACGCAGGATCCCGAGCGCGCTGCCCGCATCGGTCGTGACATCGAGACCGGCACCGTCTTCATGAACCGCGCCGACTATCTCGACCCGGCGCTCTGCTGGACCGGCGTCAAGGAAACCGGCAAGGGCGGCTCGCTCTCCGTGCTCGGCTTCCAGAACCTTACCCGTCCGAAATCCTACCACCTGAAGAAAGTCACGAAATGAACATCGTCGCCAATTGGAGCTACCCCACCGCCGTCAAGATGGGACGTGGCCGCATCAAGGAACTGGCGGACGCCTGCAAGTCGCTCGGCATGAAGAAACCACTCTTGATCACCGATCGGGGCCTGGCCCCGATGGCGATCACGCAGACGGCACTCGATGTGCTGGAAGAGGCGGGCCTTGGTCGCGCGCTGTTTGCCGATGTCGATCCGAACCCGAATGAGAAGAACCTTGAGGCCGGCATCAAGGCCTACAAGGATGGCGGCCATGACGGCGTCGTGGCCTTCGGTGGCGGCTCGGGCCTCGATCTCGGCAAGTGCGTCGCCTTCATGGCGGGGCAGACGCGCCCGGTGTGGGACTTCGAGGATATCGGTGACTGGTGGACGCGGGCAAACTCCGACGGCATCGCCCCGATCGTTGCGGTGCCGACGACGGCGGGCACCGGCTCGGAAGTCGGTCGCGCTTCGGTCATCACCAATTCCGTCACGCATGTGAAGAAGATCATCTTCCATCCGAAGTTCCTGCCCGGCGTCGTCATCTGCGATCCGGAACTGACCGTCGGTATGCCGAAGATGATAACGGCAGGTACGGGCATGGACGCGTTCGCCCATTGCCTGGAAGCCTATTCCTCGCCCTTCTATCACCCGATGAGCCAGGGTATCGCGCTCGAAGGCATGCGGCTGGTCAAGGAATTCCTGCCGCGCGCCTATCATGACGGCACTGACCTGGAAGCGCGTACCAACATGATGTCGGCGGCCGCCATGGGCGCCGTTGCCTTTCAGAAGGGGCTTGGCGCAATCCACGCGCTGTCGCATCCGATCGGTGCCGTCTACAACACCCATCACGGCATGACGAATGCCGTCGTGATGCCGCCCGTCCTCAAGTTCAACCGCCACGTCATCGAGGATCGGATCGAGCGGGCCGCTGCCTATCTTGGTATCGCCGGCGGCTTCGACGGCTTCTATGACTACGTGCTGGCCCTGCGCGCCGAGCTTAACGTGCCGGCCAACCTCACCGCCATGGGGATTGCCAATGACCGAATCGACGAGCTTTCGGCCATGGCGATCGAGGACCCCAGCGCTGGCGGCAATCCGGTCAAGATGACGCTCGAGAATACCAAGCAGCTCTTCGCCGACTGCTTCTGATCGCTTGCGTTGACAATCTCGGGGACCCTGCCAGCCTTGGTTGGGGTCCCTTTTCTTTGTCTTGATTTTCGTTCTCGGGCTGTCGTTTTACCGGGCTGAAGGCTGGCCTGGTCGGGCCGCAGCGTGTCGGCAGTTGCACGCCGCCGCGCGGTTGAAGGGCATCATTGGGGCTCATTCAATTCTTCGAATATGCTAGGTTTTTCCGTTGCTTCTCCCCAATATGGGGGAGGGTGCCTGTGGCGCGCGTTTCCAATTTGTTAACCATGTTTGCGCCATGATGACTGCATGTGGCGCCAATGACGCGGATTGCCCAAGAGCGATGAGCCGCTCGGATCCGACCTCCCAAGGAAACAGCATGCCAGTCATATCTTTCGCCAATGCCAAGGGTGGTGCCGGCAAGACCACCGCAGCCCTTCTCCTTGCCACGGAGCTGGCGCATCAGGGCTACCGGGTTGCCATCCTCGATGCCGATCCGCAGCGCTGGATTACCCAGTGGCACGAGATTTCCGGGCCGCAACGCAATATCGAGGTCATCTCCGAAGTGACCGTCGCCTCGGTCCAGGGGCATATCCGCGAGCTTTCCCGCACCAATGATTACATCATCATGGACCTGGCCGGAGCCCGTGATGCCATGGTGACGACGGCCATCGGTCTCTCCGACCACGTCATGATCCCCGTCCAGGGCTGCGCCATGGATGCCAAGGGCGGCGCCCAGATCCTCGATCTGATCAAGCTGATGGAAGAGGCCGGCAATCTGGTCATCCCGCACTCGGTCGTGCTGACCCGTGTGACTTCGATGGTGACCACCCGCGCTCTCCTGACCATCAAGGGGCTGCTGGCGGCCCGTGGCGTCAACGTCATCAACACGCCAATTGCCGAGCGCAGCGCCTATCGTGAGATCTTCGACTGTGGCGGCACGCTGTATTCGATGGATGCAGCGCGAATCAGCAATCTCGACAAGGCACAGGAAAACGCGAAGGCATTTGCTTCCGAAGTCATGTGCCTGCTGCCGGTCAAGATCATCCGTACCAGCGAACCGCGCCGCCTGTTCCGACTGGTTCGTTCGGCGGCCTGAACCTAACGGCAATTGAACAATTCACCCGCGTTTGGCGAGCCAGGCGCGGGTTAATTCTATGTCGTGACCTTCGGGATCGAAGCTGTGTCCGCAGGCAAGATCATGCCATTCGGCATGTGCTCCGGCTGCACGCAGGAAATTGAACAGATCCGGAGCGTCAGTTCTCTTCCTTCTCGCATCGTCTCGGCCGGAAATCAAAAGCACTGGCCTGTTGTCCAGCATTGGGAAAGGGGAGGCTCCATAGGAGCTCTCCGGGCGAAGCAGCACCGCGCCCTCCACGAATTCGGTATGCTGGGCGAGAAGAGCTGCGGCGGTCACTGCGCCGCTGGAGTAACCGATGAGGATCGGTCGTTGTCCGTGGTTGTCGCCAATCGTCGAAAGAAACTCCGCAAGTTCGGCTGATCGGGCGGCAAGGTTTTCTGGATCGACCGATCCGTCCTCTCGTCGCCTGTAGAATGTAAAGGCTCCCTCGGACGGTTCCTTGCCCCTGGGGAAGTATGACGGGTGGTGGGTGGTGATCTCAGCGCAGAAGGTCAGAAGAGACGTCTCGTCGCTTGCGCTTCCGTGAAGAAACACGATGGGGCGACCTGCGTCCTCTGCTCGCTGGAAAATTGCCCTGAAACTCGCGATCAGGGCAATATTCTGCGGCTCACTCGACAAATTCCACCGTCACGCCGGCCTTCACCATCTTGGCGAGTTCGGTTGCATCCCAGTTGGTCAGACGGATGCAGCCGTGGCTCTGAGTGCGCCCGATCTTGGAGGGTTCCGGCGTGCCGTGGATGCCGTAGGTCGGCTTGGACAGCGCCAGCCAGACCGTGCCGACCGGGCCGTTTGGACCTGGCGGGATCTGCAGGATCTGGGTGTTGTTGCCCTGCTGGAAATTGATCTTGGGGTTGTATGTATAGCCTGGATTGAGCGCAATCCGCTCGATTGTCACCATGCCTGAAGGGGAGGGGGTGTCGGTCGAGCCGATGCTGGCCGGATAGGCCGCGACGAGGCTGCCATCCTCGCCATAGGCGAAGACCTGCTTCAAGCCCTTGTTCGCCACGATGCGCGTCACGTTGCCCTTCTTGACCGGACCCGGCTCGACCACCTTGATGGTGGTGCCGGGAATCGAGAAGTCCACGCCGGGGTTCAATTCGCGCAGATAGGCCTCATCCATGTGAAAGCGTTCGGCGAGCATTTCGACCGTGGACGTGTAGGACATCGCGGGCAGCTGGGCCTTGTGGGCGTAGTCGTCAGGTATCGACGCGACGAAGGGACCGGCAGCGTCTCCGGCGGTGATCGTGTAGCTCTTGATCGCCAGGCCGCCCGACAGGCGCAGGCGCTCGAGAATATCCTCGGCGTTGTTGGGGTCGAGCGTCTCACCCGTCATCTGCTCCCAGGCGACGATCGCCTTGTTGACGTTCTGGCCCATCTTGCCGTCGATCACGCCCGGCGAAATGCCTTCGCGATCGAGGAAGACCTGAAGGGCGGTGATTTCGAGGCGCGAGAGGTTGCTCTTGACCGGGATCTCCGGTGTCACCGTGCGGGCCGGAGCGGTGTCTGTCGGCGGCGGCAGGTCCGGGCCTCCGTAGGGCATGTCCTGCGGCAGTCCGTCGAGGGGAGCCACGTCATTTGGTGCGACGTCCGGGATCGAGGCGGTGGTGACATCATCCTCCCATCCGCGCCGGGCGGGTTCGGGTTGTCCGTAGGGATCATAGACGCCGGGCAGCGCCCGGTCGCCGCCACCTTGGCGGGGCGGGAAATAGCTTTCCGCCGGGATCTCGGTCGCGACGAGATTGCCCATGCGATCGATTAGGACTGTGCGTCCCATACGGTCACGACTGATCACGACCTCTCCCGCTTCCGGGACATAGTCCAGAATGTCCCCCTCCGGGGATACGAGCAGGGTATGCGACCGGCGATAGTCGTAGACCGATTGTGCCCAAGTGGCGCTCGCCGAAACGAGCGAAGCGGCGGTCAATGCCGCCAATACCAAGCCAGAATTCCTGATGTCGAACACGATTCGGTTTCCTCATCTGAGCCGGCGATCAACGCGACAAATTTGACACTAATGTGGAAAAGGTGAATTCATAATGAAAATAGGGTTAACTCGCTGTGGGGACAGTTGAGCGACCGGGTTCCGATGCGGAAATGCATCGCCCGGATCGAAGGGGGAGAGCATGCATGATCGACTGAGAATGGAAGCCTTTCTGCCCTTTCGGCTGATCCGGATCGCCGAAAGCGTCGACAATGGCTTCATGCAGTTCTGTGGATCTGAGGACGAATTGTCCTGGTCCGAGTGGCAGGTGCTCTGGTCTCTCGGCGAACGCAACCCGACGACGGCCAAGGCGATCTCCGGTCATTCGGGTCTGTCCAAGACGAAGATCAGCCGGGCGGTGAAGGTTCTGGAGGACAAGGACTACCTGCAGCGCAAGAAAGATCGGTCCGATCGGCGCTTCGAGCTATTGTCGCTTACGCCGAAGGGGCGGCAGCGCTTCGAACGGCTGGCTAGCGATGCCGAGGCTTTCCAGCGCTGGCTTGAGCGCAGCGTCAACATCGCCTATCTCTCCTCCCTCGACAGCGGACTCGTCGGTGTGGAGGATCTGATTTCTACCGGTCACCTCAGAGCGCCGCAGCGGCAATCCGAGGAACCTCTCGTATGATCATGTTTGCCGGTCCCAAGGGACCGCGTCTGGCCCTGGATGCCGAATCGGTCTTCGATATCGGCGCCTGCATCGTTGATGGTGTGGATCTTTCACCCGGGCGGGCGATACCTGACGATGGCGATCCGCGCATCGACCATTCGCTCGAGGGCTTTCTTTTCACCTGTGGGCCCGATCATATCCGGCACAGGGAGCCGATTGCCGGGAGCGGCGGTTTCTATCCCCTGCATGGTTCCTTCTCGGCCAACCCAGCCCATTCAATCGAAATGACGGTCGAGGGTGACGATCTCGTGGCGCGAGCCGTCGTTGACGTGTCCCTTGCCGCAGGCGGCCGGGCTCAGCTCCGTCGGCAGTGGTGCCTCAAGGCCGAGAGTGGCGAGGTTCAACTCGCCGATACCGTGATCAATGTCGGTGATGCTGCTTTCCCGTCGTTCCTGATGTATCACATGAATGTCGGGGCCAGGCATTTCGACCCGCAGACGCGGCTCGAAGGCGCAATGCTCGACTGTGGTGGCCTGCCCTGGGCATTCGGGGAGGGTGATGGCGGGATCTTTTGCGTGCCTGCTGGTCATGGCGGCTGGGCAGAACTGCGGATTGGACCGATCTCGGCCATTGGCGGCAAATGCCTCAAGGTGCGTTTCAGAACCGATACGCTGCCGCATCTGCAGATCTGGCGTAACCAGCGGGCACCTGCCCATGTGCTCGGTATCGAGCCCGTCTCGCATCGCTGGGTCGGTCGCGCCGAGCTCGAGGCGGCGGGGGAGTTCGACATCCTGCAGCCGGGTGAGAGCCGGGAATACGGGCTCGCTTTTTCCTTTGCCTGAGGCCCAGTCACCGATGCTCCATGATTGACGCTCGTGGATGCCCGTCGTAGATGTTTGGCCCAAGGAAATTGACGAGGTGCCCCGATGAACATCCGCCAGATCAACGAGGAATATTCGGTCAGCGGCCAGATCACCGTCGACGAGCTCGACGAGATCAAGGCGCTTGGCTTCAAGTCGATCGTCTGCCATCGTCCCGATGGCGAAGACTTTGGCCAGCCGGAATTCGCGGTCGTTGCCAAGCGCGCCGAAGAGCTGGGCCTGAAGATCAAGCATGTGCCTGTTGGACCGATGGGCGTCACAGCAGACGCGGTCGCCGACATGGTCGATGCCCTGGAAGAATTCGAGCGCCCGATGCTCGGCTATTGCCGTTCCGGCGCCCGGTCCGCTGCGACCTACGAGCACGCTCAGCGTCAGCGCGGCTAACCTTCCGTTACCTTCACCCGTGGCCGGGCCTTCGTGTCCGGCCCGTTTCATTTTCAAACCAGCCTCAAGCAGGAGTATTCCCATGAGCATCAAGCGTATCGAGCCCGGCAAGCGCATGAGCGGCGCCGTCGTCCACGGCAACACCGTCTATCTCGCCGGCCAGGTTGGCGAAGGCGCATCCGTGACCGAGCAGTCGAAGTCGGCTCTCGCCGAAGTCGACCGCCTGCTGGCCGCTGCCGGTTCGGACAAGTCGAAGATCCTTCAGACGATCATCTATCTTTCCGACATGTCGACCTTCGGCGAAATGAACGCCGTCTGGGAAGGCTGGATCGATCCGGCAAACCCGCCGGCCCGCGCCACGAGCGAAGCCGCTCTCGCGACCCCGGACTACAAGGTCGAGTTCATCGTCACCGCTGCGCTCTGATTTTTCGGGGCAACGTACAGAATGCAAAAGGCCGGGAGCGATCCCGGCCTTTTGTTGTTTCTCAGGCGGTTGCTCAGGGCTCATGGGCTGGCGGACTTGTGTCTCCTGCCAAGGAGCCAGCGATATAGGCGCCCGTCGATGGAGAGTAGTCCGAGCGCGATCAGGCCCATGCCAGCGAAATGGTTGGATGCCAATTTTTCGCCGAGGAAGAGATAGCCGAGCAGGATGGCGCTGACGGGAATGAGCAGGGTGACGAGGGAACTGTTGATTGCGCCGCCGACCGCGAGGATGTGGAAGAAGAGGATGTAGGCGAGCGCCGTTGAGAGCAGGCCGAGGCCAAGCAGGGCCACAACGGTTGTCATGGCCGGTGTCGACAGATGCCAGGGGGTGTCGACCAGTGCGACGATCGGAATCATCATCAGCGTCGTGGCGGACACCTGGCCGAAGGCGCCGGTCGCTGGCGATATGCCCATACGCCGGAAACGCCGCCCGAAAACACCGGCAAAGCCATAGGATAGGGCGCCGCCAAGGCAGGCGAGAAGAGGCAGCAGCGGAATGCCTGCGGTCTTCATGGCAGTGCCCGACATCAGCACCGCCACGCCGGAGAACCCAAGCGCGATACCGGCGAGCTTGTTGCGCGTCATGCCCTCATCTGATGTCAGAAAATGTGCGACGAGGATGGAGAATATTGGCGTGGTCGCGTTCAGGATCGAGGCGAGGCCGCTGGCAATCTGGGTCTGTCCCCAGAACAGCAGCGTGAAGGGAATGAGATTGTTGAGGAGACCCATGCCGAAGAAAGCGGTCCATGTGGTGGCGTCTGCGGGAATGGGCTGACGGCGGATGCGCAGATAGACGAACAAAGCCAGCGCTGCAATCGAGACGCGGGCCAGCACCACCGAGAGTGGCGGCAGTTCGGAAAGGGCGACTTTGGAAAAGAAGAAGGAGCCGCCCCACAGGACGGAAAGTGTCAGGAGGAGAGCCCAGTCGGTGAGGCCCATGGATTGGTTCGTCTGCATGCGATGGTTCCACGGTGGATCGGTTTGCCATGAGTGGCCCGCCGAACCGCGAATTGCTCGCCGGATTCGGACTCTGTCCTTTTGGCGCTCCAAACGCTGATGTAATCTTGAGTCATGAGCTTTGATATCCACCAATGTGAGCAGGCATGGCTTGCGCGTGATCCCCAGTTTGACGGCCGGTTTTTCATCGGCGTTCGAACCACCGGGATCTATTGCCGGTGTGTTTGCCCGGTGCGTCAGCCTTATCGCTGCAATATCGAGTTCCTGCCGAGTGCTGCGGCGGCCGAACTTGCCGGCTATCGCCCATGTCTGCGCTGCCGGCCGGAAACGGCGCCGTTCAGCCCTGCCTGGAAGGGCAGCGCTGCCATCGTCGAAAGGGCGGCACGATTGATCCGCGAGGAAGGCGCACTCGATGCGCCCGGCGCGACCGTCGAGGCGCTTGCTGCCCGCGTCGGGGTCGGCGGGCGGCATCTGACGCGGCTGTTTCAGAAGCATCTCGGTGCAAGCCCGCTGCAGGTGGCGAAAACGGCGCGGGTTCAGCGCGCCAAGCGCCTGCTGACCGGCACGGACATGACGATCACCGAGATTGCGCTGCAGGCGGGGTTTGGCAGCGTCAGGCGGTTCAATGCCGTCTTTCAGGAAGTGTACAAACGACCGCCGACGGCGATCAAACGGAGCCTCTCGGCGCGGTTGCTCTCTAGCCGTCATCCTGACTAAGACGGAAAAGCCGGCAGTTTCCATTGCCGGCTTTTTTATTGGCAGGTCGCTTGGGGCCACGTTCGGTCATGCTTCCGATCGTACCCGGTCGGAAGTGTGGTCCTCGCGATCTTGCCAGTCACTGCGCAGCAACATTGTGACATGTTCGATCGTCTGCCGGCCGTCAGCCATGCAGCGGCTCGGAGCCTCGGTGAACCGGCGATATCCCAGTTTGCGCTGCATCGCCCAGGAGTTTTCGTTGCCGTCGAAGTAGCCATTGACCAGCTTCGTCAGACCAAGGTCGCGAAAAGCGAAGCGGATCTTGGCGTCAAAGGCTTCGCGTCCATAGCCCAGACCCTGATAGGGGGTGGCGATCCAGATGCCTCCGCCGCCAGTCCCCGCACGCCAGTCGATCTTGTTGAGACTGACGCCACCGATGACTTTCCGCTCGGCTTTGAGTTCGATCGCGAATTCGTATGCGGTTGGTCGGTCGCCTGTGCTTGCGATTGCCTGGCATCGCCTGACCCAATTTTCGGCATCCGACGTCGAATAGGGATGCGGAACGAAAGCCAGCCATTTCGCGAGCTGGAGATCGTTCAGGCCGAGCACAATCTGCTCGATGTCGTCTTCGCGCCAGGGTCGGAGGTTAAGACGCGGAGTTTCGATCGTGGTGACCATGTTGATACATTCTCCTTGCCGCATGGACCAAGCCGTATCGTCATGGTGCAGGATTTAGGCTTCTCCCGGTGTGAGGCCGAAAATGTAGGTGGCGGCGAGAGCCATCGCAAGCCGGAAGATGACGATGACAAAGGTCGACATTCCTCACTGCGCATTTCGTCTTGAATTAGTTGCCATGGCGCCGCGGGGCTTGGCCAGGGGTGGCGGTTCCGTCGTCCATGACGGAACCGCCGGTCCGCGTCAGCTCTTGTCCCTGATCTGGCTCAGGGTCCGTGTCGGCGTGATCGCCTCCGGATCGAGCTTGATCTCGATGATCGCGGGCTTTCCAGATGCGCGGGCTCGCAGGAAGGCAGGGGCGAAGTCTTCGGTCTTTTCGACGGTTTCGCCGTGGCCGCCATAGGCCTTGGCGAGGGCAGCAAAATCGGGATTGGTGAGATCGGTGGCGCTGACGCGGCCCGGATATTCGCGCTCCTGGTGCATGCGGATCGTGCCGTAGATGCCGTTGTTGATGACGAGCGTGATGATCGGCAGGTTGTAGCGGATGGCGGTCGCGAATTCCTGGCCATGCATCATGAAGCAGCCGTCACCTGCAAAGCAGATGACTTCACGCTCAGGGAACAGCTGCTTGGCAGCGACGGCTGCCGGCAGGCCGTAGCCCATGGAGCCGGAGGTCGGGGCGGCCTGGGTGTTGAAGGCCTGGAAGCGGTGGAAGCGGTGCAGCCAGGTGGCATAGTTGCCGGCGCCATTGGTGAAGATCGCGTCCTTCGGCGTGTTCGCTTCGATCCATTCCATGATCGGGCCCATCTGCACGGCGCCGGGGCCGGCCTTGGGTGGTGTCGACCAGGCGAGATAGGCGGCGTGCATGGTCTCGGTACGCTCGGCCCATACTGGGGCGGCGGGTGCCTCGAGGGTTCCGAGCGCTGCGACGAAGTCCTCAGGGGCAGCACAGATCGCCAGATCAGCGCGGTAGACGCGGCCGAGTTCGGACGGGTCCGGATGCACATGGACGAGCGTCTGTGCCGGGTAGGGGATGTCCATCAGCGTATAGGACGAGGACGGCATTTCTGAGAAACGGCCGCCGAGTAGGATCAAAAGATCGGCTTCCTTCACTTCCTTGGCCAGCGCCGGGTTAATGCCGATACCGACATCGCCGGCGTAAGACGGATGCAGATGATCGAAGAGCATCTGGCGGCGGAAGGAGCAGCCGACGGGCAGCTTGAAATTTTCGGCGAAGGCCTGGATGCTGGCGACCGAAGTCTCGCTCCAGCGCGTGCCGCCGAGAACGACCATCGGGCGCTTGGCGGTCTTCAGCAGTTCGCCGAGGGCGGCGATCTGGCTTTGGCCGGGATGGGCCTCTACGGGCGTGTAGGGCTTGGCTTCCGGGGCGTCGACCTCGTCGAGCAGCATGTCTTCCGGCAGTGTCAGCACGACCGGGCCGGGGCGGCCGGAGGTAGCGACGGCGAAGGCGCGGGTGACGAATTCCGGGATGCGGCGGGCGTCGTCGATTTCGCCGACCCATTTGGCGAATTCGGTGAAGGCGCGGCGGTATTCGACTTCCTGGAAAGCTTCGCGCTCCTTCATATCGCGACCGATCTGGCCGATGAACAGGATCATCGGGATCGAATCCTGCTTGGCGACATGCAGACCGGCTGATGCATTCGTGGCGCCCGGACCGCGCGTGACCATGCAGATGCCGGGCTTGCCGGTAAGGCGGCCCCAGGTATCGGCCATCATCGCAGCGCCGCCTTCCTGGCGGCAGACCAGCGTCTCGATGCCGCTGTCCTTGAGGGCGTCGAGCACGGCCAGATAGCTTTCGCCGGGCACGCAGGAGACGCGTTCGACGCCGTTAGCCTTCAGCGCCTCGACGATCAGTTCACCGCCGGTTCTCTTCATTTCGTCTTCCTTTCCAGCTCGGCCAGTTCGGCCAGAATGTCTTCGCCATGCTCGCCAATGCGCGGGCTCGGGCGCTCGTAGCGCAGGGGGGTCTCGGAGAGCACGATCGGCGTGCGCACGCTCGGGATCACGGTGCCCTTGTCGTCGGTGAGGTCGATCTTCAAACCACGCGCCTTTACCTGCGGGTCGGCGAACATTTCCTCGATCGAGTTGATCGGCCCCGCAGGTACGGCATTGGCCTCACAGGCGGAGAGCAGATCGCGCTTCGACCACTTCACGGTTTCCGCTGTGACGATGCGGCGGACCTCGACCTTGTTGGCGACGCGGGCCTTGTTGGTGGCGAAGCGCTCATCCTCGGCGACAGCGGGGATGCCGAGGATGGTGCAGAGGCGCTTGAACTGGCCGTCATTGCCGACCGCTAGGATCAGATGGCCGTCAGCTGTCGGCACGACTTCATAGGGGCTGATGTTCGGATGGGCATTGCCGAGCCGGGTCGGCGGCTTGCCGGAAATCAGGTAGTTCATGTTCTGGTTGGCGAGCACCGCCGACATGACGTCGAGCAGGGCCATGTCGACGAACTGGCCCTGGCCGGTTTTCATGACGTGGATCAGGGCCGCCTGGATCGCGGTGACTGCATAGATGCCGGTGAAGATGTCGGCGATGGCAACGCCCGCTTTCATCGGCTCGCCGTCCTTTTCGCCGGTGATCGACATGAAGCCGGACATGCCCTGGACGATATAGTCGTAGCCGGCGAAATCGGCATAGGGGCCGTTCTGGCCAAAGCCTGTGATCGAGCAGTAGACGAGTTTCGGGTTGATGGCCTTCAGGCTCGCGTAATCGAGACCGTATTTCTCAAGGCCGCCGCGCTTGAAGTTCTCGATGACGACATCGGCCGAGGCGCAGAGGCGGCGGACGGTCTCCTGGCCTTCCGGCGTCTTCAGGTCGACCGCGATCGAGCGCTTGTTGCGGTTGGTCGAGTGGTAGTAGGCCGCCGAGAGGTTCTCCCCATTGGCGCCCTCGACAAAGGGCGGCCCCCAGGCGCGGGTATCGTCGCCACCTTCAGGGTTTTCGACCTTGATCACGTCTGCGCCGAGATCGGCAAGCATCTGCCCCGCCCAGGGGCCTGCCAGCACGCGGGCGAGTTCGATGACCCGGATACCTGATAGCGGGGGCTTGGGCGTGTGGCTGTCGGTCATCAGGCCTTCCATACGGCATGTGCTTGCTGTCACAAGCGCCGTTGCGCTTTGTTATGACAAGAACTGTTGTCAAAAGAGCTATAGCGCCGCCTTATGCTGGTCGCACTTGATTTTCTCTCATGGCATCATTCCGTTTCGGCAAGAGCCTGCGTGGATCAGGATCCCAGATTGTCGAGCCAGCTCAGGAATTCGGCGATCGGCTTTTCACGGCCGATCTCGTTCAGTGTCTCATGCCGCATTCCGTCATAGACCAGTATCTCGACATCGGTCATTCCCACATCCAGCATGCGCTGGCCGAGCCAGCGGATTTCGCGGCCCTTGTTTGTGGCGGGATCTTCGGCCCCACCGACGAGATAGACCGGCAAACGCTGGGGAAGGCGTTCAAGCCGCTCCGGGGCGGCGCCGGCGAAAGTCAGGCGAAAGATGTCGCGCCACATGGAAACACTCGCATCGAAACCGCAAAGCGGATCGGCGATGTAGGCGTCCACTTCCTTCGGATCATGCGAGAGCCAGTCGAAGGCCGTGCGATGGCCAGGAATGGCGCGGCCCCAGGCGGCGAACGTCGCCTTGGGCAAGATCATGGAGGGGACGTCCGACCCCTTCAGCATCTGTTCAAGATAGAGGACGCCCTGAGCGAAACGACCCGCGAGGCCCGGATTGAAGTTGGAGTTCCAGATCGACAGCGCCGCAAAGGCCTGCGGGTGTTCGGTCGCGACATTCAGCGCGATCAGGCCGCCCATGGAGTGGCCGAACAACACGACCGGGAGGCCCGGATGTGCCTCGACCGCGAAGTCGCGCATCGCGATGACATCCGCCACGAGTTTCGCGCAACCTCCCGTCCTGGCGAACATTCCGGGCACTGTATCCGACGCAGTGGTTTCGCCATGGCCGCGATGGTCGTGGGCGTAGACGTGATAACCACGCTCTGCCAGAGCCTCGGCAAACCCCTCGTAGCGGCGGGAATGCTCGGCAAGGCCGTGGCAGATAAGGATGATCGCGCGTGGGATGGCTTCAGCCAAACGGCGATGATAGGCGAGACGCGCACCGCTTGCACTGTCCAGCCAGAGTCGCTCTGCAAACATTCCGATCGCCCCCTACCTTTTCTCCTGTTTTGCCTGCCGCGTCCGGTCTGTCAATCAATGCCACAGGTCGAGGACAAAGGAATTTTTCATGCCTTTGCGTCTAGCTTCCGTGGCGTCTTGCGAAGGTCAGGGAACAGGAATGGTGAAGAAGGAACGATCGGCTACCGGAGATGCGGGTCTGCGGCCGTTCGTCGTTCTCGCGGGTCTGCTGCTGCTCATGCTGGCTTTCGACAGGCTCGACGGTTCGTCGTTCTTCGGCGATATCGATGATGAGCTGCGCTTCCTGCAACTGAAGCACTTGATGATCACGGGTGTCTGGTACGACCTTAGTCTGCCGATGATCCAGTCGCCCGAGAGCTATCTTTCGCCGTGGTCGCGCCTGATTGACCTGCCCTATGCCGCAATTGCCGCCATCCTTGGCCCTTTCGTCGGGCAGGATCTTGCATTGCTTGTCGCAACGCAGGTCTGGCCACCGATGATGCTGCTTGTGTTTACAGGCCTCATGGTGCGGACCGTGCAAGCGCTGACGCCTCCGGAGGCGCTCAGTGTTCCTGTCTGGCTAGTGCTCGGTTTCGTGCTGATCTTTGCTGCAGGCGAGTTCTCACCGGGACGCATAGATCATCACAATGGCCAGATCCTGGCGATGATGATGATCCTGTTCGGTCTGGCCCGGGAAGGGGGACGCGGCGGTCGCTTCGTTGGGACGGGTGCTGCCCTGTCTCTCGTCATCGGTCTGGAATGCCTGCCGTTCGTTGCCGTTGCCCTTGCGTTGGTCGCGATGGGCTACGCTCTGAGGGTCCCGTTCTCCCGCCATACATTGGCCGAGACCGGTGCCTCCATGATGTTCGTATCGGTGGTTTCCGGACTGGCTTTCCTGGGGCCTTCGGGCATGCTGCAAACGGCGTGTGATGCGTATTCCGCGCCGTATCTTGCCGCCCTGTGTGGCTTTGGCGCCTGCTTCTGGTTCTGTGCCCGGCTCCTGCCAGAAGGAGCTGCGGCTCTGACGCGCTTTCTGGCGCTTGCTGTGTGCGGCGTGCTTGTCGCTTGCGGACTCGTTTTTCTGTTTCCCGCCTGCCTTGATGGCCCCTATCAGATGATCGATCCGGTCTCCCGCTTCTACTGGTTTGAGCGGATCGGTCAGGAACAAGGGCTTTTGGGATTTCGGCAGATCGGCCAGGCGACGACAGCCGTGCTGATGATGCTGGCGCTGTTGACGCTCATCGCTTTCTTCGCGTGTCCCTGGTGGCGGCAGGAGACGCGACGCTGTGCGCGGCACTGGGCTGCTTTCCTGTTTGCCTGCAGTTCTCTCATGACGACCCTGCTCCTGATCCGCTATGTCCGGTTTCCTGCGGCGCTGATGCCTGTTTTCCTGCCACTGGGCCTCATGGCCTGCGTGGAGATGCTCTCGACGGCGCAGGGGCGATGGGCGAAAGCGGTCGTGATCACACCTCTCCTGGTGCTGGCCACGGCTGTGGTTGGCCTCCATATCCTGGTGCCTCATCGTCCGGGTGAGCAGGACGCGGTCTGGCTCATGTCAATGGATGACTGTCGCGGCGAGGACTTCGCCGATCTGACGGGGCTCGCACCCGGCCGTATCCTGGCGCCGTTGGGGATTGGCATTCCCCTTGCGACGCATGTGCCGGATGGCGTCTCGGTCATGGCAATCCCGTTTCATCGTGCCGCCCCTGGAATTCGGCTGAGTTTCACCGCCTTTGCGGGAATCGATGCCGACGCAAGGAAGGCTGCACTTGATGAAGCCGATTACGTGGCGGTCTGCCAGTTGCCTTTTCCCGTTCCGCTGGAAGAGGCGCCGCTCTATGCCACCTTGGTCAGCGGGAAAGACTGGCCAGGGCTCGTGCCTGTCGCGGGTGCCGAGCCGGGTCGCCTGAGGATCTACCGGGTCGTGCATGACGCATTGAAGTGATGGCGAGGTCCGCTTCCTCACGACAAGAGGCAGAAAAACCCGGCATCCTGACCCGGTCCGCATTGCCCCCTCGACGCAATTCGCCTACATAGCGGCAAATTCCCATTCCCGCCGGAGCAAGACCCCATGGCACGCCAGTTCATCTATCACATGTCGGGACTTAGCAAGTCCTACGGCGCAAAGAAGATTCTCGAGAACATCCATCTATCGTTCTATCCCGATGCCAAGATCGGTATCCTCGGCCCTAACGGCGCCGGTAAGTCGACCGTGCTGCGCATCATTGCCGGCCAGGACAAGGAATACACCGGTGAAGCCTGGCTCGCCGAAGGCGCGACCGTCGGTTATCTGGAGCAGGAGCCGCATCTCGATCCGGCCAAGAACGCCTTTGAAAACGTCATGGAAGGCGTGGCCGACAAGCAGGCCGTGCTCGACCGCTACAACGAACTGATGATGAACTATTCCGACGAGACGGCGGAAGAGGGCTCCAAGCTCCAGGACATTATCGACAGCCAGAACCTGTGGGATCTCGAACAGCAGGTCGAAATGGCGATGGAAGCGCTGCGCTGCCCGCCGAAGGATGCCGATGTCACGCTGCTGTCGGGTGGTGAACGCCGTCGTATCGCACTTTGCCGTCTGCTGCTGTCGCAGCCTGACCTGCTGCTGCTCGACGAACCGACCAACCACCTCGACGCCGAGACGATCGCCTGGCTCGAAAAGCACCTGCGCGACTATCCGGGTGCCGTGATGATGATCACCCACGATCGCTACTTCCTCGACAACGTCACGGGCTGGATCCTCGAACTCGACCGCGGCCGTGGCATTCCTTACGAGGGCAACTACTCCGCTTACCTGCAGGCGAAGGCCAAGCGCATGCTTCAGGAAAACCGCGAAGAGGCTGGTCGCCAGAAGGCGATCTCGCGCGAACAGGAGTGGATCGCATCCAGCCCGAAGGCCCGTCAGGCGAAGTCCAAGGCCCGTATCAAGGCCTATGAGCAGCTGGTTGATGCGGCTGAAGGCATTCGTCCCGGCGATGCGCAGATCATCATTCCGGTGTCCGAGCGTCTCGGCAATGTCGTCATCGAACTCGACGGCATCACCAAGGGTTTCGAAGGCCGCACCCTGATCAACGATCTCTCGATCAAACTGCCGCCGGGCGGTATTGTCGGCATCATCGGTCCGAACGGCGCCGGCAAGTCTACACTCTTCAAGATGATTACCGGTCAGGAAAAGCCGGATGCCGGTTCGATCCGCATCGGTGACACCGTGCATCTCGGCTATGTCGACCAGAGCCGCGACTCGCTCGATCCCAACAAGACGGTCTGGGAGGAGATCTCCGGCGGCGCCGAAATCATCAAGCTCGGCAAGTTCGACATGAACTCCCGTGCCTATTGCGGCGCCTTCAACTTCAAGGGTGGCGACCAGCAGCAGAAGGTCGGCAATCTCTCTGGCGGTCAGCGCAACCGTGTGCACCTGGCCAAGATGCTGAAGGCCGGCGGCAACGTTCTGCTACTCGACGAACCGACCAACGACCTTGACACGGAAACGCTGGGTGCACTCGAAACGGCGCTCGAAAACTTCGCCGGCTGCGCGATCATCATCAGCCACGATCGCATGTTCCTCGACCGTCTTGCGACGCATATCCTGGCTTTCGAGGGCGATGGCCATGTGGAGTGGTTCGAAGGCAACTTCGAAGACTACGAACAGGACAAGGTCCGTCGTCTCGGTCCCGACGCGCTGAACCCGGGCAGCCAGGCCTACAAGCGCCTGACGCGCTGATCCCATCCATATAAGACCACGATTGCTGTGGCCGGCTTCGAAAGGAGCCGGCCCTTTTGGTTTCTGCCCCTTGGAATCCTGTCTGAATCCTGTCGTATTTTAGCAATTATTTAATTTGCGTTGCATACGGTTTTCTCGTTTGGTCTGCTGCGTTCCGCCGCCACGACCTGTGCTGCTCGAGGAGGCATTATGGCTGCGCTATCGCTTCGCAAACAACTCTATCTCATCGCAACCGCGCCTCTGATCGCCTTCCTGTGGTTGAGCATTACCTCTGTCTGGAACAGCTACGAACAATATGTCCAGCTCGACCGTCAGATGGTGGTGCAGACGCTTGCCATGGCCGGTGGCCGGATCGCGCAGGTCCTGCCCGCCGAGGCCTTTGCAACCCCTGAAAACCGAATCGAGCGCCGCAAGGCCGCTGATGAGGGGATCGCGTCGCTGAAAGCGGCCTATGCGGCCTGGCAGGCGCAGGGCGGCAAGGATGAAACCATCCAGAGGGCCTTCTCCCTGATCATCGACAAGCAGGAGGGGCTCGCAACCTATCGCCGGAATGTCGATGCCGGGGCCGCGACATTCGACGAGGCGCTATTTGTCCTGCAGCCGGCTTCGGCAGCGGGCCTGGAGCTCGTGCGTCGTTCAGGTGGAACCATCCAAGACCTCGAACTTGCGCGGCTGATCGAGGGCTATTATGCGCTGATGCAGGTCAACGATTCCGGTCTGATCGAGATCCGGCTGGGGCAGCAGTACTTCACGGGCACGGCACTCCAGCAGAAGCAGTATGCCTTCCTTCTGCATGCCAAGGCGTTGCGGGACCGCTTTACCCCATTGATGCTCGAGTTTCTGCCGGTCGAGGTGATCCAGCCATTCCAGGCCTTCCATGGCGGGCCGGACGGACAGTTTTTGCAGGCGAGCCGCAGCAAGATGTGGGAGAATGCGCCTGCGGGGCCTGATGCCGCTTCCGGCGAGCAATGGGCCAAGCTGACGGGTGCCCAGGCTGGCATGATGGCAAAGCTGATCGGTCAGACGGATGCGCTGCTGAGCGCGGGTGCCCAGCAGAAGCTCGACAGCCTCTATGGGAAATTTGTCAGGGGGGCTGTGATCGCAATCGGTGTCACGATCGTCGTTCTCGGTCTCTTCTTCTTCGTCGTTCGTGCGGTGTCGCAGATGATCCGTTCTACTGCCAGCCGGATGCAGACGCTCGCCGACGGTGACCGGGAGACGGCCATTCCCTTTGCCGACCGTCTCGACGAGATCGGTGTCATGGCGCGCTCGGTGGAGATTTTCCGCGAGGCGGCGATCCGTAATGCCGAGCTCGAAGCAGAAGCGGACGAGAATCGCAAACGGGCCGAACTCGAGCGCGCAGAGGTGCAGAGGCTAGCCGAGGCTGAGGCGGAAGAACGTCTCAATAAGGCCACGGGCTCCCTCGCGTCGGCGCTGCGACGCCTGGCCTCTGGGGACATGATGTGCGAGATCGAGGAGCAGTTTGCGCCGCAGTTCGAGGCGCTGCGCCACGACTTCAATACGTCGGTGCAGCAGCTTCGCGGGGTGCTCGTTTCGGTTGGCGGCTCGGCGCATGCGGTCTCCGGCGGGTCCGGCGAGATTTCGCATGCCTCTGATGACCTCGCCAAGCGGACCGAGCAGCAGGCGGCCTCACTGGAGGAGACTGCAGCGGCGCTCGAAGAAATCACCTCGAATGTGACGGCCACCTCGCGGCGGACCGGCGAGGCGCGCGACATTGTCCGCACCACGCGCAGCCGTGCTGAGCAGTCCGGCGTGGTGGTCGGCAATGCCGTGACCGCCATGGAGCGGATCGAGCATGCCTCCAAGCAGATCAGCCAGATCATCGGCGTGATCGACGAAATCGCCTTCCAGACCAACCTTCTGGCGCTGAATGCCGGTGTCGAAGCCGCACGTGCGGGCGAAGCCGGCAAGGGCTTTGCGGTTGTTGCCCAGGAGGTGCGCGAGCTTGCGCAGCGTTCGGCGAATGCGGCCAAGGAGATCAAGGCGCTGATCGGCAATTCGGAAGTGGCGGTCAGCGAGGGCGTGAAGCTGGTCAACGAGACCGGCGACGGGCTGACTGCGATCGCCGGCCTCGTGCAGGCGATCAA
>CALSAF010000004.1:0-62425 GCA_943372805.1 Rhizobium sp. Q54
GTGCGACGCTGCACAGGAAGATGAAGCGCTTCCAGCTGCACTGATCTCCGGTATGTGTCGCAAGACTGAAACACTGTGCGCTGCAGCACTGTTTCGCGGCACTGTTCCTGGAGAGAGAAGGCAGCAATCATCCTGCCATCGGGACCCGAGGAGGGGTCCCTTCACTGGGAGGATGACAGATGAATATTCAGGTGCAATCAATCGCGGCGTCGCCGTTCAAGCTGAAATACGGCAACTTCATTGGCGGCGAGTTCCGCGAGCCGGTCAATGGTCGCTATTTCGCAAACACCACGCCGGTCACCGGCGGCAAGCTTTGCGACATCGCCCGCTCCGATGAGGCCGATATCAACCTCGCACTTGATGCGGCGCATGCCGCCAAGGACAAGTGGGGCCGCACCTCGACCACCGAGCGCTCCAATATCCTCAACAAGATTGCCGACCGCATGGAAGCCAATCTGGAGCTGCTCGCCCGGGCGGAAACCTGGGACAATGGCAAGCCTCTGCGCGAGACCATGGTGGCCGATATTCCGCTTGCCATCGACCACTTTCGCTACTTCGCGGCCTGCGTCCGTTCCCAGGAAGGCACGATCGGCGAGGTCGACCATGATACGATCGCCTATCACTTCCACGAACCGCTCGGCGTCGTCGGGCAGATCATCCCGTGGAACTTCCCGATCCTGATGGCCGCCTGGAAAGTGGCCCCGGCCCTGGCTGCCGGCAATTGCGTGGTGCTGAAGCCCGCCGAGCAGACGCCGGCCTCGATCCTGGTGCTGGCCGAACTGATCGGCGACCTGCTTCCGCCGGGTGTGCTGAACATCGTCAACGGCTTCGGTCTGGAAGCCGGTAAGCCGCTCGCGACCAGCCCGCGGATCGCCAAGATCGCCTTCACGGGGGAAACCTCGACCGGCCGTTTGATCATGCAATATGCCAGCCAGAACCTGATCCCGGTGACGCTTGAACTGGGCGGCAAGTCGCCGAATATCTTCTTCGAGGACGTCATGCGCGAAGATGACGACTATCTCGACAAGGCGCTGGAAGGCTTTGCGATGTTCGCGCTCAACCAGGGTGAGGTCTGCACCTGCCCGAGCCGTGCCCTGGTGCATGAGAAGATCTATGACCGCTTCATGGAAAAGGCGATCAAGCGGGTCGAGGCCGTCATTCAGGGCGATCCGCTCGCCATGTCAACGATGATCGGGGCACAGGCGTCTTCCGAGCAGCTGGAGAAGATCCTCTCCTACATCGACATCGGCAAGCAGGAAGGGGCGGAAGTGCTGACGGGTGGTTATCGCAACCAGCTGCCGGGCGAACTTTCGGGCGGCTACTACGTCAAGCCGACCGTCTTCCGCGGCCATAACAAGATGCGGATCTTCCAGGAGGAGATCTTCGGACCTGTCGTCTCGGTCACGACCTTCAAGAACGAGGCGGAAGCGCTCGAAATCGCCAATGACACGCTCTACGGCCTCGGCGCCGGCGTGTGGAGCCGCGATGCCAATACCTGCTACAATTTCGGCCGCAACATCCAGGCCGGACGTGTCTGGACCAACTGCTACCACGCCTATCCGGCGCATGCGGCCTTCGGCGGATACAAGCAGTCGGGCATCGGTCGCGAGACGCACAAGATGATGCTCGACCACTACCAGCAGACCAAGAACATGCTGGTGAGCTATAGCCCCAAGGCGCTGGGCTTCTTCTGAGACCCTCCCCGGGGGCGGTGTTCCGCCAATGCCGCTCCGATCCCCCTCTTCCTGTTCTCGACCAGGAGGAGGGGATCTTTCGTTCTGAACCAGGAGGGCAGACAGTGACCAATGGAGATCAACCGCGTGTCGTGGCGACGGACGCCGCGCTCGCATTTCTCGCCGAGATCAGACAAGACCATCCCGACATCCTCTTCCACCAGTCCGGCGGATGCTGCGACGGGTCTTCGCCGATGTGTTATCCGGCGAGCGAGTACCGGGTGGGGGAGACGGATGTGAAGCTAGGCGAGATCGGTGGCGTGCCCTTCTATATCAGCGGCAGCCAGTATGCGGTCTGGGCGCATACGCAGCTGATCATCGACGTGGTGCCGGGGCGAGGGGGCATGTTTTCGCTCGACAACGGACGGGAGCGGCGCTTCCTCACCAGGTCGCGACTGTTCTCGGACGGCGAGGCTTGTCCACTCCCGCCGCCGGTGGCTCAGAATTAAAAGGCCCGCCGATCGAAACCGGCGGGCGATGTCTGCGCGAGATCTGTTGTTGTGCTTGTTCAGGCGGCGCGGCGGGCCGAGCCATCCTGCTGGCCGATTGTGAAGCGTGAGACCTGCTCGGTCAGTCCGTCCGCTTCCTGAGCAAGGGCGAAGGCGGCAGCCGTCGTTTCCTCGACCATGGCCGCATTCTGCTGTGTCATCTGGTCGAGATCGTTGACCGATGCATTGATTTCGGAGAGGCGAGCGGATTGCTCCCTTGATGCGCCGGCGATCGCGCCGATCTGACCGTTGATGGCCGCAATATTGTCCTCGATGGTGTGCAAACGCTCACCGGTCTGCAGGACCAGGGCCACGCCGTCTGATACGTTGCTGGTCGAGGCGTTGATCAGTCCGTTGATGTCGCGTGCGGCTGCGGAAGACCGCTGTGCCAGTTCGCGTACTTCCTGGGCGACGACGGCGAAACCCTTGCCTGCTTCGCCGGCGCGGGCGGCTTCGACACCAGCATTCAGCGCCAGGAGGTTGGTCTGGAAGGCGATCTGGTCAATCACGTCGATGATCTGCCGGATCTTTGACGACGATTCCTCGATCCGCTGCATGGCGACGATTGCCTCATTGACGACCTCGGAAGATGCCTTTGCCCCCTTCAGCGCGTCCGCCGAAACCTGCACTGCGGTCTCGCAGCGGCGCAGGGCATCGTTGACGCTGCCAGTCATCTCGCCAAGGGCGGCGGCGGCTTCCTCCAGGGATGCCGCCTGGCGTTCCGTGCGATGGGCCAGATTGGCCGAGGCGCCCTTGAGGTCGTTCGAGCCGCCACGGATGGTGTCGGCGCTTGCCATGATGGCACGGATCGTTTCCTCGAGTTTGTCTAGGGATTCGTTGAAATCGACGCGCAGATGGTCGAGTTCCGGCACGAAACGGGTCTCGATGCGCAGATGGAGCTTGTCATCGGAGAGGTTCTTCAGGCCTGTGGCGAGCGCCGTGACGGCTTCCTGAAGTTCCTGGGCGCTGCGCTGCTTTTCCGCCTCGCGCTCGCGCCGTTCGGCACTCATCTGAAGATCACGGCTTTCCGCCTCCTTCTCGATGCGCTCCTTTTCCAGCGCGTTCTGACGGAAGCTGTCCAGTGCTCGTGCCATCAGGCCGATCTCGTCCTGGCGTCCGGTTCCGTCGATCTGGATGGCGGTGTCGCCGTTGTTGAGACGGTTCATCAAACCGGCCAGCTGGGTCAGCGGGCGGGTGAGGCTGGAGGAAACGGCGATACCGATGCCGCCCATGACGACCAGAACGGCGACCGTGGTCAGCAGGGCCCATTTTGCCAGTTCATTGGAGGATGCAAGGATGCCGCGCTCGTCCTGGCCGATGACCAGCAGGTTCTTCTGGCCGAACAGGGTGGCGGGCATGAAGCTGTAGAAGAGGGTACGGTCGCCGGAGGCGGCGAAGTCCGAGCCCTTGCCGCCGTTGCGTGCCGCCGCCACGAGTGCCTCCGGTATAGCCGCATTGGCTCCGCCCGAGATCGTTCCAGCGCGCAGGCTGCCATCCTCGGCGAGCAGGAAGCTGTCGTCGATGCTCTGCCCCATTCCATCCGGTGCGAGGGACGTCGCGAGGCGGTTCGCGCCTACCCGGATGACGATGACGCCCTTGCGGACGATTTCGCCCCAGACCGAAATGGCGAGCGGTTGCGCAATCAGCGCCGAGTGGGTGTCGTCTTCGGCCCGCATTTCGCTGAAGCCGATGGAATGCACCTGATTCACGTCGCCAGCCTGGGCGGCATTGAAGGCCGCCTTCAGCGCCGCATTGGCCGGATCGGTGACGTTGGTCAGGAATGCGTCGCCCTTGGTGACCGAATAGATGATCTGCCCAGCGTTATCGATGACGTAGATATCGCTAACATTCGTGTTTTGACGCGTGCTGGCTATGGTACCGTGAATGGAGGCGTGACGGACGCCGTAGAGCAGCTTGAGGCCTGATCCGTCGATGGACGCCCGTTCCTCAGGGGGCTTGCCGGGATCCTGGAAGACCTCCCTGATTTTTGCCTCCTCGATCTTGATGACCGTCGCCACAGTGTCGGCCGCTTCACCGAGCGCGGAGTTCTGTGCGAGTTCGCCGAGCGCCTGCTGAATGCGGGTTTCATAGGCGGTGAGTGCCTTGGCCTGGGTGGCGGCGACGCTTTCGAGGCGCAGCTTGCTGGCGTCGATCAGCCCGCTCTTGCCGACCTGGTAGCTCAGCATGCCGACGGCCATGCAGGAGACAAGAGTCGCACCGACGACCAGCCCTGCGAATTTTGCCTTGACCGACGACAGCACGTTTGTACGTGCATTCGTTCCGTTCGAACCCGTCACACCCATTCCTCCCGAGAATATCCCCGGCAGGAGGCTAGGCTGATTTGCTTACCGGCAGGTTAAGGTTGCAGTGGCGGCGCGCCACGCCTCAACGCAGTCCGATCGCGTCGCAGGCGGAGTCGATGATCGCCAGCTTCACGGCCTGCGTTGTATGGTATTCGTTGAGGAAGTCTCGCGAGACCCACATCGTGGACCGACCGCGGCTGCCTTCCCAGCCGACGCTGCCAATCGCCTCTGCCTCGCGGAGCTTGCGGGTGAGATGCGTGCGGGACAGGCGGAAGGTCTCTGCCAGTTCCGGGACCGAGCGGACCTGGGTCGGCACATGCTCGATCGTTGCGTCGACGGGATCGATGCCGACCATGAGCCAGTCCATGACGATGCCGCCATTGTTGAGCCAGGTGAACAGAGACCAGGTCTGCGGTGGGCTGCGCAGGGGCGGGGAGGACATAGCGCGCCCCGCGATCTGCGGATGAAGGCGCGGAAGGATGGTGTCGTCGGCCTCCAACAGGTCCAGCCGCCGCCCGCCGTCCAGCCGATCGAGGCTCGCCAGATGGATGGTGACCCAACGGCGGGTGGCCGCAATGGTCTGTGGAGCGGGAACAAAGGGCCGATTGCGGCGGTCACTGTGCTGGCTCTGTTGGGCGATCCCGTAGACCAGCATCTCCTTGATGAAGGCGTCGGCCGTATTCACGGAGGAGATGCCGAGTGTCCTCACCTGCTCGAGGTAGCGAGCCATGAAAATGACCGGTTCCGGGTTGCCCCTGGCGACCTCGGTGAAATACTGCGCCATGGCTAGGTGACCGAGCAGCCAGCGTTGCTGTGTGCCGAAGACGGCAGCGAGGCGCGGGGTCTCGTCGTTTACCCGAAGAAGTGCGCGGGACTGCTCGCGTACTGTTTCGTGGAAATCGCGGTTGGCAAGTAGTTCATCGACCGAAAGTGACATGAAAACACGCGTGCGGGTGTATTTTCTCTGCATCGCGTCTCAAAGAAGCGAAGGCGAGGCACCTGTATGCAAAGCGTAGACACAGCGCAAGTGTCTGCGACCCCGCGAACACTACATTGTGTTTCTTAGCGTTAATTCGAAAAACAATCCGATGTCAGTCGAACAGGCTCGAAACCGACTCTTCCTGGCTGGTGCGGTTGATGGCTTCGCCCAGCAGGGTGGCTGTCGAGAGCACGCGGATATTGTGTGCCGACTGGACTGCTGTGGTCGGCTGGATCGAGTCCGTGATCACCAGTTCGCGCAGCTTCGAGGAGGCGACGCGGGTGACCGCACCACCTGACAGGACGCCGTGCGTGATGTAGGCGGTGACGCTGGTCGCGCCGTTCTTCAGCAGGGCTTCTGCGGCGTTGCAGAGTGTGCCGCCGGAATCGACGATGTCGTCGATCAGGATGCAGTCCTTGCCGGTCACGTCGCCGATGACGTTCATGACTTCGGACTCACCCGGTCGATCACGGCGCTTGTCGACGATGGCAAGCAGACAGTCGAGACGCTTGGCGAGCGAGCGGGCACGCACCACGCCGCCGACATCCGGCGACACCACCATGACATTGTTGGTGTCGTAGCGTTCCTTGACATCATTGGCGAGCAGCGGAACGGCGTAGAGATTGTCGGTCGGAATATCGAAGAAGCCCTGGATCTGTCCGGCATGCAGATCGAGTGTCAACACACGATCGGCGCCAGCCTCGGTGATCAGGTTGGCGACCAGCTTGGCCGAGATCGGCGTGCGTGGCCCGGCCTTGCGGTCCTGGCGGGCATAACCGAAATAGGGCAGCACGGCCGTGATGCGGCGTGCCGAGGACCGACGGAAGGCGTCGATCATGATCAACAGTTCCATCAGGTGGTCGTTTGTCGGGAACGACGTGGCCTGGACGACGAAAACATCCTCACCGCGCACGTTTTCCTGGATTTCGACGAAGATTTCCTGGTCTGCGAAGCGGCGGACGCTGGCCTTGCCGAGTGGTACGTTGAGATAGGAGCAGATCGCTTCGGCAAGTTGCCGGTTCGAATTACCTGCGAAAACCTTCATCTTGGCCCGCCTGTTACCATGCTGAGATGCGGGCTTTTTAGCGCCCTTCCCCCTGAATGCAAGAGCTTTGGACGGTAAGGCCCATATTTTCGGTTGATGCGCCAAATGCGGCGCAGGATTTGCAGTTTCGAAAGCCGGTTATCGGCGCACAATCAACCGGCCTGGTTGTTCCGCCATGCGACATATTCGGCCATGCTCTTGGTGGCGATCTGCTGCATGACGGAGGCTGGCACGGCCGCCCAGGGATCCTGGGCTCCCGAGGGAACGACCTCCTGGCCCTGGATGCGGTGGAGCCGTCCGCCGCTGGCGTCGAGAATGTCCCAGACATAGGTGATCGTGACGTTGCCGCTGTCGGAGAAGGCAGAGAAGTATCCTTTCAGGATATGCTCGCTCGAGGCATCGCTGGCGCTTTTGATGGTCAGGCCTCTGGCGCGGGCTTCGGCGCCGAGCTGACGCGAGAGCGGCGTGACAGCCTGGACGGGGGCGCCGATGATCGGCAGGAAGCGGATGCTGCCGGTGGTCTGCGCTGCCGGTGGGAGCGATGCCTGCTGGGCCTGTGCCGGCTGCGTCGGCTGGATGGGTTGGGTGGCCTGCCGTGTGGTCGCTGCCGGTTGCGGCGCGCTCGGGAAGGCCTGGCTGTTTCCGCCGTCGAGCGGCGCGGATGCGACGGGATTGCTGCCGCCCTGAGCGAGCGCTGCCGCCTGTGCTTCCAGCGTGTTCTGCGGGCCGCGCGGCTGTTCCGCATAGCCGCCCGGCTGGCCGAGTGGTGCGCTCTCAACCGGCTGGCGGCCGGCTGCGGGGGCGGCGAGTTCCTGGGAATAGCTGGCGGGCAGGCTGCCATTCCCGACGTCTGCGGGTGGTGTCAGCACATCCGTGCTGTTGCAGCCGGCGAGCAGCATCAGCAGGCCGAGCATCGCGGCCGGCATCGTGGGCATTGTCCGGGAACGTCTCACCACGGCGGGTCCTTCCCCTTCACTCCTGTCACACTTAATGTGACTAGCATTCCTTGCCTGTCAATTCCCTGAACGGACAGGCAAAATTGCGTTACCGCCGCAGCCGTGGCGGCGAAGCCCCTCTCACAGTGCGATCAGCTCAAGCGGATGGCGCGACAGCGCGCGCGGGGCTGTGTCCGTCGTCTGATAGGTGTGGCCGAGCGTCATGGCCGTCTCGCGATCGCTGTCCATGATGATCATGTGCACGAAGAGCGTCATGTCGGGGGTGATCACCTCCGGATTGCCTGCATGGAACATCTGGTGCTCCATCCAGGACGGGGCGAAGCGGGCACCGACCGAATAGCCGCAGGCATTGAAACGGTGGCGCGTGAGGCCGCGGTCGTCCATCACCTTGGCATGGGCGTCGAAGACCTCGCCGAAGGTGTGGCCCGGACGGAGCAACTGCTCGACTGTTCGCATGCCCTCCAGCGCCGCCGCATGCAGTTCCCGGTGCCGTGCGGTGGGCTCGCCGACGAGGACGGTCCGCAGCATGGGCGCATGATAGTGTGCCGAGACGCCAGCCCATTCCAGCGTCACCTGGTCGGTCTCGGAGAGCTGCCGGCGACCTGACTTGTAACGGCAGAGCAGGGCATCCGCCGCAGAGCCGATAACGAAGGGGTTGGCCGGATAATCGCCGCCACCCGCAAGGACGGCGGATTGCATGCCGGCAAGAATGTCCGCTTCGTTGGCGCCCGGTCCGATCAGTGGCAGCGCCGCATCGAAGGCGATGTCGGCAAGTTCGGCAGCATGAACGACCCTGGCGATTTCAGCCGGCGATTTGACTAGCCTGAGATTACTGACAAGGTATGAGGCATCGACTGCCTCGCAGAAATTGGTCAGCTGGTTGTCGACAAGGCGCGCGACGCGACCGGTCATGCCGTGGGTGTCATACTCGACGCCGACGCGCATGCCGAGGAGGTCGAGGTCGCTCAGGAGGTTGCGCAGATCGACCGCCGGGTCGGCGTGCAAGCGGTCTACCCAGACGGCGATGGTCTCGATTGTCGAGGTGTGCTTCGCCTGGCGCAGATCGGGTGTTCTGGTGAGCAGCGTCAGGCTGCCATCCGCCTTGACGACCAGAGTCTGGAAGAAGCAATAGCCGAAGCTGTCAAAGCCGGTGAGCCAGTACATGCTCTCCTGGGCGAAGAGCAGCAGGGCGTCGAGCTTTTCTTCCGCCATGCGGGCCATCAGGCGCGCGCGGCGGGCGGAAAACTCGCTTTCGGGAAAGTGCAGGGCCATATCAGTCCTCCATGATCGCGATCGCCGAAATCTGCCGCCCATAGTCGGGTTCGCCCGCATGGGTGGTCCGGCGATAGGAAAAGAACGCATCAGGTGCCGCATAGGTGCACAGGCCGAGGCTGTCGGCCGCCACACCCGCTTCGGCGAGGCGCATGACCGTGAGGCCCGGCAGGTCGAACATGGCGTGGCCGGGCTTGCCGGAGGGGGTGAAGAAGGCTTCGAATACCTTGTTGGCGGCGAGGAAGCGATCGACGAATTCGGGACCGACCTCGTAATTGGCCTGTGAGATCGACGGACCGAGCGTCGCGCGGATCTTTTCGCGACGGGCACCGAGTGCAACCATGGCTTCGATCGTGTTTTCCAGCACGCCGCCAAGGGCGCCCTTCCAGCCGGCATGGGCTGCGCCGATGACGCGGTTGTCGGGATCAGCAAAGAGGATCGGGCCACAATCGGCGGTCAGGACGCCAAGGATGATCCCCGGGCTCGCGGTCACCTGGGCATCAGCCACTGGGCGGCTCCCGTCATAGTCGGCGCCGACGACTGCGACGTCGGGAGAGTGGACCTGGTGCGCCGTAGCGAGCCTCTCCGGCGGCAGGCCGAACCAAGCGCTGACACGACGCCGGTTTTCGCGCACCTTTGCCGGATCATCATTGGAGCCGATGCCGACGTTCAATCCCCGATAGATGCCTTCCGACACGCCGCCATCGCGGGTGAAGAAGCCGTGGCGAATGCCGGCTTGCCTGATGGTGTCTAGGTTCCCGGCGGTCACGGGGCGCGGCTGATCGGCTGTGCTCATGATTGGGTCTCCTGAGCTGGCAAAAATGCGAAGATGCTGCTTATTCCCTGATAAGCTTCTGAAACTAAACGGCTTTCCTGGGATTTGAGCCGTGCGGAGCTGGCGCGATCGTGCAGATCGCGCAGCTGCCTGTCAATGCTTCGCCTTGAAAGGGAGCAATTGCACTGACGGCATAGAGACCGCCAATACCTTGAACAGTTCGCCCATATAGCCGTTCCCGGCGCCGGCCAGGCGCTGCACGGCGTCAATGATCTCGCCTTGCGTTTTCTCGTCCTTGTCGCGGCCGAGGGCTGCTGCCCGCTGTTCTATGCCGAGGCCAACCAGGAAGTCGCCCTGATGCATGCAACCGTTCAGATGGACGCCTGCAGCCAGCGCCGTCCTTGCCAGATTTTCGAAGTCGACATGGCTGGTCAGATCGGCGAGGCCGGGATGGGCGAGCGGTGGGTCATATTCATGGGCGCGAACAGCCTGCAGCGTGTCGCCGAAGTTGCTGACCATGTGGCCGTAGTCGATGATCAGCGCCGTTCCGTGGCTCTGAATGAGGCGTTCGCAGATCGTGAGCATCACCGACTGGCGCGCCGGAGCAACCTCGAAGATCTCGCCATCAGCGGGCTCGCTGATGCCCTGCGGCAGCATCGTCGGGTCAAGCGTTGCGACACCCAGCGTGAAGCAGAGATCGTCGTTTTCGTCGAGGCCGACCATGCGCTCGCGAAAACCGTTCGTCGTCTTGACGAACTGGCGGATCGGGATGGCATCGAAGAGTTCGTTGGCTGCGAGCAGTGTGAACCCCTCCGGCACCCCGTCGAAGCTTTCGTGCCAAGATACCTTTTCGCCGTGCGACGACAGCGTTTCCATCTGCGTCAGCTTCAGAAGCGCGCTTGTCTCCACGAGATGCACGGTGGCTGTTTCATAGAGCGCAGGGGCGGCACGGGAAATCACCCGCAGCATGTCCGCCATCATGGTGCCGCGGCCGGGGCCGATCTCGACGATGCGGACGTCCTGCGGTTCGCCGTGGCGCTGCCATGTGTTGATCATGAAGATGCCGAGCATCTCGCCGAACAGCTGGCTGACTTCGGGGGCCGTGACGAAGTCGCCGTCGCGGCCGAAGGGGTGGCGGGTGCGGTAGTAGCCGTGCTCGGGATCCGCGAGGCAGAGGGCGAAATAGTCGGTAACGCTGATCGGCCCGTGAGCGGTGATGAGGGACTTGATCTTCTCGGCAAGCGGCGTGGCCATCCCTGTCTCCTCAGCCACCGGCCTGGGGCGCGCTGCGCCCCGCGCGGATGGAAATCCACAGGCCGACCAGCAGCATCGGCAATGAAAGCACCATTCCCATGGTGAGCCAGCCACCCGCCAGATAGCCGATCTGGACATCCGGCTCGCGGTAGAACTCGACGAAGATGCGGGCTGCCGCATAACCGGCAACGAAGATGCCCGTTATGCGGCCTGGCGTCCGAAGGGCACCGAAGGCGCGGGCGAGAAGTTGCAGGACGATCAGAAGCACGAGCCCTTCGAGGACCGCCTCGTAAAGCTGGCTCGGATGGCGCGGGAATGGGCCACCGGTCGGGAAGGCCATGGCCCAGGGAACGTCGGCCGGGCGACCCCAGAGCTCGCCGTTGATGAAATTGGCTATGCGGCCGAAAAACAGCCCGAGCGGCACGACGCTCGCCACGAGATCGAAGAGGCTCCACAGGCGGATCTGATGCTTGCGGGCGAAGAAGACCATGGCAAGCGTGGCGCCGAGGAAGCCGCCATGGAACGACATGCCACCATTCCAGACCTCGATCGCACGCAGGGGATTGGCCGCCACGGAGGCAAAATCGTAGAAGAAGATGTAGCCAAGACGACCGCCGGCGACGACGCCGATCGCCACCCAAAGGACGAAGTCGTCGACTTGCTGCAGCGTCGCGGGTGCCTGTCCGTTCGGCCACAGATGCGGCCGTTTCAGGAGGTCGCGGGCAAGCAGCCAGCCGATGAGTATGCCCGCGACATAAGCCAGCCCATACCAATGGACCGCCAGCGGGCCAATCGAGAAGGCGACCGGGTCGATCGCAGGAAAGGATACGGCGGCGAAAAGGTCCAGGACTGATAACAATGGAGTACTTTCGTTGATGCTGGTGGAAAATGGCGTTGCGAATTGGCACGGTCAAGATGGAATCGGGCCGGCTGCGACACCGTCAACGACCTTTATCTCGCCGTCCCGTCTTGCGTGCCGGCCCATCTGGTCCTACCTCCTTCTCAAGGATGTTTTTTTGCCCGCAATTCGCTTGAGAGGAGCTTTCCATGTCGACCGGCCCCAACCGTATTTTCGATGATTTCGCCAAGTTGATGACGGATGCCGCCGGCGCCGCGCAAGGTGTTCGCAAGGAGATGGAAACCGCCTTCCAGTCACAGGTCGAGCGCTGGCTCAACAGCATGGATCTCGTCAAGCGCGAAGAGTTCGATGTGGTGCGCGAAATCGCGCTAAAGGCATGTGAAGAGAACGAGGCGCTGCAGAAGCGTCTCGAGGCCCTGGAAGCCCAGATTTCCGCCAAAGCGAAGTAGACCGCCTGTCCCGTTGCGGGACAGGGTTGTGATTTGTGAAATCGATGATGAGGACCCATTGCCTGTGGCTTTGGGTCTTTTTGTTTTTTCAGCACCTTGACGGATGAAAAGCGGGGCTTGGCTCGCGAAAAAATCGCAGCTTGTGGACAGGTGCCAAAAAGCCAATCGGCAGAGTCGCTTATGGGGTGATGCAAAGGCGATTCTGAAAGCGCCATCCACAGGCGTCTGAGCCAAATGTGGCTGAGGGGGCTGGTGCTGGCCCCCCACGATTATACACTGATTTTCAACGATGATTCTGAGCAGGGGCCGCGTAAGTTTCGGGCAGGGTGCGTGTTCTACCCTGGGGTCCTTCGGAATCGTTTTCAGAGTAGTTTCCGGTTCAGGTGTCCGAGTGGCCCGGCGGTTCGCCGGGCGCCCGTATTCATTCCGGTCAAGAAGGTGATGCATGAGCCTCATGGAAATCGAAGTCGAACGCCAGTCCAACCCGGTCGACATGATCGAGTTCGTCGCGGCGACCAATGACTGGTCGTTCGAGCGTTCGGGCGAAGACGAAATCGCAATGACCGTCGAGGGGCGCTGGGCCGACTATCATGTTTCCTTCTCCTGGATGGAGGAATTCGAGGCGCTGCATCTGGCTTCGGCCTTCGACCTCAAGATCCCGGAGAATCGCCTGAACGAGGTCATCAAGCTTCTGTCCTACGTCAATGGCCAGGTACTGATGGGCCATTTCGATCTGTGGCGGAACGAGGATGTGGTGATCTTCCGCCAGTCGCTGCTGCTCGCCGGTGGCGCTGAGCCGACGAACCGTCAGGTCGAGGTTCTGCTTTCCTCCGCCGTCGATGCCTGTGAAGCCTATTATCAGGCTTTCCAGTTCGTGGTCTGGTCCGGAATGGACGCAAAGAGCGCCATGGATGCCGTTCTCTTCGAGACGGTCGGAGAAGCCTGAGCATGACGGATGCCGCATTCGGACAGATCGTCCTCGTCGGGGCCGGCAATATGGGCGGCGCGATGCTGGCTGGCTGGCTGAAGAGTGGTGTGCCGGGATCGTCCGTCACGGTTCTGGATCCGGGGCCATCCGAGAAGATGATGGCCATGATCACAGAGGCCGGAGCGCGGCATTCGGTTTCCGCCCCGGATGGACTGGCGGCGGATATTCTCTTCCTTGCCGTGAAGCCGCAGGTCATGGATTCGGTTCTTCCGGGCCTCAAGTCTCTTGTTGGCGCACAGACGACGGTTGTCTCGGTCGCCGCGGGCAAGACCATCGCCTCAATGGAAAGTCACCTCGGCAAGGCGGCCATGGTGCGCGCCATGCCGAATACTCCGGCCATGGTCGGTCGTGGCGTGACGGGCGCGTTTGCCAATGCCGCTGTGTCCGATGCCCAGCGTGACATCGTTCATCGTCTGCTCCAGGTTTCCGGACCTGTCGAATGGGTCGACAGCGAAGCCGATATCAATGCCGTGACCGCCCTATCGGGAAGTGGTCCGGCCTATGTGTTCTATCTCGTCGAATGCATGGCGGAGGCGGGCCGCAAAACCGGCCTGCCGGCGGACCTCGCCATGCGTCTCGCACGGGAAACGGTCGCGGGGGCTGGTGAATTGTTGCACCAGTCCCCCGACCCGGCGTCCATCCTGCGCAAGAATGTCACTTCTCCCGGGGGCACTACGGCTGCGGCGCTTGCCGTGCTGATGGCGGATGACGGCATGCAGCCGCTGTTCGATGCGGCGATCGAGGCAGCGCGCAAGCGCGCCGAGGAACTCGCCCAGTGAGCGGAACGGAGATCACCTTCGCCGACTTCGAGAAGGTCGACATTCGCGTCGGCACGATCATCGAGGTCGAGAGCTTTCCGGAAGCGCGCAAGCCTGCCTTCAAGCTGAAGATCGATTTCGGTCCCGAGATCGGCATCAAGAAGTCATCGGCACAGATCACCGTGCATTATACGCCGGAGACGCTGGTCGGACGGCAGGTGCTGGGGGTCGTCAATTTCCCGCCGCGCCAGATCGGGCCGTTTCGCTCCGAGGTGCTGACGCTGGGCTTCGAAGATGTCAACGGCGCGATCGTGCTGGCGGCTGTCGAGCAGCCGGTGCCGAATGGCCAGAAGCTGATGTGACGCGCGGGGCCTTCGGGCCCCTTTTCAGTGATGGGCAGGTCTTCAGACCGGGACCCGGATCACCGCGCGCAGGCCTCCCAGCGGGCTGTCTTCCAGTGTTACGTTCCCACCATGGCTGCGGGCGATGTCGCGGGCGATGGCGAGGCCAAGACCGGTGCCCGAGGCATCGAGATTGCGGGCCTCGTCCAGGCGATAGAAGGGCTTGAAAACATCGTCACGAGACTCCTTCGGAATGCCCGGGCCATCGTCATCGAAGATGATCACCAGCCATTTCGCCGTGTGGCGGGCGTCGATCTCGAGCCGACCGGCATATCGGCGGGCGTTTGAGGCGAGATTGGTGATGAGCCGCGTAAAGGCGTTGGGGCGGACATAGACCAGAGGGTCGCCGTCAAGCTTCCAGGTGATGCTGCGATGGTGCAGGGCGAAATCGCCGGCAATACGCTCGAAGAGCTCTTCGAGATCGAGTTTTCCGACATCTTCCTCGACCTCGCCCTTGGCAAAATCCAGATAGCCTTCGAGCATGCTCTGCATGTCGTCGATATCCTGGTTGAGGCTGTCGATCTCCGGCCCGTCGCCAGCGAGCGCCAGTTGCAGGCGGAAGCGGGTCAGGATCGTGCGCAGGTCGTGACTGACGCCGGCGAGCATTGCCGTCCTTTGTTCCATCTGACGCTCGATGCGCTCGCGCATGAGGATGAAGGCGAGGCCGGCGCGGCGTACTTCATCGGCTCCGCGCGGGGAGAAACCTTCCGGAGGACGCTGGCCCTTGCCGAAGCTTTCGGCGGCATTGGCAAGGGCAAGGATCGGTCGGATCTGGCCCCTCAGGAACAGGATCGAGATGACGATCAGGACCAGTGCGGTCGACACCATCCAGACCAGGAAGATGTGGGTGTTGGAGGCATAGGCCGAATTGCGGGGCGCGAAGATGCGTAGCGTCTGATCGCCGACGACGATCCGGATCTCGACCAGACGGGAGGTGCCGACCGTATCGATCCAGAAAGGGCGGCGGATCTGCTCGGCGATCTCGTCGGAGAGGATCTGGTCAAGGATCGAGAAGAAGGGTCTGGGGCGGGGCGAGGGGAGTTCGGTCCCCGGTTCCAGCGAGACCATCAGGTTCAAGCGGCTTGCGGCGACGCCGACGATGTTGGTGAAGTCTTCTTCGCCCGGATAGCGTTCCAGAAGCTCGATGACCGCAGCGATGTCTCGCGTCACGGCTTCGGAGAGGCGTTCGGTCACCAGTTGCCAATGCCGCTCCATGAAGACGAAGGCGACGACGGTCTGCAGGATCAGCATCGGCAGGAGGATGATGAGCAGCGAGCGCGCATACAGACCCGTCGGCAGGCGGTGGCGTAGCCAGCGCAACAGGCCCCTGAGGCCGGTGGCCGGGCTGCGGTCCTGATCCCGGCGGATCTGATCGAACAGCGTCATGTCCTGTCACTTTCCTCAACGCGGGACGCGTCGTTACCGAAGGCCTCAATCCATGCTGAGGCGATAGCCGATGCCGCGCACCGTCTGCAGCCAGACAGGGTTTGCCGGGTCATCCTCGATCTTGCGGCGGAGCCGGTTGATCTGCACGTCGATCGTGCGCTCGCCGACATCAGCGTCGTTGCCGACCAGTTCGTGGCGGGGAATGGTGTCGCCGGCACGGGTGGCGAAGAGGTACATGATATCCTGTTCGCGATCGGTCAGCCGGATGATTTCCGGTCCTTTGCGCAGTTCCTTGCGCAGCACCGAGAATGTGTAGGGTCCGAACATGACCTGCTCGATCTTGGGGGCGTCGGGGTTCATGTTGCGCTTCAGGATGTTGTTGATCCTGAGCACGAGTTCGCGCGGGTCGAAAGGTTTGGCGAGGTAGTCGTCGGCGCCGGCCTCCAGACCGGCGATGCGACTGTCGGCTTCTGAACGTGCCGTGAGCAGGATGATGGGCACCTTCTTTTCGTCGGAGAGGCTCTGGGTGAGCGAGAGGCCGGATTCGCCGGGCATCATCACGTCGAGGACAAGCAGGTCGAAGTTCAGCCCGCGGAGCTTGCGACGGGCGTCGGCGGCATCGGTGGCGACGGTGACCCTGAAGCCCTTTTCGGTCAGGAAGCGATGCAGCAACTCGCGGATGCGGGTGTCGTCGTCGACCACGAGCAGGTGCGGCGCGTCATCGGTGAGGGAGATCTTCTTCGACACGTCAGTCGGCTCCTTCCGTCTCGTGGGGGGCTGCTACCGTTTGCTTCTGCATGCCTTCTAGGAAGCGCCGGACCGTTGCGCGCTCGTCCGATGTCATGCCCTCCATCGCTTGGGCGATGCGGCGGGACTGGGGATCGGACAGCGCAAGCGAGAGCTCCCTGCCGGCGAGCGTCGGGTAAAGGCGACGCTGACGGCGATCGGCGGGACCGGCCATCTGGCGGACATAGCCGCTGTCGATCAGTTCCTTCAGAACGCGGGCGAGGCTCTGCTTGGTGATCTGCAGGATGCCGAGAAGATCGGCGACCGTCATGCCAGGACGGCGACTGACAAAATGGACGACGCGGTGATGGGCGCGGCCATAGCCGAGCTTGGCAAGGATGGCGTCGGGATCGGAAACGAAATCACGATAGGCGAAGAAGAGGCTCTCGATGGTTTCGAAGTCAATCGACTTGTCATCGACCACCGGTAGCTCCGGCAGGATTTTCTTGGCAGTCTTCGTCGCAGACTGTCGGGCCACGCTCGTCATTCCTTTCCTCCGGCGCAAGCAAGGGTCACACTTGCCATCGCCGGTTCATCCACTCATCGCTCAGGGCCGATGCTTCCCCCGTGACCGCCCCGGTTACGGTCAGCCGTCCATCCTCGCCTCTGTGGCGGGTGATGCCGGCGAAACTATGCGCAAGTGTAGCAGATTTCCAACAAATTTACGCAGATCGCACAGCTTAGGCTTTCGTCGGAAACCTGTGGCCGCGGCGCTCGTTATCCCTCCACTGGTCAGCACAAGCCCCGGACAAGCCACTTCGGTGAGGCTCACCGAAGGAGAGAGGATTCGTGCCATGACGGACCGCGATTTTACCGCCCAGATTGATGAGACTTCGAGCCTTCGCCCTGTCGCCATCCTGGTGTTTACCGCCAAGCTGATGGTTGCGGGTTTCCTGGTCGCGCAGGCCTCGCTGTTTCCGGCTTCCCCTGTCTCCCAGGTCTACGGTCTGTCCCGCTGATCACTTCTCGATGGAACGGCTCCCGCTTTCCTCTGCCAATGGCGACGTGCTAAGGCGCTTGTCGACCAGAGAGAAGGACAGCCAGACGATGGGCCAGATTCAAGCGGGCATCATTCCCGTGACGCCGTTCCAGCAGAATTGCACAATCCTGTTTGACGACGAGACGCGCGAGGGCGTGATCATCGATCCGGGTGGCGATGTCGATGTGATCCTGCAGGTGATCGCCGAAAACGCCCTCACGCTCAAGGCAATCTGGCTGACGCATGGCCATCTCGACCACGCCGGCGGGGCTGCGGAGCTCAAGGAAAAGACGGGACTTTCGATCATCGGCCCGCACAAGGACGATCTCCCGCTCCTGCAGCGGATCGAGACCCAGGCGGCGACCTACGGCATCAGCGGGTTGCGCAGCGTCCTTCCCGACCAATGGCTGGAAGACGGGGATACGGTGTCGTTCGGCGATCACGTTTTCGAGGTCTACCATTGCCCCGGTCACGCGCCCGGCCACGTGATCTATTTCAATCGTGGCCAGAAGTTCGCCCATCTGGGCGATGTGCTTTTCAACGGTTCCGTCGGGCGGACGGACCTGCCCGGCGGCGACCACCAGACATTGATGAATTCGATCCGCGAGAAGGTACTGCCGCTTGGAGACGATGTCGGCTTTATCTGCGGGCACGGGCCCGGCAGCCGAATTGGCGAGGAGCGGCGCTCCAATCCCTTTATCCAGGATCTCTGAACGACAAAAGCGCCGGGAGACCGGCGCTCTTTCAGTTTCAGTGCGGGTGGGCCGCCTGGTTCAGCCGGCGGTGCAGAAATGGGTGCGGCCGTCGTAGCCGACAAAGGTGCCGGTGCGCGGATTGAAGCTGCGGTAGCGCTGCGAGCAGTAGTCGTGCCATGCGCCGGTCCAGGGCTCGATGCCATAGGACTGGTAGACCGGGCGTGGCTGCTGGTAAACGGGGCGCGGGCGATAGGTGTGGCGCGGCGGCGGCGGATAGTCGTCGACATAGTAGCCAGGCTCGTCATAGACGGACACCGGGCGATCGATGTAGACGCGGCGCTGCGGCGGGGGGCTCGCAAGAGCGGTGCCGACAATGACGCCGGTTGCAAGGCCGATCACGCCAAGTGCCAGAGCGTCATCGCTGCGGTGCTGGCGGTAGTAGCGGTCACCGGCCTCGGCCTGCGTTGCAGCGGCGATCGGCGTCAGTGTGACTGCGGCCGCGAGAAGAGCGTGTTGCGCGAATTTCATCATGACGTCGATCCTCAGCCTTGCAGAACTCATGAGCCGGTGCGGGCGGTTCGGGCCACCGGCGATGATTGCAATCTAGAAGATGGCGCCTGAACACAGGCTGAACGAAAAAACCCGGCAATGATGCCGGGCCGCAATTCGTAGAAAGCCGGTTGAGCTCAGCCGGAAATCTGCAGGTTTACGGCCTTAGGGCCCTTGCCACGGCGATCGGGTTCAGTGTCGAAGCTGACCTTCTGGTTTTCGGTCAGGCCCGAGAGGCCCGATGCCTGAACGGCGGAGATGTGGACGAAGATGTCCGCGCCGCCGTTGTCTGGCTTGATGAAGCCAAAGCCCTTGTCGGTATTGAAGAATTTTACAGTGCCAGTCTCGGCCATGCGTCAGGTCCTTTTCTCTCTGCCCGTATTCGGCGGGGCAGCATTGCAATGTACCCGCAAGCGGGTGAGCGACAGGCATTTGTCGAAATTGGAGGAAAGGGGCCCTGTTACCGCAGACTAACTCCCGACGATGTTTCCATCCCCACAAGTTCGACTGCCCGGGGTTGTTATAGCGTCCCCGGCGCGCACTACTTTATAGGTCTTCCCATGCTCGCAAAATTGCCCGAACGCGCGAAGAGTGCTTGGTTTGTCGGGAATTGGCAAGCGAAAGTTTTAACCCTGTCGGTCGCGAGAGTCCTTTGTTTTCAGTGTGAGCAGCGTGATTCGAGGGGGCTGCAAGCCCGCTTTGCGCCGATTTGACGAAAATTTGCATCGCCTGCGATGGAGATCAGGTGAAAAGCCTTCGCAAACACGGAGTTTTGCGGGAGAAAATTTTTCGTGTGCCCGGAGGCCGCCGAAACGGCCAACACCGATCGGCGAACAAAATTCGTGCCAGATTCGGTTTGGTTGTGGTCCACGGCCGGGCGAAGGCCTCTGTCAGCTTTCGCCGCCGCGGGTGATGCGCAGCAGTTGTCCCTCCTCCTCGTCGGTGACGAGCAAGAGGGACCCGTCGGGGGCGACCTTGACGTCACGGATACGTCCGTATTCGCCCTCGATCATGCGCTCCTCCGCTCCGATCGACCCGTCTTCGCCGCGCTCTATGCGGGCGACAAGCTGGTACTTCAGTGCGGCAACGAGGAAGTCGCCATCCCATTCCGGGAACATGGTGCCGCGATAGACGGCCAGGGCGCCCGGTGCAATCGACGGATCCCAGTAGTGCAGGGGCTGCTCGTAACCTTCGGCCCGCTGGCCGATACCGATCTCGGCTCCCGAGTAATGCTTTCCGTAGGAGATGACAGGCCAACCGTAGTTGTTGCCGGCTTCGGGTGCGTTGATCTCGTCGCCGCCGCGCGCGCCGTGCTCGACCGTGAAGAGGCGATCGTCCTTCGGATCGATCGTGATGCCTTGCGGGTTGCGATGACCGCTCGACCAGACCTCCGGCAGGGGCTGTCCCTTCGGATTGGCTGAGGATGGCATGCCGTCGGCGTTGATGCGCATGATCTTGCCGGCGTGATCGGCGGGGTCCTGGGCACGGTCCTCATCTCCCCGGTCGCCGATGCCGAAGAACAGGCTGCCGTCGGCGGCAATCGCAATGCGCGATCCGAAATGCTGGCCGGCGCCGGTCAGCTTGTTCATCAGGAAGATGCGGCGCACATCCTCCAGGCGCCGCTCGTTCTCGCTGAGGCGGGCGGAAAAGACGCCTGTGCCCTGTCCGCCCGGGCCGGGGACAGCGGCGGTGAAGAAGAGGCGGCGCGTCTCTGCAAAGTCGGGGGCGAGGGCGATATCGAGCAGGCCGCCCTGACCGACGGCTGCGATCCGGGGCAAGCCACCGAGGGGCCCGCCGACCTCGCCGTCACGGATGATGCGCATGCGGCCGGGGCGTTCGGTGACGATATAGGCGCCGTCGGGCAGAACCTCGACGGACCAGGGATGCTCAAGGCCGCCGGCGATGCTGGTGACCTCGAGTGTCAGGTTGCCGGCGCGATGTTCCCGGGGCTGCTCGGCAGAGGCGGGCAGCGTGAGGGCAAGCAGCGGCGCGGCCAGAGTTGCGTATCTTCCCAGCAAGGTCGGCATTGTCATCTCCTCGTCCTGACAGGCGTTTCCATCTCACGTGCTGAATGTGGGAATGGAAAGGCCTGCGACAAGACGAGGAGGGGGCTGGGGTGCGCCTCCTGACTGATTTGTGAAGAGGCGATGGCGAGTTCCGGTCAGGTGTCGAAGCTCACTGCCTTCAGCTTGTCGATGCCGAGCGCCTGAAGCGCGAGTTTCTCGTAGAAGGGCTCGGACTTGCCGAGCTTGACCTTGTAGAGGAAGTATTTCTCGAAGCCGATCTTGGCAGCGTGAACCCACTTGCCTTGCGATGACCAGTTGACGTTGCGCGGGGGCAATTGCGGCTGGGCGACGAAGGCGATGCCGCCATCGCCGAAATCGGCGAGGCAGACGGCGTTCCATGTCCCTTGCGCATTTGCTTGCTCACCGGCGATCAAATTGGCGATGTTGTGGGCGGTGGCGGTCACCATGGATTCGATCATGAAACCGGTCTTCGGCACGCCGACGGGGACGGGTGTCTTGCCCATGGGCGGGATCGCGACGCAGACGCCCACGGAGAAGATGTTTTTGAAGGTCGGGTTCTGCTGGTGCTTGTCGGCGAGCACGAAGCCGCGCGGGTTCGTCAGGCCCTCGATGCCCTTGATGGCGTCTACGCCGCGAAAGGCCGGGAGCATCATCGTGTAGACGGACGGGATCTCATGGGTCGCCTTGATGGTGCCGTCGTCATTGATCTCCTCGGCAACGACCTTGTCGGCTTCAAAGCGGCTTACGCGGGCATTGGTCACCCACTTGATGTGCTTGGAGCGCATCGCACTTTCCAGGAGACCCTTGGTGTCTCCGACACCATCGAGTCCGAGATGACCGATATAGGGTTCGGAGGTGACGAAGGTCATTGGCACGCGGTCGCGGATCTTGGCGTCTCTCAGAGCCTTGTCGAGGATGAAGGCGAATTCATATGCTGGGCCGAAGCAGGATGCGCCCTGGACTGCGCCGATCACGACGGGTCCGGGATTGGCGACCAGCTTGTCAAAGGCTTGCTTGGCCGCCAGTGCATGGTCGATGTGGCAAACGGACTGGGTATGATGGTGGGGGCCGAAGCCCTCAATCTCGTCGAAGGCTAGATCCGGGCCGGTGGCGATGACGAGATAGTCATAATCAAGCGCCGTCCCATCCAGCATCTCAACCCGGTTCTCTGCGGGGTGGACGCGAGCTGCGCCCTGGCTGTGAAGGGTGATGTTGCGCTTGGCGCAGGCGGGGCGAAGGTCCACTTCGATTTCTTCGCGTCCGCGCCATCCGACGGCTACCCAGGGGTTCGAGGGAACGAAGGAATAGGTCGCGCCCTTGCTGAGCAGGTGGATTTCGACCTCGCGACCGAGACGGTCCCTCAGTTCATAGGCCATGATGGTGCCGCCGAGACCGGCACCCAGGACTGCAATGCGTTTCATGATGGTTCCTCCCATTGGATGGAGGATGATACCTTCGAAGATACATATATATCAAGTAAACTATTTTATGAGGCGCTGGTTGAATGATCGCGCTGCACCAGTTCGCGCCAACCGCGCTTCCACAAGGCGGCGCCACCGGCGGCCATGGCCGTGAAGCAGACGAGAAGCAGCACAATCAGGATGTGCCGTTCACGCACGGGCAGGGCGGCTTCGTGTTTGATCGCAGCGGTGGGGGACTGTGCCTCAAGCGCCATTGCAGATGGGATGATACTGGAGGTGAAGGCCGGATCTGCCTGAGGCGGGAGGGGGGAGGCGAGAAGAGGCGTCGGACCGATGCCTGAAGCGGGTGTCGCCTGAGGGCTGCCGACTGCGATCATGATCAGTGCGACGCCGCTCAGGAGGGCGAGCCAGGCAATTGATCGGCTGCGGCGAGAAGACGGTGAAAAATCGTCGAGTTCGTAATCCATGGCAGGGAGCCTTTGCCTGGTTGACATGGCCGCATGAAAGCCGGTGATCGCGTCCACAGGACGACGGAATTGTGGCCTTCCCGGTGTCGAATTGTGTTTTCTGTCGATGCAGGGGCGAGGTATGCCTCGACGCAATGCCACCGTGACGCAAATCTCGCTGGTTTGTGCAGCTTTTGGCTTGAAAGGCAGGGGTTCTTTCGCCATAGAGCTTGGACCTGAGGCCCCGGAAACCGGGGTCGATGTTCAATCAGCTCAGGACCCCGCACAATGGCTTTCCTTGCCGACGCCCTTTCCCGCATCAAGCCTTCCGCGACCATCGCCGTCACGCAGATGGCCCGGGAGCTCAAAGCGCAAGGGAAAGACGTCATTTCGCTTTCCGTCGGCGAGCCCGACTTCGATACGCCTGACAACATCAAGGACGCGGCCATCGCTGCGATTGCCCGTGGCGAGACGAAGTACACGCCCGTTGCCGGCATTCCGGAGCTGCGCAAGGCGATTGCTGACAAGTTCAAGCGCGAGAACGGTCTCGATTACAAGCCGGAGCAGGTCATCGTCGGCACCGGCGGAAAGCAGATTCTTTTCAACGCCTTCATGGCAACGATCAATCCGGGAGATGAAGTGATCATCCCGGCGCCGTTCTGGGTTTCCTATCCGGAAATGATCGCACTGTGCGGCGGAACGCCGGTCTCGGTCGAAACGACGATCGAGAACAATTTCAAGCTGACGGCCGAGCAACTGGACAAGGCGATCACGCCGAAGACCAAGTGGTTCATGTTCAATTCGCCGTCCAACCCTTCGGGTGCCGCCTATAGCAAGGAAGAGCTGAAGGCGCTGACCGACGTGCTGCTGAAGCATCCGCATGTGTGGATTCTGACCGACGACATGTACGAGCATCTCGTGTTCGGCGACTTCGTCTATTACACCCCCGCCCAGGTCGAGCCGGCACTGTACGATCGCACGCTCACCATGAACGGGGTGTCGAAGGCCTATGCGATGACCGGGTGGCGTATCGGCTATGCAGCCGGCCCGCTGCCGCTGATCAAGGCCATGGACATGATCCAGGGCCAGCAGACCTCCGGTGCCTGCTCGGTTGCCCAGTGGGCCGCCGTCGAGGCACTGAACGGTCCGCAGGACTTCATCACGGAATCGAAGAAGGCTTTCGAAGAGCGCCGTGACCTCGTGGTCTCGATGCTCAACCAGGCCTCCGGCCTCGTTTGCCCGAAGCCGGAAGGCGCCTTCTACGTCTATCCGTCCTGCGCTGCGCTCATCGGCAAGACCGCACCGTCGGGCAAGGTCATCGAGACGGACGAAGACTTCGTCATGGAGCTCTTGGCGACCGAAGGTGTGGCGACCGTGCACGGCTCGTCCTTCGGCCTAGGTCCCAACTTCCGTGTGTCCTACGCCACGTCGAATGCCAAGCTGGAAGAGGCCTGCAGCCGCATCCAGCGCTTCTGCGCCTCGCTGAAGTAAGCGGAGACATTCAACGGTCTTTGAAGGGGGCTCGCCGCAAGGCGGGCCCCTTCTGCATTGCGGTGTTTGTTGAGAGGCGGATGGCGCTGGCTCGGCCTTCGCCCTCTGGATGACGGTCGGACGAGCCGCTTCCGCGCTGTTCCTTGCCGGCCACAAGGGAGCCTAAGAGACTATTGATCAAGTCGCGGACTCTGAAGTCCGGGTCCACTCTCGAATTGCTCAAACTACGCCGGCGTCCTGATCCAGCTGCCGACATACGGCGCATTGGCGAAGATCTTTTCGCGTTCCCGCCAGACTGCCGGTATCGCGAGAACGGCAAGGGCCGCGATCGTGATGATGGTCTTGGTCAACTGCGACAGTTCCGGCGTGCGGGCATCGAGATAGTAGATCATGTAGACGATCAGCACGTGCCAGACATAGATCTGCAGCGGGTGGCGGCCGAGAAGCTTCAGGAAACTCAGGGTGAATAGGTTTGCGAGCGCCGAGGCGATCTTCCGGATGACCGGGTTTTCGTGGCGTGGGCCGGCGATCAGCAGCCAGGCGAGGCCATAGGCGACGGCTGCGAAATTGATCAGATAGACCGGACCGAAATCGGCGCGCACTTCCATCAGGCCGAATTTTTCGAGGACGAAGCCCGGCATGAAGCCGTGGGCGGTCGCGATGCGCAGCGGCAGGAAGAAGGCGGTGATCGCCAGGGCGGTCCAGGCGAGGGTTGTCCGCCTGGGGTCGAAGATCTTTCGCCACTCGATCTTCTTCATCGAGGTCAGCGTGCCCCCGATGATGCCCGCAAAGAAGACGATCTGCCAGCCGAGCAGATTGAACGACACGCGCAGGCCTTCCTTGTCCTGCGCGCCGGCGAGCCAGGTGTCGATCGGGTAGGTGACAATGCGGTGCAAGCCGAGCTGGGCAGCTAGCCAGACGAGCAGGGAGCCGACGGCGACCCCGAGCCAATGGCCGCGCAGGCAGAGCCAGATGACCACGGGCGCAAAGATCATGTAGGCCATGTATTGCGGCAGGATGTCCATGAAGGTCGGCTGGACGAGGAGGGTAGCGACCGGGGCGAGAGAGCTGGGGTGAAGCAGGTTCGCATCGCCCAGCCAGTGCTTCCAGGCGTCGACTGCACCCGGCAGCACAAGCTGCAGCAGCAGGACGACGAAGGCGACAGCCATGGCATAACGGTAAAGCTCAAGCGCGCGGGACCAGATGCGATCCCGCCCGGCGGCATAGCCGTCCTTCATCATCTTGCGACCATAGACCATGCCGGTCAGGAGGCCCGACAGAAAGACGAAGCCCTGAGCGTCCTCGACGAAGGCGAGGTTTCGGTGATTGATCTCGACGAGCCAGAGGCCCCCGGTGAACATCAGGTGGTTGATCAGCATGAAGACGAGGAAATAGCCCCGCATGCCGTCGATCACGTCCAATCTCTTCACGTGCGACTCCCGAGTTTGCCCCCCGGTGACCCGCTTTGGCGATCATCAACCGCATCTTGTTGACAATGCGGCGGAAGCCCATCAGGGGACGATCCGTGCGGAAGGAAGGGCAGCTCCCTCCAAAAGTTCCGAGATTAAGTGGGGACGGATCCGGGCCTGGATGCAGCAGGCGGATTGTGAGCGCGACGGCTCAGAGGCCGAGGAATACGAGTATGATGAAGGTGGCGAAGGGCACGAAATGAGTCATGCCTTCGATTGCATTCGTCTCGCCATCATTGAGGTTGATGGCGGCTGCGACCAGGGTGATGGTGACCATGGTTGTCTGGACCAGGGTCATGGCCATGACGAAGGGCCGCCCGCAGAGCGGTGAGGATCTCCGGTGCGGCGGCTATGCCGGCGACAAGGATGGCCGTGAAGGCGATTGGCGCGGCGTTGCCTTCGAGACCCGCATCCATCAGGACGGACATGACCTCTGCGAGGATTTTCGCATGGTGGGCAACACGCATCGAGCCGACGACGATGGCCGCGATCAGGGCCGCCGCGCCGAGAAGCGATGCACACGGCCCGCTTCCAGAACGGCATATTCGAGCACCAGGGCCAGCATGGCCGCGACGATCGGGAAAAGAAGTCGTCTTTCCTGCCTGATGCGTGACACCATTTTGCTTCGTACCTTGGCCCAGGTCTGAGACCGCATGAGCCCAGTTTCGGTTCCCATCCTCGAGAAGCGGCGATTTGCGCCTTCGGTGTTTTGATGGAATACTCCCCTCAGTCCAGGAGGAGAAGGCCATGGTGAAGATCACCTACGAGATCGTTCCTCATGATGGCGGGTGGGCCTATCGGCTCGGCGGCGCCTATTCGGAGGCGTTTCCGACCCATGATCAGGCCCTGGAAGCCGCACGCATCGTCATGCAGGAGCAGCAGGTCGGCGACGAGCCAGTCACGATCAGCTATCAGGACGAGAGCGGACGGTGGCGCGAGGAGTATAGCGACGGCGGCGACCGGCCCGAGGTGGAGATTGTCGACACCTTTGCCGACGAGGGGCGTCCTCAGGCCTGAGTGTGTGTGCCTGGCTCAGTCTTTTCAGACGCTTGCGGTCGACACTTCACAGGGTGATTCCGCTTTCTGTCGCCGGGGCAGCCAATTTTCGTGGGAACCGGATCCACGCGTCGATGCCTGCGACCAGGGCGTCGAAGGTCGCCCGAAAGCGTGGCACAGTCTTCAGGTTTTCATGCATGACCACGAAGGTTTCGAGCGCGAGGTCCAGCGTTCCCGGCAGCACTTCCACAAGGTCCGGTTCTCTGGCGGCGATCGCGTGCTGGCACATGCCGATGCCGAGGCCGGCCCGGATCGCGGCCAGTTGCACGAGATTGCTGTCGGCACGGAAATCGAAACTGATCCCGACGAGATCCGGTCTGCCTTTCAGGATGTCTCTGATGTAGGCGAGCTGCCGGTCAAAGCCGATCAGGCGGTGGTCCGAAAGCGCGTTCAGATCGCTCGGCATTCCATGACGATCGAGATAGCGTCGGTGCGCGTGAAAGCCGAGCGAGAGCTTGCCGATGCGACGGCTGAGGAGCGCGGACTGCGTGGGCGGCACCATGCGGATCGCGATGTCGGCTTCCTGCTGCAGCAGATCCTCCACGGTGTCGGAGGCGGAAAGCTCGACCTCCAATGCCGGATGGAGTTCCTGGAGGCGTGTCAGGATGGGGGGGAGGGTCTCGACTGAGATCACCTCGCTGGCACTGATGCGCACGGTGCCGCGCACTTCTTCCATGTCGCCGGAGGCGATGCGTGCCAGGGCAGACGACATGGCGGCCATGCCACGGGCGTGGGCCTTCATGGCCAGCGCCTTCTCCGTGGGCAGAAGACCCTGCGGGCTGCGCAGGAAGAGCGGTGCACCACAGGCCTGTTCCAACGCCTCGATGTGACGGCCTGCCGTGGGCTGGGTCAAACCAAGGCTACGGGCGGCAGCCGACAGGGAGCCGGTTTCAATGACTGCGAGAAAGGTGCGGTAATGATCCCAGCTGACGTCGTTCTGTGCCATGCATTTTTGTATAGCAAATGAACGACATTGGGCAATGATGAATATCATGCGTCGGTGGCACAATCTCTCCAGTTCAAACCGCAGGAGAAGATCATGACAGAACATCCGAAGACGCCGCTGGCTCTCGTGCTCGGGGCAACCGGTGGTGTTGGTGGGGCGCTCGCAGATGCTTTGCTTCAGCGCGGCTACCGTGTTCGGGCGATGCACCGCAGACCGGAGAGCCTGAATACGTCCCGACCCGGCCTTGAATGGGTGTCCGGCGACGCGATGCGGGCAGAGGACGTGCTGCATGCTGCCGAGGGGGCAAGTGTGATCGTGCATGGCGTCAACCCCCCTGGCTATCAGAACTGGGGTGAGCTCGTTTTGCCGATGATCGACAATACGATCGCCGCTGCGCGTGCCGTCGGCGCTCGCATCCTGATGCCGGGGACGATTTACAATTTCGGCCCTGATGCCTTCCCTCTGCTTGCCGAAGACAGCCGCCAGTATCCCGAAACGGTCAAGGGGCGCATCCGTGTCGAGCTTGAACGGCGGCTGGAGCAGGCGGCGGGCGAGGGCTTGCCTGTCATCATCGTGCGGGCCGGAGACTTTTTCGGCCCTGATGCCGGCAATAACTGGTTTGCCCAGGGGCTTGTGCAGCCCGGCAAGCCTGTAGGTTTTGTCGTCAATCCCGGGCGCAAGGGGACCGGGCATGCCTGGGCCTACCTGCCGGATGTCGCGGAAACCTTCATGCGGTTGCTGGACCGTGCCGATGCGTTGCCGACGTTTGCCCGGTTTCACATGGATGGTTTCTTTGATGCGGATGGCACGCAGATGGTGGGTGCAATCGGGCGGGCTGTTGGCAAGCCGCGGATCTTCGCCATCGGCTTTCCCTGGCGTCTTGTGGGACTGGCGAGGCCGTTCGTGCCGCTGATCCGGGAGCTGCACGAGATGCGTTATCTCTGGCGCGAGACGATCCGGCTCGACAACCGCCGACTTCTTCAATTCCTGGGGGACGAGCCGCGGACGCCGATCGATATCGCTGTCACCGCAACGCTTCGCAGCCTCGGCTGCCTGCTGCAGGCCGACACTGCTGCTGTGCGCGAGCCGGTGCTGCGGATTGCTGGAGGTGGACAATGAGGGGTGAAGTGGTCGCGGGGCCGATGTCGGCGCTTGTCTTCAAGGGGCTGGGCGTCCTTATGCTCTCGGGCGTCGCCCTCCAGTTCTTCCTCGCTGGGATGGCCGTCTTTGGAGCCGGAACGGGCTGGGAGTTGCATGCGACGATGGGAGGCGTGCTCGGCGTGCCGGTCATCGTGCTATTTCTGATGTCCCTGTCGCGGGGCCTGCAAATCTTCCGCCGGATCACCGGCCTGTTATTCGCCCTCTATGTGCTGCAGGGGGCGCTGGCTGCCCTGGGTGGGATGATGCCGATCCTCGGAGCGCTGCACCCTGTCAACGGGCTGATGATGGCCCTGATTGCCGTCACATTGATGGGACGATTGGTGCGACGGGATTGAGGGCTATTGAACCAGATCGGGGGCACCCGGCGGAACCGGGTGCCCCTCCTTGTCGTCAGGCGAGAGCCGGATAGGTCGTGTAGCCTTCCGCGCCGCCGCCATAGAGCGTGGCAGGCTCAAGCGGATTGAGGGCCGCATCTTCCTTCAGGCGGCGGACGAGGTCAGGATTGGCAATGAAGGGGCGCCCGAAGGCGACGAGGTCGGCATAGCCGCTTTCGACGGCTTCGATCGCGGAGGCGCGGTCATAGCCGTTGTTGGCGATCCAGGCCCCCTTGCCGCCGGCATTGCGATACGCCGCCTTGAGGGCGATCCAGTCAAACGGCAGAACGTCGCGTGGGCCGCCAGTCGCGCCTTCGATGACATGCATGAATGCGAGATCGAAAGTTGCGAGCGCTTCGACCAGAGCGGTGTAGACCGCCTTCGGATCAGGGTCGGATACATCGTTGGCCGGGGTGGTGGGGGAGATGCGGATGCCGGTCTTGTCGGCGCCGATCTCCTTGGTCACGGCCTCGACGACCTCAAGCGTCAGGCGAATGCGGTTCTCGATCGAACCGCCGTATTCATCGCTGCGCTGGTTGCTGTTCGAGCGCATGAACTGTTCGAGCAGATAGCCGTTGGCTGCATGGATCTCCACGCCATCGAAGCCGCCATCAACAGCCGCGCGGGCTGCCTTGCGATAGTCGTCAATGATGCCGGCCAGTTCGCCCGTTTCCAGTGCGCGAGGTTCGGAAGTCTCGACAAAGGCGCCGCTGCCATCGCTGTTTATAATGTAGGTCTTGGACTTGGCTGCGATCGCGGATGGCGCGACGGGAGCGCTGCCATCCGGCTGCAGGCTCGTGTGCGAGATGCGGCCGACATGCCAGATCTGGGTGACGATCTTGCCACCGGCGGCGTGAACGGCGTCCGTCACCTTCTTCCAGCCTTCGATTGCCTCGGGCTTGTAGAGGCCGGGCACATCGGCATAGCCCTGCGCCTGATGTGTGATGGCCGTGCCTTCACTGATGATCAGGCCGGCTGTTGCGCGCTGGCGGTAGTACTCGACGTTCAGATCATTCGGTACCGCGCCCGGTGAGCGATTGCGCGTCAGCGGGGCCATGGCGATACGGTTGGAAACGGTGATGTTGCCGACGGATGTCGGTTCAAAGAGCTTGGACATATAACCTCTCGGGAGTTTCCGGCGACGGGAGGCGGTCGCCGGCTTTCCCGATGTGGGGCGTCAAAGCGTGCTGTTCAAGGACTTGAGGAATTCAACGATCGTGTCCTCGTTCCGTCGGTAGAGAACGCGTTGGCCAACACGCTTGGAGCTGATCAGGCCAGCGCGCTGAAGCGTGGCAAGGTGCGCCGATACGGCGGACTGCGAGAGGCCGGAGCGCTCGAACTGACCCGCACTGATCCCGTCGACCGCCTCCTCGTTCGGAACACCGAAATACTCCATCGGATTCTTCAGCCAGATCAGCATTTCCATCCGTGCCGGGTGTGCCAGCGCCTTCATCACGTCCTCCAGGAACATGTCCCCTCCGTTATCAGCAGCATTCATGGACGGTTGATCTCTGCCGTCGGGCGCGATCACGCCACGGCGTCAATTCCGCCAGACGATTGAACGTGATTGGGGCTGCAATGTTCCATGAAAAGAGACAAAAAAAGAGGGCCACCGGAAAACCAGGGCCCTTTGAATTGTGAAGGTCAAAAACCTCCAGAGGGGAACAGCTGCTGCGGTGGAACTGGGAGGAAAAAGCCACCATGTGCATCAGCTGTGTGCGATATGGTGGTTTTTTGTGCAGTGAACAATGCTTTTTTATGCATGTCAGGCATGCGTGAGTTGCAGGTCTGTGTGCGCAACCAACAAAAAGGCAGCCCGAAAGCTGCCTTAGAAGTTCCAGTTGCGCGCTTTGGCGACGATGAAGTCCCTGAAAGCCTTGAGCTTTGCGGCGTTCTTGATCTCGTCTGGATAGCAGAAATATGTGTCGAAGGAGGGGACGTCGGCACTGGTGACCAATTGCAGCAATCCCGGGTCGCGGCCGACGATGTAGTCCGGCAACATGGCGATGCCGATGCCGAGCAGGCAGGCGCGCTTGATCGAGGTGAGGCTGTTGATCTGCAGATGAGGCATACGCGGATTGTCGGAGGAGCGACCGGCGACTTCCAGCCAGTTGACGTCAAGCAGGTAATTGGGGGCGGGTTCGCCGAAGGTGATGATCTTGTGGTTGTCGAGATCCTCTATCGACTGCGGCTCGCCGTAGCGATTGATGTAGGAGGGCGCTGCGTAGACATGCATGTGCACGGTGAACAGCTTGCGCTGGATGAGGTCCGACTGCTGCGGCTGGCGCAGGCGGATGGCGCAGTCGGCATGGCGCATGTTCACGTCCAGCTCCTCGTTGTCGAGGATCAGCTGGATCGACATGTCGGGGTAAAGCTGCAGGAACTCCTGAACCTTGTCGGTCAGCCAGCCCTGGCCGAGGCCGACGGTGGTGGTGACGCGGAGCTTGCCGCTTGGCTTCTCCGTCGTCTCGGTCAGCTGCATCTTGACCGTCTGGAGTTTCAGCAGCACGTCATGGGCCGTGCGATAGAGAAGTTCGCCCTGCTCGGTGAGGATCAGGCCGCGAGCATGGCGGTGAAAGAGCTTCACGCCGATGTCCTGCTCCAGCGACGAAACCTGGCGGCTGATCGCCGACTGGGACAGATGCAGCTTGTCGGCGGCATGGGTGAAGGACCCGGCTTCTGCAGCCGCATGGAAAATGCGCAGTTTGTCCCAGTCCAGCGGCATGCCGCCCCCTCTCATGACGGTTATTCCGCCGCTTGTTGTGTCTCGACAGGCAATGCCGAAAGGAAACGCTCGGCCTCAAGTGCGGCCATGCATCCCATGCCGGCAGCGGTGATGGCCTGGCGATAGACGTCGTCTGTCACGTCACCGGCGGCAAAGATGCCGGGAACATCGGTCGCGGTCGAATCCGGCGCAGTCCAGAGATAGCCGTTGGACTTGAGCTTCAGCTTGCCCTTGAAGAGCTCGACGGCCGGTGCATGGCCGATGGCAACAAACACGCCGTCGATGGGCATGTCGGTGATGGCCCCGGTCAGCTCATCCTTGAGCTTCACCCCAGAGACGGACGGCGGCATCGGCGGCTTGGCGGGTGCGCCGGTGATTTCATCCACAGTCGTGTTCCAGAGCACGCGGATGTTCTCCTTGGCGAAGAGGCGTTCCTGCAGGATCTTTTCCGAGCGGAAGCTGTCGCGACGATGGACGACGGTAACCGACTTGCAGATATGCGAGAGGTAAAGCGCTTCCTCGACAGCCGAATTTCCGCCGCCAACGACGATTACGTCCTTGTTGCGGTAGAAGAAGCCGTCGCAGGTGGCGCAGGCAGAGACGCCGAAGCCCTGGAAGTGCTGTTCGCTTTCGATGCCGAGCCATTTGGCCTTGGCGCCGGTGCAGATGATCAGGGTGTCGGCCGTCCAGACCTGGCCGCTGTCGGTCGAAACGGTGAACGGACGGCGGCTGGTGTCGACTTCTGTGACGAGGTCGCTGACAATTTCGGTGCCGACATGTTCAGCCTGCTTCAGCATCTGCTCCATCAGCCAGGGACCCTGGATCGGATCTGCGAAGCCCGGATAATTCTCCACGTCTGTGGTGATCATCAGCTGGCCACCCTGTTCCATACCGGCGATGAGAACGGGCTTCAGCATGGCGCGGGCCGCATAGATGGCGGCGGTGTAGCCGGCAGGGCCGGAGCCGATGATCAGCACCTTGGTGTGACGGGCAGTCATGTCGCTTCCTTTCAACGCGCGGGGCTTGTCGATCGGGGCCTTGAGATGCGGCTCTTCCGATCATGCGCAACTGTCATCCATTTAGGATCGAAGCGGAACGCAATTCAAGGCTGGGGCCCGCATTAGCAACAGGGCTTTGCCGTTCGGCGCAATAATTGTGCGCAGACGCGGCGGATTCTTGCGAATTCCGGTGGTTGGAGTAGATAACGGACACATCTCGAAAAGGAGCGACCGTGCTCAAGGTAGAACTCGACGCCATCGATCTGCGCATTCTCAAGGAATTGCAGCGGGACGGGCGGATGACCAATGTGGAACTCTCCGAACGCGTCGGGATCTCGGCGCCGCCCTGCCTGCGCCGGGTACGCAAACTCGAAGAGGCGGGTGTGATCGAGAGTTATCACGCCGTGTTGAACGGGAGCAGGCTGGGCTATGATCTCGTCGCCTTCTGCATGGTCGGCCTCAAACACCAGTCGGAAGCCAATCTCAAGGCATTCGCGGCGGCGACCGACAGCTGGCCGATCGTGCGCCAGGCCTGGATGGTCAATGGGGACAGCGATTTCCTGCTGCATTGCGTGGCGGAGAACCTGACCCGCTTCCAGGACTTCGTCATCGAGGTGCTGACGGCGAACGAACATGTGGACACCGTCAGGACGATGCTGACGATCCGGCAGGTGAAGAAGCTTGGCATGGTGGAGATTTGAGCCGGGCCCGGACGAGAAATCCTGAAATCAGCTGACGCAGACAAGGTGGATATCGTGGCGCGAAAAAAGACTGCGTTCGAGCGGTTTTTCTCTCTGAACTGGCATCGAAAGCGCCTGGGTGGCGCAAAGCATATTCAATCCTCCGCTGATTTCGCCGCGATGAAGATGGCCGTAATCGATGGTGACGCTCCGATGCAGACACGCGGCTCGGCGAAGTCACTCGACGCACATCTGGAGAACCTCAGGCGGGAATTCGTGGGCCAGCCCGAATTGCTCTGGCATCATGCGAAACTGATCGTTCTCCTGCGCCGTGGGGTCGAGACCGACAAGGTGTTTGCCCAGTTCGAGGATCTTTGGGAGCAGGAGGGGGCCTTCCTCGGAGCAGCGCTCAATCTGCGCTGGCTGGTCTCGGCGACGGATACATTTGCCGACCATTCACGGGATGCGGAGACAAGGACACTTGCAACCCTGGTGTCTTTGCTGGTCAACACCATCAAGATCTATGAGACCGAGAGGGTGCTTGCGGATGGGGTGCCTTTGCCGCTTTCGCCGGCGAAGATAGAGCGGGTTCAGGACGAGCTCGTGCCGCTGTTTTCCGGGCTCTCCTGTTTCACCGTGGGCACAGACGACACCTTGCGCAACATGCGCTGGCGCCTCGATCCGCTGATGGAAAAGGGGCCTGTCGGGCTCATCCTGAAGACCGTTTTCGACCGTCTGCAGGTGGAGGACACGGCCTATGCGCGGTTCAAGGCGCAGCATCACCGCGAGCGGACCGGGTGGTGGTCGGAGTGATCGCCGGCAGTCGCTGAAGGTGGCGGAAATCCTCGGCGCGAACCGAGAGCAGCACCCGTTCGGCGTGGTTCCAGACCTGCAGTTGACGCAGTCCCATCCTGGCCTGCGCTGCCAAACGCCGGACGCGCTGACGCCATGTCCCTTTCTTCCGCGCGACCGCTCCCGGCGTGATGGAGGAGTTTGTCTGTAAGGGGACTTCTATCCGTTCTGCTAAGGCTCTGTCGCTCTGGAAGGCGAGGGGCGGAACTGCCTGGAATGCCTCAAGGCTGTAGCAGGCGCAGATCACGGCATCCGCCAGGCCACAGCTGGTCTCGGTCGCAGCCAGTAGCTTGCGCGCACCGCTGGGCCAGAGGATGTAGGCGGCCGCTCCGGATCGGTCCTGGTAGAGCCTTCTCAACGGCAGATCATCCGCAGGCATCCGGGAGAGAAGTTTCTTGCGACCTCTTGTCTCGAGGGTGATGAAGTCGATGCCGGCTGCACCCTTGAGACGGGCGAGCAACGCGGGGAGTGTCTGCGAGAGAATGGCGTCATCCTCCAGGATCAACACAGGCTCGCCCTCATCCACCACGACTTGCCAGGCTTGCTGATGGCTGAGGAGGCAGGCACGTTCGGCCCGGCCGAGCGGACGTTCCCAGGTGTCCCAGTAGGGAAGATCCGCAGTTTCATCCGCGCTTTTGTCAAACGCCGGCAGGCGATCAAAGGCAATGCCGAGACTCGACAGCTGCACATTCTGGAAAGCCAGCCGCTCCGTCGCCGCTTCGAGATTGATCACCAATGCCTTCATCGTCTTCTCAATCCGAGGTGAGGGGTTGCTGTTCCGTGGCGCTGCTTGCGGTGATGGACCCGTCAGGCTGCGCCCCTTCGATAGAGCATTCCCAAAGAGTTGGCTTCGCCCTCAAGAGCAAACTGTGCAGTCACATGTTCCCGCGCCGTCATTGCTTGATCCTGGAGGGTCTCCAGGTCATCCATCAGCGCTCCTGCCGCCACGATCATGCGGGGCAGATCATTCGCCGGAATCAACGTTCCTGTCGCGCCCTCGACAATCAACTCCGAAAACGCCCCCACATCCGTCGCGACGACAGGCACGGCGGTGGCCATGGCCTCCAGGGGCGTCAGGCCGAAGCCTTCCCAGCGTTGAGGAGCGACGAAGAGGTCGAGTGTGCGGTACCAGTCGGCGATGTTCTTGTGCTCGCCGACAAAGAGGATGCTGTCGTCAAGGCCTGCCTGTTTGACCTTCGCCTTCAGTGCGTTCTCGAAGTCGATATGTTTGACGGTGGCGCGTCCTGCGATGATGGCGGCCCAGCCGGGGTGCGACGGCAAGAGTTCGATCATCGCGTCGACGAAGAGGTCGGTACCCTTCTGATGGCGCACGCGACCGAAGCAGCCGATATAGCGCAGGGCCGGATCAAGGCCGCAGGCGCGCTTGGCTTGCGCCTTGTCGTCGGCTGGCCGGAAGATCTCGCAGTCGATGCCGTGCATGATGACGGTGTTTTCGACTTCGAGATAGCCCGCCGTCCTGGCACTCGTGGCGATGACCGCATCCATCTGGCGAATCAGGAATTTGGTCCAGCCAGAATGCTTGCGCTGCGAAGCTGAAGTGAAAACGAGCTTCAGGGGCATGCGCAGGATGTCGCGCAGGATGATGCCCGGCAACATCTCGATATTGCGGCGGGCGTGCCAGATGCGATGCCTTGCCCCTTGCGGTGCGCGCCAGAGCTTCCAGAGATCGCGGAAACGCAGATGGGGAAGGTATGGCGGAAGGCCAGGGCCTAGAACCGCGACCTTCTGGCCGAGCCGGTTCTGGACCGGAACAAGCTGGATGATCGTCGACGTGACGCCGGAGAGACGCTGCTTAAAGTTCGGTGCGATCACGTGGACCCCATCCGGGTCCACGTAGGTTCTCGTCATCGACATCAGCGGGACCGGTCCATCAGCCCCACTTGACCGCGAGGATCTCGTAGGCCTTGGAACCGCCAGGCGCCACGACTTCGATATTGTCGCCGACTTCCTTGCCGATCAGGGCACGGGCGATCGGGGAAGAGATCGAGATGCGGCCGGCCTTCACGTCGGCTTCCTGGTCGCCGACGATCTGGTAGGTCTTTTCTTCCTCGGTGTCTTCGTCGACGAGCTTGACGGTGGCGCCGAACTTGATCTTGGAGCCGGACATCTTCGAGAGATCGATGACCTCGGCGCGGGCGATCAGATCCTCGAGTTCGCCAACGCGACCCTCGTTGTGGCTCTGGGCTTCCTTGGCTGCGTGATATTCCGCATTTTCGGAAAGGTCGCCATGAGCGCGCGCTTCGGCGATCGCCTCGATGATGCGCGGACGCTCCTCCTGCTGACGCCAGCGCAACTCTTCGTTGAGCTTGTCAAAGCCGTTCTGCGTCATCGGTACCTTGTCTACCATTTCCTCTTCCTTCGTCTTCATGGCCGCGACGGCGGGCACAAAAGAAAACAGGTTCCGAAGCGAAGCTGCGGAACCGTGTCACAAATCAGGTTGCGTCGACTATAACAGAATGGTCAGCGCAATTTCCAGAGTTTTCGGCAAATGCATGAAAGTGAACGCAAATGCGCTGAAAAACTCTTTTGAAACAGTGGGATTGCTGTGGCGGAGACGGAATGCCGCAGCGTGGTTTGTTGACGATCGTCAGTGGAACATATAGTGAACTAACTCATGAAGAAGTCACTCAAAGAACGTCTCGCCATTCTGTCCGATGCCGCCAAGTACGACGCTTCCTGTGCTTCCAGCGGGACAACGAAACGCGACTCCTCGGCTTCTGGAGGACTGGGCTCTACAGAGGGGGCAGGCATCTGCCATGCCTATGCACCTGATGGACGCTGCATCTCGCTGCTGAAGATCTTGCTCACAAATTTCTGCATCTACGACTGTGCCTATTGCATCAACCGTTCGTCGAGCAATGTGGAGCGGGCGCGATTCACGCCTGAGGAAGTGGTGTGGCTGACGATCGAATTCTATCGGCGCAATTACATCGAAGGTCTGTTCCTGTCCTCCGGCATCATCAGATCTTCGGACGACACGATGGCGGAGATGGTCAAGGTTGCGCGGGATCTGCGGACGAAGCATGATTTCCGCGGTTACATCCACCTGAAGACGATCCCCGACGCATCCGCCCATCTGGTGGAAGAGGCTGGGCTTTACGCCGACCGCCTGTCGATCAATATCGAGCTTCCGACAGATCAGGGGCTCGAGCGCTATGCGCCGGAGAAACGGCCGGTCAACATTCGCCGCTCAATGGCGGATCTGAGGCTGAAGATCGACGAAGCGCGCGAGTCGACGCTCACCGGACGGCGCAAGAAGTTCGTGCCCGGCGGACAGAGCACGCAGATGATCGTCGGCGCCGATGGCGCGAGTGACGCGACGATCCTCGGCTCCAGCGCGCGGCTCTACAGCAGCTACGGGCTGAAGCGCGTCTACTACTCGGCCTTCAGCCCGATCCCGGACAGTTCGCGCAATCTGCCGCTGATCAAGCCGCCGCTGATGCGCGAGCACCGGCTCTATCAGGCCGACTGGCTTTATCGCTTCTATGGTTTCTCCGTGGAGGAAATCGCCTCGATCGGGCAGGATGGCATGCTCGATCTCGAACTCGATCCGAAGCTTGCCTGGGCGCTTGCCAATCGTGCCCGCTTCCCCGTCGATGTCAACAAGGCGGATCGTGAGACCTTGCTGCGCGTGCCGGGCTTTGGAACGAAGACCGTGAACGGGCTTCTCTCGGCCCGCCGTCATCGCTGCGTGCGGCTGGAGGATCTCACCCGTCTCGGCGTGTCGCTCAAGAAGGTGCGGCCCTTTATCGTCGCCGAGGGCTGGTCGCCCAATCGCAGCCTCGACCGGTCGGATCTCCGGGCGGTATTTGCGCCGCCGGCCGAGCAGCTGTCGCTTTTCTGATGCGGACCGTCACGCTGGAAGGGCGAGGAGCGTTCGACGAGTGGCGCGATGCCGCGCGGGCGCTTCTGGGGGATGGCGTAGCGCCGGAGCAGGTGCGTTGGCAGCTCTCGGGCGAGGCGGGCGATCTCTTCGGGTCGGAAGCCGGGGCGCAGTTGCCTCGCGGGCAAGCCCTCGAGATCACGGTGTCCAAGGCTTTCATTGAGGCCGCCGAGGCGGCGATCTGTCATTCCGACCCGGACCGTTTTGCGCTGCTCTACCGCATTCTCTGGAGGTTGCAGACGGAGCGCAGCCTTCTGCAGGTGCGATCGGATCCCGATGTCGCCGACCTCGTTCGCCTGATCAAGAATGTCCGGCGCGACAACCACAAGATGAAGGCCTTCGTGCGGTTCCGCGAGGTGGACGCTGTCCAGGCGAAACGGCGGCGCTTCGTTGCCTGGTTCGAGCCGGAGCATTTCATCGTCGCGCGCACCGCCGGCTTCTTCCAGCGGCGCTTCACCGACATGGACTGGCTGATCGCGACGCCAAAGGGCTCGGCCGCCTGGAACGGGCAGGAGTTGAAGACCTCGCGCGAGCCAGCCGCCCGACCTGAAGCGGAAGACGAGACCGACGAGCTGTGGCGGACCTATTTCGCCAATATCTTCAATCCGGCACGGGTGAAGATCAATGCGATGCAGTCGGAAATGCCGAAGAAATACTGGAAGAACATGCCGGAGGCCTCGCTCATTCCGGACCTGATTGCCGGTGCCGAGCGGCGGGTGCAGGCGATGGCCGCGCGCGAGGCAAGTCAGCCGCCAGCCTTCCACGAGCGGCTGCAGGCGCAGTGGCGCGGGCGGGAGGAGGAAAGTGCCCCGGACCTTCCGCCGCTGGAACGGCTGCGCCAAGAGGCAGCTGGCTGCACGCGCTGTCCGTTGCATTTCCATGCGACGCAGACGGTGTTCGGCGAGGGACCTGTCGATGCCGAGATCATGTTCGTCGGCGAGCAGCCCGGCGATACCGAAGATCTCGCGGGGCGACCATTTATCGGCCCGGCGGGTCAGGTCTTCGACGAGGCTGTTGCGGCTGCCGGGATCGATCGGTCGCAGGTCTACGTCACCAATGCGGTCAAGCATTTCAAATACGAGCGGCGCGGCAAGCGGCGCATTCACATGCGCCCGGATGCCGGCGAGGTGGCGCATTGCCGTTTGTGGGTCTCGAAAGAGATCGAGATCATCCGGCCGCGCATCGTCGTTGCGCTGGGCGCGACCGCCTATCTGTCGCTGACCGGTGAGAGCCGGCAGATCGCCGAGGTGCGCGGCATGCCGATCCCCATGCAGGACAACCGCATGCTGCTCGTCACGACGCATCCGTCGGCGATCCTCAGGATGCCGGATCCGGATCTGAAGGCGCGCAGCCTTGCTGCGTTCCGGTCAGACCTCTCGGATGTGAAGCGGTTGTTCGACACGCTGCAGCAGGTCAGGGCGCCAGTGCGGGGCGAAGGCCGGTCTTGGGATCGGTGAGACGGTCGCGGCGATCGCTGTGCAGGAAGTCTATGATGAGCTGCGCCACCTGGTTGGGGGCTTCCACATGCGGAATGTGGTTGACGTTCGGCAGCACGGAAAGCTGCGCGTCGGCGAACAGGGATTGAAGATGCTTTGCCTGGTCGAGGGGCGTGACCGTATCCACTTCACCCCAGATGATCAGAACGGGAGGTTCAAATCCTGCATAGCGTGTCGTGTCCGCTGCAAGCGAAGTGGTTTCGTCTCCAAACAGGCCAGACTGGAGCCAATCACCCACCGCTGCGCTCGTCCCCTGAACCGCTAGCGGCCTGCGATAGAGTTCGATGCGCTCATCGGTGACAATCGAATCGTCGGCAATGAAGTCCTGTAGACCCGGCCCGATCATCAGCGGATTGGTGAAGGTGGTGGCCATGAGAGCGGTCTGGATGGGCCGAACGCGTGACAGCAAGGAGACAGCCGGGCCCCCGCCGCCGAGACTTTTCCAGGCCATGGCCACGTCCAGCAATACCAGTCCGTTGATCCGGTCCGGTGACCGGAATGCAGTTTCGACCGTTGCGCCGCCGCCAAAGGAATGGCCCACCAGATCGAAGCGCTGCAGCCCCAATGCATCGGCGAAAGCGAGAATGCGATCGGCCTGGGCTTTGCGACCGTAGTCGGCATTGGACGGGCGCTGCGAATAGCCGAAAGGGGGGAGATCCGGGGCAATGACGCGAAACCCGGCAGATGCAATTTGCGGCGCGATGACCTGCCAGGTCTGCGACCAGGCGAGGGTGCCGTGGATCAGCATGACTGGCGGGTCATCGTGGTTGCCCCACTCCCGATAAGCGAGGCGCGTATCTCCGCCGACGAGGCTAGCCGCGACCCATTCCCCCGAGAGAGAAGGTGTAGTCTCGCGAAAGGCCGACCACAGCCGGAAACCCGCAGGGACACTGACCACGACGATTACGAGTACCAAGAATGCCCGAAGCATATGCCTGACGACAGATTTCATGCAATCAATGGTCGTGGCTTCCTGCGGCTGCGTCAAGATCGATTTCCGTCCGTGCGTAAACGCGCGCGGCGATAACGGCGAGCAGGAGCAGGGTGACGGTGGCCAGAGCGCAGCAGAGGGCAAAGCCCGAGGCGTAGCTGGTCTTTGCGATGTCAAGCCATGGGGCTGCTTCGTTGCCGGTGTTGCGGGCGACTTCGAGGGCGGTGCCGAGTGCCGAGGTGACAGCGGTCTGGTCGGTTGCGGAGAGGGCGGTCAGATCTGCATCCTGCATGCCGAACCGGTAGAAGAGCGTGCCGAGGCTGCCGAGGACAGCGACACCCAAAGCGCCGCCGAATTCGGCGCTGGTTTCGGAGATGGCGGAAGCCGAGCCGGCGCGTTCCGGCGGGGCGGTGCCAACGATCAGGCCCGTTGTCGTCAGGATTACCGGCACGAAGCCGAGGCCCATGACCATGCTGGCGCCGAGTACGCCGATCAGGCTCGAATGCCAGGCGGCGATTGCCATGAGGCCGGTTCCGAATGCGTTGATGACCAGTCCCAGCAGCACGGTCCGGACGGGCCCCAGGCGGTTGGTTACGCGCCAGGCCTGGAAGGACATGACGGTGAAGACGAGCGAGGAGGGGATGGACCAGAGCGCTGCCTTGAGCGGTGTCAGGCCGATCACCAGCTGCAGGAAGAGGTTCTGGAACAGGAAGATGCCGAAGATGAAGAAGACACCGGCGAGATTGACCATCAGCGAGGCGGTGAAGGCCGGGATTTTGAACAGGGCGAGATCGATCATCGGATGTTCGAGCACCTTCTGGCGCTTCACGAAGACTATGCCGACGGCAAGGCCGAAAAGAATGGGCACAAGCTGCACCGGTTCGAAGCCCTCGGCGGCCATCTTCTTGAAACCGTAGACGATGGGCAGCACGGTGAGGAGCGACAGCGCAACACTCAGCAGATCGAGGCGGCCGGCATTTTCATCCTTGTATTCGGGCAGCAGGAAGGGCGCGCTGGCGAGAAGGGCGGCCATGATCGGGACATTGATCAGGAAGACCGAGCCCCAATGGAAATACTGCAGAAGCAGCCCACCGATCAGCGGGCCGATCAGGCCGCCGACCGCAAAGGCCGTGCCCCAGATGCTGATTGCGCGGTTGCGTTCGCTCTCGTCGCGGAAGAGGTTGACGACCAGCGAGAGCGTCGAGGGCGCGATCGTGGCACCGGCAATACCGAGCAGGGCGCGAGCGATGATCAACATCGAGGCCGTGTTGGCAAAGGCGGCAAAGACGGAGGCGGCGCCAAAGAAGAAGGCGCCGATCAGGAGCACCTTGCGCCGACCGATCCGGTCGCCGAGCGTTCCCATGGTCACCAGGAAACCTGCGACCATGAAGCCGTAGATGTCGTTGATCCACAAAAGCTGGGTGGCCGAGGGATCGAGATCCGCGACGATTGCCGGCATGGCGAGAAACAGAACCGAGAGGTCCATCGAGTAAATCAGGCAGGCAATGGAGAGGATCAGGAGACCAATCCATTCCCGGCGCGTCGCCTTAGGCGCGGGCCCATCAATCACGGCAGTCATTTGAAAATCTCCGAAAATATCGCACGGCACACTGCCGTGACGGGGTGCATTTAGGCAATTGTCAAATTGTGATGGAACAAATTCACGATGGTAATCGGTCGCGGGCGAGGCTCTTCAGAGGCCGATCGCGGCTTCCAGTCTGTCGAAATTCTGCTCGTTTGCGGCGGCGATGAAGCGTTCGATCTCCCGGTTTTCCGGGGTGTCGTCAAACTGCATGTGCCAGGTGAGGCGGGTGCCGCTTTCATCTGGTTCAAGGCGCATGTCGAGCGTGAAGACATGCATCGGTTCATGATGGAGCGCGAGGATGCGGTGCGGGCGCTCGATTGCCTGGAAGGTCCAGCGGTTGTCGAAGTCGGTCTCGTCGGAGGAGGTCATGGTCACACGCCACTCGCCACCGGGCACGAAACTGAATTCGGTGATGCGGTTGGTGAAGCCATGCGGGCCCCACCAAATGGCGAGGATTTCCGGTTTGGCGAAGGCGTCGAACAGAGTTTCCGCATCGGTCCGGAACAGGCGTTCGGTGACGATATCCAGGCGATCCATGTGCGCGCTCCCCGATCGGTGCTTGTCAAGGCGATGTCGGTGGCGTTTAACACGTGCGGTTGGCCGACTGAAGAGGCCACAGCCGCGCGGACGCGGCGAGGAGAGCCGCTTTGCAATCGACCGTCCTGCTGACGAGCCTGGCCATGCTGGCCTTTGCCGCAAATTCGCTGTTTGCACGCGAAGCGCTGGGCACATTGTCGATCGGCCCCGCAGCCTATACGGCGATCCGGATCCTGTCCGGGGCGATCGTGCTGTTCTTTCTATTGCAGAGGGCGAGAGGGAATGGCGCTCGGGCAGAGAATGTCCTGCCCGGTTCCTGGGGCTCTGCTGCCGCGCTCTTCACGTATGCGCTGGCTTTCTCGGCTGCCTATCTCTCGCTCGGGGCGGCGACCGGGGCGCTCATTCTGTTCACCTCGGTGCAGGCGAGCATGGTGGCCTATGGGCTCTTTCGCGGCGACAGGCCGAGCCGGCGCGAGCTTGTCGGCTTCGTCATTGCCTTCTCTGCCTTCGTCTACCTGATTCTGCCGGGAGCCGGGCGTCCTGATCCCCTGGGCAGCGTGCTGATGATCGCATCCGGGATTGCCTGGGCCGCCTATACGATCAACGGACGCGGTTCGCGCGATCCGATGGGCGATACGGCCGGGAATTTTCTGCGGGCCTGTGTCTTCTGTCTGCCTCTGATCGGCTTCGCGGTGGTCAGGGAAAGCGTTTCGGGGTCCGGCGTGCTGCTGGCGCTCGCCTCCGGGATCGTCGCTTCCGGGGTCGGCTATTCGATCTGGTACAAGGCCCTGCCGCAGCTCAGCACCTTCCGGGCTGCGCTGATCCAGCTTTCGGTGCCGGTGATCGCCGCTGCCGGGGCGATCCTGTTTCTCGGGGAAATGCTGACGCTGCATTTCGTCGTGTCGGCGGCGGCCGTCATCGGTGGCATCGCCCTTGCCCTCCTCGCCAAGCAGAGGCGGACGGCGTGACGATCTGAGCATGCCTGCTGTTAGTCGAACAGCGCTATCAAACCGGAAATCACCGTTGCGCCACCAATCGGCGCGATGATGAGCAGCACGAGGTTCACACCGACGATCCAGGCGAGCGCCTTCTTTTGTTTCGGCGTCAGCGGCTCTGGTCCCCGGTTCGCCGGCGGCTCTGGCGGTGGCGTGTAGTTCTTGAGATCGAGAAACATGACGGGAAGCCTGCCTCCGGTGCCGGACCACTATCATCGACCTGATGATAGATAGGCAGCGGAGGCAGATTTCCACTGTCTGGTGCGCCTCAGAAGTAGCTCTGCAGCGGGCGAACCTCGAGTTGTCCACTCTTCAGCGCACGGATGGCTTCGGCAGCGGCGAGCGCACCGGCCATGGTTGTGTAGTAGGGCACTTTCTGCATCAGGGCCGCGCGGCGCAGTGACTTCGAATCCGAGATCGCCTTGTTGCCGTCGGTCGTGTTGATGACCAGCTGGACCTGACGGTTGCGGATGGCGTCCTCGATATGCGGACGGCCCTCGAGCACCTTGTTGATCTTCACCGCCGGGATGCCGTTTTCGGCCAGGAAGCGCTGGGTGCCGCCGGTGGCCAGAACCTTGAAGCCGATCTGGGTCAGGATCAGGATTGCCGGCAGGACGCGGGCCTTGTCCTCGTCGCGGACGGAGACGAAGACCGTGCCGTCGCGCGGCAGTTCAACGGATGCGCCGAGCTGGCTCTTGGCAAACGCCAGAGCGAAATCGGTGTCGAGGCCGATGACTTCACCCGTCGAGCGCATTTCCGGTCCGAGTAGCGTATCAACGCCCGGGAAACGGGCAAACGGGAAGACAGCTTCCTTGACCGCGATGTGCTTGAGGTTGCGCGGGTCCGGCTTCTTGCCATAGGCAGCAATCGCATCATCGAGCTTTTCGCCGGTCATGATGCGGGCTGCGATCTTCGCGATCGGAGCACCGATGGTCTTGGCCACGAAGGGAACCGTGCGCGAGGCGCGCGGGTTTACCTCAAGCACGTAGATGGTGCCGTCCTTGATGGCGTACTGGACATTCATCAGGCCGCCGACGTTCAAGGCCTTGGCCATCGCAGTCGTCTGGCGCTCCAGTTCGTCCAGGAGTTCCGGCGAGAAGGAGCGCGAGGGCAGCGAGCAGGCGCTATCACCCGAGTGGATGCCGGCTTCCTCGATATGCTCCATGATGCCCGAGACGAAGACATTTTCGCCGTCGCAGAGCGCGTCTACGTCAACTTCAATTGCGTTGGTCAGGTAGCTGTCGAAGAGCAGAGGGTTCTTGCCGAGCAGGGTGTTGATCTGGCCGGTCTTGTCGTTCGGGTAGCGCTGCTTGATATCCTCAGGGACCAGACCAGGGACCGTGTCCAGCAGGTAGGACTGCAGCATCGATTCCGAATGGATGATCTGCATGGCGCGGCCGCCGAGCACGTAGGACGGGCGCACGACGAGCGGGAAGCCGATCTCAGTGGCGACGAGGCGGGCCTGTTCGACCGAATAGGCGATGCCGTTGTTCGGCTGGTTCAGATCGAGCTTCATCAGAAGTTTCTGGAAGCGGTCGCGGTCTTCGGCGAGGTCGATCATGTCGGGTGCGGTGCCGAGGATCGGGATGCCGTTCTTTTCCAGCGCTTCTGCGAGCTTGAGCGGGGTCTGGCCGCCGAACTGGACGATGACGCCGACGACTTCACCCTTTTCCTGCTCGGCGCGCAGGATCTCGATCACGTCTTCGGCCGTCAGCGGCTCGAAATAGAGGCGGTCGGAGGTGTCGTAGTCGGTCGATACGGTTTCCGGGTTGCAGTTGATCATGATCGCTTCGAAGCCGGCATCCTTCAGCGCGAAGGCGGCATGGCAGCAGCAGTAATCAAACTCGATGCCCTGGCCGATGCGGTTCGGACCGCCGCCGAGGATGACCACCTTCTTGCGATCAGAGACTTCCGCTTCCGAGCGCAGCGCGCCGACGAAGGGGGTCTCATAGGTCGAATACATGTAGGCGGTGGGCGAAGCGAATTCGGCAGCGCAGGTGTCGATGCGCTTGAAGACCGGGCGAACACCAAGGCCGTTGCGCAGTTCGGCGACTTCCTTTGGACGCTTGCCGGAGAGCGAGGCAAGGCGGGCATCGGAGAAGCCCATGGCCTTAAGTGTCCGCAGGTTTTCGGCATCCTGCGGCAGGCCATGCTCGCGAACACGGGCTTCCATGTCGGTGATCGCCTTGAACTGGGCGATGAACCACGGATCGATCTTGCAGCCTTCGTGAACTTCTTCCGGCGACATGCCGAGGCGCAGTGCCTGGGCAACCATGCGCAGGCGGTCGGGCGTCGGCGTGCCGATAGCGGCACGGATGGCGTTCTTGTCGTCGCCCTGACCAAGGCCCGGGATCTCGATCTCGTCGAGGCCGGTGAGACCCGTTTCGAGACCGCGCAGCGCCTTCTGCAGCGATTCGGCGAAGGTGCGGCCGATCGCCATGACTTCGCCGACCGACTTCATCGCGGTGGTCAGCGTCGGTTCGGCGCCCGGGAATTTTTCGAAGGCGAAGCGCGGGATCTTGGTGACGACGTAGTCGATCGACGGCTCGAAGGAGGCCGGTGTCGCGCCGCCGGTGATGTCGTTTTCGAGTTCGTCGAGCGTGTAGCCTACGGCGAGCTTGGCAGCGATCTTGGCGATCGGGAAGCCGGTGGCCTTCGAGGCAAGAGCCGACGAGCGCGAAACGCGCGGGTTCATTTCGATGACGACAAGGCGGCCGTCAGCCGGGTTGACGGCGAACTGGACGTTCGAGCCGCCGGTCTCAACGCCGATCTCGCGCAGAACCGCGATCGAGGCGTTGCGCATGATCTGGTATTCCTTGTCCGTCAGCGTCAGCGCCGGAGCAACCGTGATCGAGTCGCCGGTGTGGACGCCCATCGGATCGATGTTCTCGATCGAGCAGACGATGATGCAGTTGTCCGCCTTGTCGCGGACGACCTCCATCTCATATTCCTTCCAGCCGAGGACCGATTCTTCGATCAGGACTTCGGTGGTGGGAGAGGCATCGAGGCCGGAATTGATGATCTCGTAGAATTCCGAGCGGTTGTAGGCGATGCCGCCACCGGTGCCGCCCATCGTGAAGGACGGGCGGATGATGGCGGGCAGGCCGACGACGTCGAGCGCCTGGGCGGCAATCGCCATGGCGTGCGCCATGTAGCGCTGCTTGCGGTCCGTCTCTCCGAGGTTCCACTGGTTCTCAAGCTCGTCGAGCGCCTTGTCGAGTTCGGGGCCGGAAAGTCTGGCCTTCAGTTCGTTGCGGGCGGCTTCATGCGTCTTGCGGTCGGCGTCCTTGATCTCGGTGGCATTGGCGAGCATCGACTTCGGGGTTTCGAGCCCGATGCGGGTCATGGCTTCGCGGAAAAGGGCGCGGTCTTCGGCCATGTCGATCGCGGCGGGCTTGGCGCCGATCATCTCGACATTGTAGCGGTCGAGAACGCCCATGCGCTTCAGAGAGAGTGCCGTGTTCAGCGCCGTCTGGCCGCCCATGGTGGGGAGCAGCGCGTCCGGGCGTTCCTTGGCGATGATCTTGGCAACGACCTCAGGGGTGATCGGCTCCACGTAAGTCGCGTCGGCGAGGCCCGGATCGGTCATGATGGTGGCCGGGTTGGAATTGACCAGGATGACCCGGTAGCCTTCTTCCTTCAGCGCCTTCACAGCCTGTGTGCCGGAATAGTCGAACTCGCATGCCTGACCGATGACGATCGGCCCCGCGCCGATGATGAGGATGGACTTGATATCTTGGCGCTTGGGCATGGCTCTATCCGTTCTTGCGCCTGCGCGAAAAACCGGCCTGGGTGAGGGAGGTCACCGGCCGGGCGCAGGAAGATGGTCTTTTCAGGCTAGAAGCGGCTTATAGGGAAATGTTTCGCCGGAAGGAACCCCATATTTGCAGCGTGCGATAGGAAAGTTGGGGAGGGGATAAGCCGGGTTCGAAGGGTAGCGATTGTCACAGCAGGTTCGCAGACCAGGACTACTGGAGCCAGACGCTTCGCAAGGAACCCTTGGCCATGACTTTCATTCTCCCCAGTCATCTCAATTTCGCCTCGCATGCCCACAATCCCGGGCCGATCCCACATCTGGGGACACGCTACGACAGCACCGGCACGTTCCTTCGCGAACGTGGCAACACTGTCGTCTGTCACCTTGCCGATGGCTCCGAGACATCGGAGGTTCTTCTTGATCTGCGCGAGCGTTATCTGCGCATGCCCGGTGCTGGCAAATTGGCGTTCACGGCTGCCTCCAGCCTGCATATGACGCTCTTTCAGGGGATCATCGAGACGCGGCGGGCGCTGCCCTACTGGCCTTCCGAGGTGCCTGTTGAGACGCCGGTCGACGACATGACAGGGATTTTCATGGACAGGCTGGCGGGCTTTCCGCCTGGCGAGGCATTTGCAGTGGAGGTCACCCAGGCAACACCGATCGGGCTGACGCTTGACGGTGTTACGGAACGCGACCGTGCCATCCTCAAGGATTGGCGGAACCGATTGGCCGACCTGCTTGGCTACCGGCATCCGGATCACGACAGCTATGTCTTTCACATCACCTTCGCCTACATGCTCGAGCGATTCGATGATGCCACCCTGGCCGTCTGGGTTCCTTTTCTGGACGAGATGTCTCGGGAGATTGCCCGCCGGGCGCCGGTCATCGAGCTGCGTGCCCCGGCCTTCTGTGCCTTCGACGATATGAACCATTTCGAGGAGCTTCTGGTCTTCGACCCGAACTGAGTGCGCCTGGAACGGAAAATGGCGGGCCATGCCCGCCATTTCCATCAAGATGATATACCGCGAGGCTCAGAACTCTTCCCACTCCTGACCGCTTGGTGCGGGCTTCGCACCCATTGCAGACGCGATCTTGCCGGCCAGTGCCCTGGCGGGAGACGCGACCGGACGGGCGGCTTCGCTTGCCGGTGCCGGACGGGCCGGGGAAGCAGGGCGGGCGGTCGCTGGTGCGGGGGCGCTATAGGGCCGTGTGGCCTGAGCCGGCGTTGCCATGGGGCGCGAAGCTGAACCGAGGTTGAACTGCGCAAGACGGGCCGACAGTGCCTGCACTTCCGACACCAGCGTGTGCGAGGCCGCATTGGTTTCCTCGACCATGGCGGCGTTCTTCTGCGTTCCTTGATCCATGATGTTGACGGCCGAGTTGATCTCGGCGAGACCGGTCGACTGCTCGCGGGCGGCCTCGACGATTGCGTGCACATTGGTGTTGATCTGCTGGACCTCGGCGACGATCGCCGTCAGGGCCACACCGGTTTCGTCGACAAGCGAGACGCCGTGCTTGACCTGATCGCCGGATGCGGTGATCAGCGTCTTGATCTCCTTGGCAGCGTTGGCCGACCGCTGGGCGAGTTCCCGCACTTCCTGGGCGACGACCGCAAAACCCTTGCCGGCTTCACCGGCGCGGGCGGCCTCGACGCCGGCATTGAGGGCGAGCAGGTTTGTCTGGAAGGCGATTTCGTCGATGACGCCGATGATGTTGGAGATCGACTGCGAGGACTGCTCGATCGCGCTCATGGCATCGATCGCGGAGCGTACGACTTCGCCGGAGCGCTCGGCGCTTTCCTTGGTGCGGCTGACCTGCTGGCCGGCCTCTTCGGCCCGTTGGGTGGATTCGCGAACCGAACGGGTGATCTGCGACAGGGCCGCCGAGGTTTCCTCGACCGACGCAGCCTGCTGTTCGGTGCGGCGTGCCAGATCATCGGCGGCTGAGCGGATCTCGTTGGAGCCGTTCTCGATGGTGGTCGCGTTGTCGCGGAAGGAAATCATTGCAGCGCGGAGCTTCTCGATCGACTCGTTGAAATTGCCGCGGATCTCGTCGAGGGCAGGAGAGAAGGGCTTGTCGAGCCGGACTGTCATGTCGCCGTCCGACAGCCGGGCGAGGCCAGCGCGCAGTTCGTCAACGACGAAGCGGATTTCCTCCTCGCGGGCCTTGTGACCCTTGGAGCGTTCGACGCGTTCGATTTCTTCCTGCTCGTAGCGGGCTTCGGCTGCCTTTTCGAGCTCCATCTTCTTGCGATTGCTTTCCAGGAGAACGGCCAGCGAACGGGAAAGATCCCCCAATTCGTCGGTGCGCTCCTTGTCGGTCAGATGGACGTCGAGCCTGCCGGCTGCAATGTCGGTCGTCTGGCCGATCACGCGGTTGATGCGGCCAATGAAGCGGCGAGCAAGTAGCCAGCCGACAATCATGAGGATCACCGTGGCGCCGGCGATGATCAGCGCCGAGGTCCAGACGGTATGGGTCAGTGCGCCGAGAACGGTGGCACTCGGCACGGCAACGACGACGTTCCAGACGGCCCCGGGGAAGGGCTCGATCGGAACGGCGATTGCCATGCGCTCGATGCCGTCCTTGTCGATCATTGTGCCGACGGCGCCCGGTGTCTTCAGGAGGCCTTCCCAGGCGGAGGCATCCAGGCCACTGTCTTTCAGCGCCTTGCCCATGACAGCCTTGTCGGGATGGCTGACAAAGGCGTTTGCGGACGAGAGGAGTGCGACATAGCCGTCTCCGAGCGGTCGCTTGGCCGCGAGATCGGCGGCCGTCTTGTCGAGATCGATATCGGCGCCGACATAGCCAAGCGCCTTTCCGCCATCGAGGACGGGGATCGAAATGGTCGTCATCAGGACGTCCTTGCCGTCCACCGGATAGACATAGGGCTCAAGCAGAACCGATTTGCCGGTGGTCACGGGCAGGATGTAATAGTCGCCGGCGCCGGGCTTGTCGTAGTCGACCAGGACGTCGCTCTTGATCGCGCCACCGGCACGGTAGATGTAGGGCATGAAGCGGCCGGTCTGGTCGTGAACGGGCTTGCCGACAAAATCCGCGTCCTTGCCGTCAAAGGCATTGGGTTCCCAGCCGCTCGACACGCCGATGGCACCAGGGAAACCTTCGAGTGTTCGCGTCATCACAGCCATAGCCGTGTCGCGATCGGAGAGGCCCTGGGCGCGCAGGGCGGAAATCGAAGCTTCCATGCCGGCGACCATCTGGTGGGCGATGCTGAGCGTCTGGTTGACTTCGGCAGCGGCATCCGAGGCTGCCGTCTGCATCTTGTCGATGCCGGCGCCGCGGATCGTGCCGTAGCTCAGGCCGACCAGGGTTGCTGCGACACCGATCGTGGTCACGACGCCCAGACCGACGGTCGAGAAAATGTTTCGGCTGGTAGCGGATTTGAATAACATGGGCCGTTCCCTCATTAGCCTTTGACTGCAAGGCAGCGGACCACGTCCGCTGCGCCGGTGTTGCACCGGCCTTTGGAGCAGACTCTAGTCTTCCATGGTTAAGTAGATATTTATATTCGACTGAGCGGTTTTGTTCCCGGCCGCTTGATTGATCGCCGGATTGCGCTGACTGTGAGCTCGAATCTGCCAGAATCGGATGGGGGAGACGATGTTCAAGGACTATGCTGCGCATGACGGGCTGGGGCTCGCTGATCTGATTCGGCGAAAGGAAGTCTCGCCCGCAGAGGTCCTGGAGGCGGCCATAGCGCGCATCGAGGCGGTCAACCCGCAACTCAATGCGGTGGTGCGACCCTTGTTCGATCGGGCACGGAAGAGAGTGGCCTCAGGTGTTGCAGACCGACCGCTTTCGGGCGTGCCGTTCCTGGTCAAGGATCTGCTGGCACAGATCGACGGTGTTCCGACGGGCAATGGCAACGGCCTCTGGGCAACGCGGTCGGCCGTGGGCAACAGTGAACTGGTGACACGCTGGGAGCGGGCGGGGCTGGTGATTGCCGGGCGGACCAATACACCGGAATTCGGCCTGACACCCTATACAGAACCCTCTGCAAACGGGCCGACCCGTAATCCGTGGGATGTCACGCGCACTCCAGGTGGCTCATCCGGTGGCTCGGCGGCGGCTGTCGCTTCGGGAATGGTGCCAATCGCTTCCGGCGGTGACGGGGGTGGTTCCATCCGTATTCCGGCCTCTGCCTGCGGGGTCTTCGGGATGAAGCCGACGCGGGGGCGAACCCCGGCAGGTCCCTTCATCGGCGAGGCCTGGTCTGGCTTTGCCGTCGAGCATGTGCTGACGAGGTCGGTCCGGGACAGCGCTGCCGTGCTTGATGTGACCCACGGGCCGGACCGCGGCTCGCCGCATCCTCTGCAGACACATGCCGGTACCTTTCTCGATGCCGTCCAGCGGGCGCCGGGACGGCTGAGAATTGCAGTCTCGCGCGAACCAATGCTCGGCAAGGCGGTGGCGCCGGAGGTGGTTGCGGCTTTCGACGAGACGGTGAAGCTGCTTGCCGATCTCGGACACGAGGTCCTGGAGGCGGCGCCGCCCGTCGAGCGGGAGGCCTTTTCCATGGCCTTCCTCACGGCTCTTGCCGGCGAACTGAGGGCCGATATCGAGTTCACCGCGAAGACCTTCGGCATCAAGATCCGACCGGGCGACTACGACGCCTCGTCCTTCGGCATGGGATTGCTGGGCGAGGGGTTCACTGCCTCCGACCTGATCACCGCGCATCGCTATCTCACGCTTTCGGCCCGCTCCATCCTTGGCTTTTTCGATGGTGTCGACGTCCTCATGACACCGGTTCTCTCCTCGCTTCCGGTCAAGATCGGTGCCTTGCAGCCGAGTGCCATCGAGAAAAAACTGCTGACGGTGCTCGGCTATGTCGGCGGCGGGCGGCTACTGAAAAAGCTCGGGATCGCCGAGCAGCTGGCGGCGCAGACCTTCGAGTTCATTCCCTGGACGCCTGTCTTCAACGTCACGGGCCAACCGGCGATGTCGGTGCCTACAGGCTGGTCGCCCGAGGGACTTCCGATCGGCATGCAGTTCGTCGGCCGCTTCGCCGACGAGGACACGCTGTTTGCGCTGGCGGGCCAGCTTGAGATGGCCCGGCCCTGGAAGGACAGGCGTCCGCCGCTCTGATCAGAGGCTGGGGACGACGAGCACCTTGACCTCGCCCGGCTGTGGCGGGTTGCTGACGACCGAGGGGGCCTCATCGAGCGAGACCTTGCGTGAGATCAGTTTCTCCACCTCGATTTTTCCCGAAGCGATCAGGTCTGCGGCGCGCCGATGGGTGAAGGGATTGAGGAACGAGGTGACCAGCTTTACCTCCCGAAAAAGCAGGTCAAAGGGTTCGATCGTGATCTTCTCGCCCTGGGGCATGACGCCGAGGATGACGGCAGTGCCGCCCGGCCGAACCAGCTTCGTCGCCTGAATGACGGTTTCACCGACGCCGGCGCATTCCAGCACGACATCGACGCCGCCGGGAACCAGACCATTGTCGCCGGCGATCTGTGCCAGCACGTCGCCCGCCCCCGGATCGACGCTGGCCGTCGCGCCCAGTTCCTCGGCCAGCCGGCGGCGGGTCGCCTGCCGTGTCACGAGGATCACCGTTGTCGCGCCCGCCAGCCTGGCGAGTTGGACCGTCAGAAGGCCGATAACGCCTCCTCCGAGGACGACAACGGACGCGCCGGTCTTGATTTCGGCGAGGTCGATGCCGTGCAGGCAGCAGGCGAGCGGCTCGCAGAAGGCGCCGTGCATGGGATCAAGGTCCCCGGGAAGCAGGAAGGCCTGCTTGTGGGGTACCACGACATAATCGGCGAAGCCGCCGTCACGGTGGATGCCGATCGCCCTGAGATTGCGGCAGAGATTGACGCGACCATTGGCGCAATGGCTGCAGCGCCCGCAGGCGATATTGGGGTCGCCGGTAATGCGGTCGCCGATGGCAAAGCCGAAGACGGCAGCTCCCATTCCCTCGACAATGCCGCTGAATTCATGGCCGAGCGTTACCGGCGGCGTACAGGGAAACTCGCCGTGGAAGAGGTGACGATCGGTGCCGCAGACACCACAGGCCTCGACCCGGACGAGCAGGTCTTCCGGCCCTGGCTTCGGTTTCTCCACCTCGCGGGTGAACAGCCGGCCGGTTGCTTCCAGTCGCATCGCCTTCATGTCGCCAATCCTCCCAAAGCGCATTTGCCAAGGAGACTTGCATGCGGGACCGGGCATGCCAAGTCGTCTGAGCGTGTCACGTGGCCTGTCGCGTCCGAGAAAGTTGCAGACCTCGGGTCGACGGACGCGCTTGTGGTGGCTAGATAGTTCAATCAGCGACAATCGAGAGACGTTCCTTCATGATCACCGTGCATTACCTGGACAATTCCCGCGCCCACCGGATTCTCTGGCTGCTGGAGGAGCTGGGGCTCGACTATCAGGTCACGGTCTATCGTCGAACGAAGGACTATCGCGCGCCAGAGAGCCTGAAGCTTATACACCCGCTTGGAAAATCCCCGGTCATCGAAGACAAGGGCCGAATGATCGCGGAAAGCGGTGCGATCATGGAATATCTGATCGAAACCTATGGCGGCGAGGGCTTGCGGCCGGCGGCCGGTACCGAGGAGCGGCTGCGTTATCGCTACTGGATGCATTATGCCGAGGGTTCAGCCATGCCGTTGCTGGTCATGAAGCTGATCTTTGCCCGCATTCCGGGGCAAGTGCCCTTCTTCATCCGACCGGTTGCAAGGATGATCAGCCAGGGTGTCTCTAGCAAGCTGCTCGATCCCCAGCTCGCCGATCACCTTGATCTGTGGGTCGCCGAGGTTGCGAAGGATGGCTGGTTCGCCGGCAAGGACTTCTCGGCGGCGGATATCGCCATGAGCTTTCCTGTCGAAGCCGGGATGACCCGTATCGCACAAGGGAGGGACACCACCGCTCTGCGTGGCTGGATGGAGCGAGTCCGGGCGCGACCTGCCTACCAGCGGGCGCTGGCGCGGGGCGGAGAATACGGTTACGCCAAGAGCTGACGTGCTTCAGATGCCGCCAAAGCGACGGCGCACGGCGTCGGCATGACTGCGACTGACGGGAATTGCCGCGCCGGATTTCAGGTAGACAACGAGACGGCCGTCGTTTCGGGCAAGCGTCGCGACATGCTCGGCGGCGACCCAGTGCGAACGATGGGTCTGCAGGCCGTCGACCGCGCCCACTTCCCGCAAGGCATCGGAGAAGCGCAACAGCACCAGTTGCCGACCGCGACTGGTGGTGACGACGGTATAGTGATCTTCGACCGTCAGATGCAGGATCGGTCCGCGCATCTCCGGTTTAAGTCGGGCCAGAAGTGGAGGTGGTTCGTCACTGCGGGCCTCTGTGTCATCCGAAGGTTCTATGTCAACTGAGGCTTCGGGCGGAACCGTCGACATCGTCATGTGCGTTAGAAGACTGAAGATCACCGAGAGCGGTAGGCAGGCCAGGAGCTGCCGGGCATAGGACGATATGGTCGGCTCAGAGCCGAGCCATGACCAGCGGATCAGTTCCACTGCTACCGCCACGAAGGGGGTGGCGATCACGGCGTTCAGCGTGAGCAAGGCGCGCGTGCTGCGGACGTGGGCGGCGAACCTGGCTTCGCCCAGGGTGATGACGAGGATCGCGACCGCCCAGGCCGCAGCATGAAGGAGGGTCCAGAAGGCGGCGCGTTCGACAAGACCCATCGCGTCCATCGTTCCCGACGGACCGGTTGCGACGAAGATCGAAACCACGATCGCGAAGGTCGCCCAGAGGCGGGGCGAGCGGATGAGTGTCGTCCACTCACGAAGCGCGGACTGCAGGGCGGTGCTGTTCACGAATTTCTCTCGACATCGACGGCAAAGCGTTTGTCGCTGAGAGCTTGCGAAGCGATCAGCGAGACAGGTCCCATTGAAGCTGCGATCCCGTCCAAGGCAAGCCCCATGTCACTTTCTCTCCTGACGCAATCCTCGCCCGCCATCCAGATCCACATCGTCACTGCGTTGTTGGCTCTCATTCTTGGTACCATTCTGATGCTCACCCGAAAGGGAACGGCCATACATCGTATCCTGGGCCGGATCTGGATCGGCCTGATGGTCGCTACTGCGTTGTCGAGCCTGTTCATTCAGCAGCTGGACCTCTTTTTCGGCTTCAGCCCCATCCATCTGCTGTCCGTCGTGACGCTGATCGGAAGCTGGCAGGTGGTCGCGGCAGCCCGTGCCGGACGCATCGCGCAACACCGGCGGCATGTCGGCAATCTCTACGCCCTCTCGCTTCTGACAGCCGGTGCCTTTACGCTTCTGCCGGGGAGATTGATGCACAAGCTTCTCTTCGGGGAAGGGCAGGGAGCGGCATATCTGCTGGCAATCGGCGTATTTCTCGCAGTTGCGCTGCTCGTTTTGTGGTGGTTTAGGTCTCGGCCATCCTCCTGGTCGCGGGGATGAGCAACAATCAGCATCTCCCGTCACTGGCCTTGCTCGATGTTTCAGCTATCTTCTCACTGGCAAATTCATGACCGGGGGAGGAAGTGCGATGGAGTGGAGGGGGCGTCGGCAGTCGGACAATGTCGAGGATAGGCGCGGGCAATCCACCCCCAGTGGTGGGTCCGGTCGAAATCCTTTCGGCCGCTCCGGTATCCAGATCCCGACGGGCGGGCGACGCGGCGGTGGCTTGAGCTTCGGAACGATCATCTTCCTGGTGATCATCTACTTCGTCCTGAAGGCAATGGGCATCGACATGCTGCAGGTTCTCGGCGAGGGCAATGTCGGCGGTGCCGGCTCCGGCTACGAGCAGTCGATCGGCCAGCGTCCGGTTCAACAGGCGAACGACGACACGACGGCCTTTATCAGGGTAGTGCTCGCCGAAACCGAGACCACCTGGGACAAGATCTTCTCGGCGTCCGGTGAAACTTATGAAGAGCCGAAGCTCGTCCTCTTCAGCGGCGCGATTGACTCTGCTTGTGGGCTTGCATCGTCGGCAACGGGGCCATTTTATTGCCCGGCTGACCGGAAGGTCTATCTGGATACCGAATTCTTCGACCAGTTGGAGCGGCAGTTGAATGCGGCCGGCGATTTCGCCCAGGCCTATGTCATTGCTCATGAGGTCGGTCATCACGTCCAGAACCTCACCGGTGTCTTGCCCGAGTTCAACCGCCAGCGTCGTTCGATGGGGCAGCGCGAGGCGAACCAGATGTCCGTTCGGGTTGAGCTTCAGGCCGATTGTTATGCCGGTATCTGGGCGAAATCGGCGGACAAGGCAGGAATTCTTTCGATCGGCGACATTGAGGAAGCGCTGAATGCCGCTCAGCAGATCGGCGATGACACGCTGCAGAAGCGCAGCCAGGGCTATGTCGTGCCCGACGCCTTCAACCACGGGACATCCGCGCAGCGGATGAAGTGGTTCAAGCGCGGCTATGATAGCGGCGATGTCGGCGCTTGCGATACTTTCTCAAGCGCGATCTGACGGGTCGCTTCGGCTATCCGACGACGAGCGCCGTTGCCCAAAGGCCGAGACCGAAGACGGTATGAGCCGCAAGATTGAGGGCGCGGACCTTGTTCGGGTTTGGCGTTTTCGATGCGGCCCAGCCGATGCCGAGGCCCGGTTGCAGCAAGAACCAGCCGGCTGCGACCGTGACGATGCCCCAGATCCATGCCGGGAGAAGCGTGGGTGCTGCCAACCAGGCGGGGCCGACCATCAGGGCGAGCATGACGCCGTAGGCGATGCCGACGGCGTAGTGAGCGATCCAGCCGAGTGCCAGTTCATGCCCATAGGGTTCGGAATCGGCGATGCCGTGGTGAAAGATCTGACCGTTCTTCAGGTGATAGAACCACCGGCCAACGGGTGCCCAATTGGCCTTGGGCTGCTTGAAGACTGCTGTCAGGACGACGGCCCAGAGGTCCATGGCAAGCGTTGCGCCGGCGCCGATCAAGGCACCCTTCCAGATCAGTTCCAGCATGCTTTGGCCTTCTCGTGCTGCCGTTTGGAGAATGACCATAGACCGGGAGCAAGGCGTACGGAAAGGCCGGTTCGAGGGCGAGGCGTCGGCTCGTCGCCTTGTTTTTCATCAAAATCAGTGATGTCTTGACCAATAATTCTGCAGTTTGCTGATTTGATATTGCCGGATCGTGGCTGGCGACTTATCCATCTGCGACATGCCGCTCGCCAGTTCCTGGAAGCGGCTTTTTTCGTTGAGATTGAAGCCATGCATACCGATGTCGTCCCGCTTGAAACATACAGCCCCGCACCTGTCGGCGCCGGCAGCTGGATGTCGCATATCCGCGCAACGCTCGCACTCGGCATTCCGCTGATCGGAGCGCAGCTGGCGCAGCTCGGCATCCACACCACCGACGTGGTGATCGTCGGTCAGCTCGGAGCCGTGCCGCTTGCAGCCATGGTGCTGGCAGGGCAGTTCTTCTTTACCATCTTCATCTTCGGCTCGGGCTTCTCCATGGCAGTCATGCCGATGGTGGCGCAGGCCTATGGGCGGGGCGACGTCGTTTCGGTGCGTCGCTCGATCCGCATGGGCATGTGGGTGTCCATTATTTATGTGCTTCTGACCATGCCGCTGTTCTTCCACGCCGAAGCGATTCTGCTGTCGCTTGGGCAGAAGCCGGAAGTGGCGAAACTTGCGGCCGATTATGTCTTCATCGTCCAGCTTGGCCTGTTGCCGGCCCTGCTGTTTGCCGTGCTGCGCGCGCTTGTCAGCGCAACGGGACGGGCGCGGATCGTGCTTTGGGTCACGATCGGCATTCTGATCCTGAACGCCATCCTCGCCTATACGCTGGTATTCGGTCATTTCGGAATGCCGGCTCTCGGGATGACGGGGGCTGCGATCGTGGCCGTGATCGTGCAGTGGGTGAGCGTGATTGCGATGGTGATCTACATCCAGACGCGCGATGAGACACGCCGCTACGAGCTTTTCGTCCGGTTCTGGCGTCCGGACTGGCATGCCTTCCGCGAAGTGCTGATGCTCGGCCTGCCGATCAGCGTTACCGTTCTTGCAGAGGTGAGCCTCTTCAGTGCGGCCTCGCTGCTGATGGGGCGGATCGGCACGATCGAACTTGCCGCCCATGGCATTGCGCTGCAGCTCGCCTCGATCGCCTTCATGCTGCCGCTTGGCCTGTCACAGGCTGCGACCGTTCGGGTGGGGCTGGCACATGGGCGCAGGAACTATCCGGAACTGGTGCGGGCAGCAATCACCGTATTCGCCATCGCCGGTCTTCTCTCCTTTGCCGGTGGTGTGCTCTTCCTCCTGGTCCCCGGGCCACTCGCGTCGATGTTCCTCAATGAAAGCACGCCGGATGCCGCAGCGGTCTTGGCCTTCGCAGGCCCGCTTGTGATCGTCGCCGGGCTTTTTCAGCTGGTCGACGGGTTGCAGGCGATTGCCGCCGGGCTTCTGCGCGGGCTGAAGGACGCGCGGGTGCCGATGATCCTGGCGCTCGTCTCCTACTGGCCGATCGGCTTTTTCCTCGCCTGGCTGATGGCCTTCCCGCTCGGCATTGGTGGCATCGGCATCTGGTACGGCTTCTGCCTGGGGCTTGCGAGCGCCGCCGTCATGCTCTGCCTGCGCTTCTATCTGAAGGTCCGTCGGGAAATGAAAACGGCCCGGGCATGAACCCGGGCCGCCAGTTTTCATCAGTCTGACTGCTCTCAGCGTTCGGCGAGTGCCGGTTCGCCCTTGTTTTCGCGCACCATGTTGATGAAGCGGCGGAAGAGGTAGTGGCTATCCTGCGGGCCGGGCGAGGCTTCCGGGTGGTGCTGGACGGAGAAGACCGGCTTGCCCTTCAAGCGCAGGCCGCAATTCGTGCCGTCGAAAAGCGAAACGTGAGTCTCCTCAACGCTTTCCGGCAGCGACTTCGAGTCGACTGCGAAGCCGTGGTTCATCGAGACGATCTCGACCTTGCCCGTGGTGAAGTCCTTCACCGGATGGTTGGCGCCGTGGTGGCCCTGGTGCATCTTCTCGGTCTTGCCGCCAAGCGCCAGGCCCAGCATCTGGTGGCCGAGGCAGATGCCGAAGACCGGCTTGTCGCTCTTGATCAGGGTCTGGATGACTGGGACTGCATATTCGCCGGTGGCAGCAGGGTCGCCCGGGCCGTTCGACAGGAAGACGCCATCCGGGTTCAGGGCGAGGATGTCCTCGGCCGAGGTCGTGGCGGGCACGACGGTGACCTTGCAGTCGAGGCCGGCAAAGAGGCGCAGGATGTTGCGCTTCACGCCGAAGTCGACGCAGACGATGTGGTATTTTGCATCAGCGGCGTCGAGCGTCGTGTGGCCTTCTGTCCAGGACCAGGCCTTTTCGTTCCAGACGGAGGACTGGCCCGAGGTTGCTACCTTGGCGAGGTCGAGGCCTTCAAGGCCGCTCCAGGCCTTGGCTTCGGCCTTCAGGGCCTCGATGTCGAAGACGCCGTTCGGGTCGTGGGCGATGACGGCGTTGGGTGCGCCGTTTTCGCGGATCCAGGCGGTGAGCGCGCGGGTGTCGACGCCAGAGAGGCCGATAATGCCGCGGGCCTTCAGCCAGGCGTCGAGATGGCTCGCGGCACGATAATTTGACGGCTCCGTGATGTCGGCCTTGAAGATGGTGCCGACCGCGCCGTGGCGGGCAGCCGGCGTCAGGTCTTCGATGTCTTCGTCATTGGTGCCGACATTGCCGATATGCGGGAAGGTGAAGGTGACGATCTGGCCGAGATAGGAGGGATCCGTAAGGATTTCCTCATATCCTGTCAGTGCAGTGTTGAAGCAGACTTCCGCCTGGACCTTGCCCGTTGCGCCGATGCCGTGGCCTTCGATGACGGTGCCGTCGGCGAGAACGAGGAGGGCGGTCGGCTTGCGGGTCGTCCAGGGGGCTGTCGCGGTCATGGTCGTTCCTTGTTCGCCCGCGTCCCGGCCCCTTGTCGGAGCGGTATCGCAGGACCATTTATGTTGCAGATCGAGGGCGCGCGAGATCGCGCGATTTCAGCCCTGATGACAATTTGCGTGCAGGTGCCGAGCAATAGACGCATCGTGTGGCGAGGTCAATTCCGGAGTTGCTGCAGCGCCGGATTTCCACCAAGCCATTTCAATGGTTTGCTCAATTCGTTTGCACTGCAGCACGCGTCTGGCTATGAGAACCGCTTAACGAACACGGAAAAGCCATAATCGCAGACGGCGAGACGGGCTCTTCCCCGGAGAAGAAAATGATACGCGACACGCTCGCCAACTCGCTGAAAGAGTCCCTGAAGGCCAAGGATGTCCGCCGGACTTCGACCGTGCGTCTGATCCAGACGGCGATAAAGGATCGCGACATCGCCAATCGTGGGACTGGCAAGGATCCTGTCACCGACGACGAGATCATGCAGATCCTGATGAAGATGATCAAACAGCGGGATGAATCGGCCAAGATCTATGCCGACAATGACCGGCCGGAACTCGCGGCGCAGGAGCGCGAAGAAATCGTCATCATCAAGACGTTCATGCCGGAGCAACTGTCGGAGGACAAGGTGCGCGAACTCTGCGCTGCCGTGATCTCCGAAACCGGCGCCCAGGGCCTGCGCGACATGGGCAAGTGCATCAGCACGCTCAAGGAGCGCTATTCCGGCCAGATGGACTTCGGCAAGGCTTCCGGCGTGGTCAAGGACCTATTGAAGTAAGGCTCTGCGCCGGGACCACCGCATATTCGACGCCGCCTTCGGGCGGCGTCTTGCGTTTGGGGCGTTGCTCACACACCGTGGTCTCTGTGAATAATGGGTACGCTTTGCGAAAGCCTTGGCGCTTCATCAAGGCCGCGCCTATATGGAGGATCAGCTTCCCAGGGATACAGATGCGTTTTTCCAGCGACTTCCTCGACGAGATCCGTGACCGCGTGCCGATTTCGGCCGTCGTAGGTCGCCGCGTGACGTGGGATCGGAAGAAAACCAATGTCTCCCGGCAGGACTATTGGGCCTGCTGCCCCTTTCATGGCGAGAAGAGCCCGAGCTTTCACTGCGAGGATCGCAAGGGGCGTTATCACTGCTTCGGCTGTGGTGTGTCCGGTGACCACTTCCGCTTCCTGACGGATCTCGAAGGCTTGAGCTTCGTCGAGGCGGTGCAGCAGGTTGCCGACATGGCCGGCATTGCCATGCCGCAGCCCGATCCGCAGGCGGAACGCCGGGAGCGTGAGCGCACGACCTTGCAGGACGTCATGGAGATGGCGACGCAGTTCTTCCAGGACCAGTTGCAGACGGCGAGTGGGGCGAGGGCCAGGGCTTATCTTCGCGAACGCGGCCTGTCCGGCCGGACGATCGAGACGTTTCGGCTGGGATATGCGCCTGAGAGCCGGAATGCGCTGAAGGAGTATCTGGCCTCCAAGGGCGTGCCGAAGGAGCAGATCGAGGCTTGCGGGCTCGTCGTGCACGGGCCGGACATTCCCGTCTCCTATGACCGCTTCCGCGATCGCATCATGTTTCCGATCCTGTCGTCCCGCGACAAGGTCATCGCCTTCGGTGGTCGCGCCATGGCGGCGGATGCGATGGCCAAATATCTCAATTCCAATGAGACCGAGCTCTTCCACAAGGGCAATGTGCTCTACAACTTCTCCCGTGCCAAACGGGCGATGGCTGGGGCTGACGGCGCCGATACGCTGATTGCCGTCGAAGGCTATATGGATGTGATCGCCCTCTATCAGGCGGGTATCGAGAATGCCGTGGCGCCGCTCGGCACGGCGCTCACGGAAAACCAGCTGCAGCTGATGTGGAAGACAACGCCGGTGCCGGTGCTGTGCTTCGATGGCGATGGTGCCGGCCAGCGGGCGGCTTTCCGGGCCGTCGATCTGGCGCTGCCGCATATCAAACCGGGACAGTCGCTGCGCTTTGCCATGCTGCCTGATGGCAAGGACCCGGACGATCTCGTCAAGCGTGATGGACGCCAGCCCTTCGATCGGGTGCTGTCAGAGGCGCGGCCGCTTGCCGAGATGGTCTGGATGCGCGAGACGCAGGGCGGCGGTTTCGATACGCC
>CALSAF010000005.1:0-62045 GCA_943372805.1 Rhizobium sp. Q54
TGCAGGGTGGTGGTGCCCTGGACCACCTTCACATTGCCGGTGAAGAAGGCCTTCTTTTCCTGCTCGCGAATTTCCAGGGCGTCGCTTTCGATCTGGATGGGCTGATCGTTCGACAGCTTGAGGCCGTTCATCTGGCTGCTGGTCGTCTGGGCCGCAGCGGGCGCGGTGAGCGCGCTCGCGCAAACCAGAAGGAAGCCAGCGAGGGAAATCTTGGCGAAGGAGCGGTAAATCATGGCTGGGCGGCTTCCATAGACCGATTGCTGCGAAGGGCGGACGGCTCGATGTTCAACTTGACGGCGCCCGTAAATATCATGGTTCGCCCCTTATCCTTCATCTCGAGCGAGTTCGCAACAATCGAGGCGCCTTTGGTCTGGATGGCCACCGGATCATCGGTCTTCATCGTGCCGCCGCTGATGTCGAGGCGCGCCGAACCGAACTGCGCATCAATGCCGCTGCTCAGGTTCAGCGTGAACGGCTGGTCGAGGTTGAGGAAGTTGGCGCTCCGGTCGAAAATACCGCTGGTCGCCACCACGCGAGCGATCACCTTGTCGCTGACGGGTACGGCGGCTGCGATTGTTTCCAATGTGATCATGTTGGGGTTCTTGATGTCCTGCAGGGCGCGCTCGGCTCGCATCGAATAACGAACGCCATCAGAATTGCGACCGGAGATCGCCGGCTTTTCCATGACGACCTTGCCGTCCTCGATCTTGGCGGACTCAATCTGCAATTCGTCGGGCATCAGGCTGCGAGCCACCGACACCGCAATGAACGCAAGCGTAACCACCAGCGCCGCGAGCGGCAGAAGGATCCGCAGCCGCCGCACCCGCCGGGAATGGCTGACCGCCCGCAAATAGGCCTCCGCACCGGATCGGTGTCCGGCGGTCGACAGGCCCTCATGTGTTGATTGCAGCATCCTCGGAACCCGGTTGTCGGGGCGTGCCGGCACAAGCCTGTCCGCCATTATCGTCGTTTCGCATGTCTATTGGTTGTTGCCAATATGGATAGTGGCGGCCCTGTTACAAGAACCATGCCAGTTTCACCCTGGAGTGTCTGATCGGAAGAAGTGGGGCGTGACCGATCACGATTCCGCGTGTGATGCACGTCATAGCTCTCGCAAAGCCGTCAATTTATGGTTAAGTTGTTCCTTGACTGAGCTTTTTCGCTTTGGCAACTTTGTCAGCGCTCACGTCACAATAGAAAATGCAGGGGGTCCGCGTGATAAAGTCGGAATTGGTGCAGATCGTCGCGGCCCGTAATCCGCATCTCTATCATCGCGATGTCGAGAACATCGTGAATGCGGTACTCGATGAAATCACTGATGCCCTGGCAGCCGGCAATCGTGTGGAGCTGCGTGGCTTCGGCGCCTTTTCGGTCAAGAATCGCCCCTCCCGCTCCGGACGCAACCCGCGCACCGGCGAGACTGTGTTCGTCGAGGAGAAGTGGGTGCCCTTCTTCAAGACCGGCAAGGAGTTGCGCGAGCGTCTGAACCCCGGCATGGGCGACGAAGACGACGAATAAGCGCTTTTCGCGTTGAAAATTCCGCCTCTGTCCTTAACTTGAGCCGAGATGAGGTCCCGACAGGGGCTGGGCAGATCAGGGAGTTGTCGAGATGGTCCGGAAAATCGTGAGCCTCGTGGTATTCCTTCCGCTCGGAGTGCTCCTGGTCGTTTTGGCCGTCGCCAACCGTGCGTCGGTCAATCTTGCCCTTAACCCGTTCAATCCGGCGGATCAGGCGCTGTCCGTCTCCGCGCCTCTCTTCGTCTTCCTGATCGTGGCCGTCATGCTCGGCGTTCTTCTCGGCGCGACCGTCACCTGGTTCACCCAGGGCAAACACCGCAAGAGGGCCCGCAACCAGTCGCGCATGGCCCAGCAGTGGCAGGCCGAAGCCGATCGGCAGAAGACGCGGGCTGAAGAGATTGCCAGCTCGACCCTTCCCCAACTCGGTGCCCGTTAAGCCCCGGCAAACCTGAGCGCCGGTCGCTCGCGGCAAATTTCCTTTCCGCGCCGGGCCGGCAATGCTAAGGGCTGGCCGAGACGAACACGACCCACGGATCATTGACGTGAAGAACAAGGAACGTCGCCCCGGCGCCAAGCCATTCCCGGGAGCGAAGGCCAAAGGCAGTGGCGAGACACGGCCGGCAAAGGCAAAGCCTTACGCATCGAAGGGCAGGGACGAGCGCCAGGCCCGCCCGCCGCGCCGTGATGCCGAGGCACATAAGCCAAAGCCCCAGCCGCAATCGCCCGATACGACGGCAGAACCCGCCCGTGCTCTGACGGTCCGCAACGGTGACCGTCCGACCGAGCGCGTGCCGCTGATCCTGGAATCGACAGGTGCCGGCGATTTCCATCTGATCGATAGCGGCGATGGGTTGAAGCTCGAGCAATACGGCCCGTACCGGATCGTACGGCCGGAAGCCCAGGCTCTGTGGCCGAAGGCGCTGCCCACCCATGTCTGGGACAAGGCTGATGCCGTGTTCACCGGCGACACCGACGAAGACGGCATGGGCCGCTGGCGCTTCCAGCGCGAAGCGCTCGGCGAAACCTGGCCGCTCTCCCTGCTTGGCGTCGATTTCCACGGCCGTTTCACCGCCTTCCGCCATGTCGGTGTGTTTCCCGAGCAGATCGCCCATTGGAGCTGGATGAAGCAGAAGATCGAGGCTGCCGACCGGCCGCTGAAGGTCCTGAACCTCTTCGGCTATACCGGCGTTGCCTCGCTCGTGGCTGCCGCTGCCGGTGCCGAAGTCACCCATGTCGATGCCTCCAAGAAGGCGATCGGCTGGGCCCGCGAGAACCAGTCGCTGAGCCGCCTCGACAAGGCGCCGATCCGCTGGATCTGCGAAGACGCGATGAAGTTCATTCTGCGCGAGGAGCGTCGCGGCCACCGCTACGACATCATCCTCACCGACCCGCCGAAATTCGGCCGTGGTCCGAACGGTGAAGTCTGGCAGCTCTTCGACCATCTGCCGCTGATGCTCGATGTCTGCCGCGAGCTGCTGGCGCCTAAGGCGGTCGGGCTTGTTCTGACCGCCTATTCGATCCGCGCGAGCTTCTATTCGATCCATGAACTGATGCGTGAGACCATGCGCGGCAAGGGTGGCCTCGTCGAGTCAGGCGAACTCGTCATCCGCGAAGCCGGTCTCGATGGCAAGACGCCGGGGCGCGCGCTTTCCACCTCTCTCTTCAGCCGCTGGGTGCCGAAATGACCGACGACTATCGAAACGAGGGCCCGCGCCGCGTCGGCCAGGTCAAGGAAGTCACCAGCCTCGCCAATCCCATCATCAAGGATATCAAGGCGCTTTCCCAGAAGAAGAGCCGCGACGAAAGTCGCACCTTCCTTGCTGAAGGCCTGAAGCTTGTCATCGACGCGCTCGATCGCGGCTGGACCATCCGCACGCTCGTCTATGCCAAGGCCGGCAAGGGCAAGCCGCTGGTCGAGAAGGTCGCCGCCCGCACCGTCGCCGCCGGCGGCCTGGTGCTGGAAGTGAGCGAAAAGGTCATGTCTTCCATCACCCGGCGTGACAATCCGCAGATGGTCGCCGCCGTCTTCGAACAACGCTGGATGCCGCTCAAGGACATCCAGCCGAAGGGCTCGGAAACCTGGATCGCGCTCGACCGCGTCCGCGATCCCGGCAATCTCGGCACCATCATCCGCACGGCGGACGCCGCCGGCGCCTCCGGTGTCATCCTGGTCGGCGATTGTACCGATCCCTTCTCGATGGAAACCGTGCGCGCTACCATGGGCTCGATGTTCGCCTTGCCGCTGGTCAAAACGACGCCCGCTGATTTCCTCAAGTGGAAGAAGTCGGTGGATGCCCGCCTCGTTGCCACCCATCTCGCCGGCGCAGTCGATTACCGCACCATCGACTACCGGTCCAAGCCGGTTATCCTGATGATGGGCAACGAACAATCAGGCCTGCCGGATGAACTTGCTCAGGCCGCCGACAAGCTCGCTCGCATCCCCCAGGTCGGCATGGCCGATAGCCTGAACCTCGCAGTCGCCACCGGCGTCATGCTGTTCGAGGTCCGCCGCCACCTGCTCGCCCTCGACGGAGCCAAGTGACCATGCTTGCCGCCTTCAACCGGCCGCTGCCGGTTCTCGCTTTTATCGCGGTCGCACTGATCCTCGATCAGGCAATCAAATATGCGGTTGAAGTCTACCTGCCGATGCACGAGCTCATCCCGGTCCTGCCCTTCTGGGCGCTGTACCGGACCCACAATCTCGGCGTCGCCTTCTCCATGCTGTCACATCTCGACAGCTGGTTCATCATTGGTCTGCGCCTTGTCATCGTCGCCTTCGTTCTGTGGCTTTGGCGCAAGACCGGCCCCGAGCAGCATTTTGCCCATCTCGGCTTCGCGATGATCATCGCTGGTGCGCTGGGCAACATCATCGACCGTTTCACCTATGGCTACGTGGTCGACTACATCCTTTTCTACACGCAGACTTGGTCCTTCGCGGTCTTCAATCTGGCCGACAGCTTCATCACGATCGGAGCGATCTGCATTGTGATCGATGAGATCATCCAGCACCGCAAGCCCAAGCCACCGGAAGCCTGACCCAAGGCCGCAGGCCTTCGAAGTTTTGTCACTTTCCTGTAGCAGTCTCGTGTTTAAAGGCCCGTGACTTCAACGCTGGATAGATCCGATGAGCGTGGAATTGATTGAACGAGACCTTCTTCTGGAAAGCCCGGCCGTCTTGCCGCTGGGTCTCCGCACGTCACGTGATCTCCTGGGCCGTATCGGCAGTCTCGAAACTCGCATCGCCCGCACCGAGCGCGAGATAGACGCCGCCCAGGCCGTGCGTTACCGCGTCTTCGTCGAGGAGATGAAGGCCCAGGTTTCTGCCGAAGATGCCCGCCGTGGGCGCGAGGTGGACAGCTGGGATAGCCTCTGCGACCATCTCCTGGTACTGGACCGCTCGATCGGCGGCGACGCCGAAGACCAGATCGTCGGCACCTATCGTATCCTGCGCCACGACGTCGCCATGGCCCATGGCGGCTTCTATTCCGGCTCCGAATTCGGCGTCGATGCACTCGTCGCGCGCCACCCCGACAAGCGCTTCATGGAGCTCGGACGCTCCTGCGTGCTTCCGCAATACCGCACCAAGCGCACGGTCGAACTGCTCTGGCAGGGCTGCTGGGCCTATGCCCTCCAGAACCGCATCGACGCCATGTTCGGCTGCGGTTCCTTCCCCGGCATCCAGCCGGAGGAACATGCGCTCGCTCTGTCCTTCCTGCACCACAATGCCGTCGCCAAGGGTGAATGGGCCGTCGATGCGATTCCGCATCTATACCGCGAGATGGACCTGATGCCGTCAGAAGCCGTCAATCCGCGCCGCGCGCTCTTCGCCATGCCGCCGCTGATCAAGGGCTATCTCCGCCTCGGCGCCATGGTCGGCAATGGCGCGGTCGTCGACCAGGCCTTCAACACCACCGATGTTCTGATCATCCTGCCGATCTCCAGCATTTCCGGTCGTTACGTGAACTATTACGGCGCCGACGCCGGCCGCTTCGCCAGCGCCAGCTGACAACAGCCTCTTCTCCCCAGCGGGGAGAAGATTCCGGCAGGGAGATGCGGGGGCGGCGAAGACGAACCTTAGAGTACTCAGTGGATGCCGATCAGCGTGAAACGGTACACGCGGATGACCGCAGCCAGCTGACATCGCGCTGGCGATCCTCAGTTACCTCGACCCTTGTCATCCGCATTGGCACTTCCGCCACCATCGGCAGGTCAGCAAGCTCTCGCAGGCTCATCACCCGCAATGCCGGATGTCCCATGGGATCATCTCGCCAGTCGCGCGCCGTTGGTGTCACGGGTTCGCGTCGTGTCCAGAGAAACTTGAGCATGGCTTCGCCTCGATATTATGAAAGAGAGGTGTGAACCTCCTGAAGAGGCTTCAGCATCGGCCTTCAGCCAGCGAAATTCAATTGAGTTTTGCTCCTGCCGACTATAGATTTCCTATATGAAGAACCTCAATCAAGTGCATCTGAACGGCCTACGCGCCGTCGAAGCCGTTGCCCGCCTTGGCTCGCTCCAGGCGGCGGCGGAAGAGTTGGGCGTCTCCATCGGCGCTGTCAGCCAGCAGGTGATCAAGACCGAGCAACAGCTCGGTCGCCCGCTTTTCGAGCGCACCAGTCGCGGAATGGTCCCGGTCGAAACGGCAGGCGGTGTGCTGGCGAGGCTCCAGGATGGGTTCCGGCTGTTGTCCGGGGCGGTCGCGGTGGCCCAAAAGACCGACGACAGCCTGCTCACCATCTCCGTCGCTCCGGTCTTCGCCGCCCGCTGGCTCGTCCACCGTATCGCCGCCTTCTCGGAGAGCTTCCCCGAAATCAGCCTGCGCATCGATGCCAACGACCGGCTGACAGATGCCAGCCAGACAGATGTCGATCTGAGAATTCGTGTAGGACGCGGCCACTGGCCGGGTTTCAGGGCCGAACTCATCCTGGAGCAACGCGTAACCCCCCTCTGCACCCCGGCCATGGCAGACAAGCTGCGCGAGCCCGCCGATATCCTCGACCTGCCGAAGGTCATCGATGGCAGGGCCATGTTCACCTGGGATGTCTGGCTGTCTGCCGTCGGCTTGTCCGGTGCCGAGATCAGGGCGCGCCACACCTTCAGCGAAGCCTCGCTCTGCCTCGATGCCGCGATCGCAGGGCAGGGGGTGATGCTCGCCTGGCAGACACTCGCCTCGCATCAACTCCAGCACGGGCAGCTGGTGGCTCCCTTCGGCCCCGCAGTAAAAACCGGCTTCGGCCACTACTTCGTGACCGCAGAGAATGCACGGCGCTCCGACAAGGTGGAAAAGTTCAAGCGCTGGCTGAAGCGCGAAATCGAAGACGACATGGAGCGGCTCGCAAAAGCCGCTCCGGTCTTCGCTTAATCCGCCGCGTTATAGGCCGCGATCGCTGCCATGTTGACGATGTCGCTGTCCTTGGCGCCCATCTGTGCGATCTGCACAGACTTTTCGAGGCCGATGAGCAGCGGCCCCATGACGGTGAGCCCGCCCAGTTCCTGCAGCATCTTGGTCGAGATCGCTGCCGAATGGATCGCCGGCATGACCAGCACGTTGGCCGTGCCGGAAAGGCGGCAGAACGGATACTGCTCCATCCGGTGATGGTTGAGCGCAATGTCTGCTCCCATCTCGCCGTCATATTCGAAGTAGACGCCGCGCCGGTCGAGGATCTTGACGGCTTCCCGCACGCGCTCCGAACGCTCGCCGGTCGGATGGCCGAAGGTGGAGTAGGCGAGTAGCGCCACGCGTGGCTCGAGCCCCAGGCTCAGGGCCACGCCGGCTGCTTCTTCTGCAATGTCGGCCAGTTCGTCTGCCGTCGGCATGTCATGCACGGCGGTGTCTGCCACGACGATCGTACGGCCACGCGCCAGCGCCAGAGAGACCCCGATCACCCGGTGCCCGGGCGCGGTGTCGATGCAGCGGCGCACGTCCTCGAGTGCGGTCGAATAGTTGCGTGTCGTGCCCGTCACCATGGCATCCGCATCGCCCAGCGCCACCATGCAGGCGGCAAAGTGATTGCGGTCGGTGTTGATCAGCCGCTGTGCATCACGATGCAGGTAGCCCTTCCGCTGCAGGCGCGCATAGAGGTATTCGGTATAGGCATCGACACGGTTGGACATGCGGGCATTGACCACCTCGATGCCCGGACGATCAAGATCGATGCCGGCCCGCTCGGCGGTTGCCTTCAAGGGCTCGTCGCGGCCCAGCAGGATCGCGGTGCCGAGGCCGAGATTGACGAACGAGATCGCCGCGCGCATCACCTGCTCTTCTTCGCCCTCGGCAAAGACGACGCGCTTTGGGTGGCTGCGCACGTGTTCGTAGATGCGCTGCGTGGCGGCAGCGATCGGGTCGCGGCGGGCGGAGAGTTCGTGCGCATAGGCGCCGAGATCCTCGATTTCCTTCCGCGCCACGCCGGTCTCCATTGCGGCCTTCGCAACGGCAACCGGGATCGCCGAAATCAGACGCGGATCAAAGGGCACGGGGATGATGTATTGCGGCCCGAAGCGCGGGCGTTCGCCCTGATAGGCCGCTGCGACATCATCAGGCACATCCTCGCGGGCTAGATCGGCGAGCGCCCTGACGGCGGCAATCTTCATCGCGTCGTTGATCTGGCTCGCCCGCACGTCAAGCGCACCCCGGAAAATGTAAGGGAAGCCGAGAACATTGTTCACCTGGTTCGGATAGTCCGAGCGCCCGGTCGCCATGATCGCATCCGAGCGGATCTCGGCGACCTCTTCCGGCGTGATTTCCGGATCCGGATTGGCCATGGCAAAGATGATCGGATTGTCCGCCATCGAGGCGATCATGTCGGCGGCGAAGGCACCCTTCTGAGAAAGGCCGAACACCACGTCGGCCCCCACCATCGCCTCGCGCAGCGTCCGCCGGTCAGTCTTCACCGCATGCGCGCTCTTCCACTGGTTCATGCCCTCGGTGCGACCCTGATAGATCACGCCCTTGGTGTCGCAGAGAATTATGTTCTCGCCGTTGAAGCCCATCGCCTTGATCAGCTCGATACAGGCGATGGCCGCAGCCCCCGCGCCGTTGCAGACCAGCTTGGTCGTCTTGAAGTCGCGGCCGGTCAGCTCCAGCGCGTTGATCAACCCGGCCGCCGCAATGATCGCCGTGCCGTGTTGGTCGTCGTGAAACACCGGAATGTCCATCAGCTCACGCAGTCGGCTTTCGATGATGAAGCAGTCGGGCGCCTTGATGTCTTCAAGATTGATGCCGCCAAAGGAGGGGCCGAGATAGCGCACGCAATTGATGAACTCGTCGACATTTTCGGTATCGACCTCGAGATCGATCGAATCGACATCGGCAAAACGCTTGAACAGGACCGACTTGCCTTCCATCACGGGCTTTGATGCCAGTGCCCCGAGATTGCCCAAGCCCAGGATCGCAGTCCCGTTCGAGATCACGGCCACCATGTTGCCGCGTGTCGTGTAGTCGTAAGCTGTGGCGGGATCAGCGGCGATCGCTTTCACGGGAACCGCAACGCCGGGGGAATAGGCAAGCGACAGATCGCGCTGCGTTGCCATCGGCTTGGTCGGGGTGATCTCCAGCTTGCCGGGGCGGCCCTGGGAGTGAAAGTCCAGCGCTTCCTGTTCCGTCACCGAGACTTTCGTCCGGCCGGTCGTCTTCTCATTTGCCATGCTTCCCCTCACCTTGTTGTGGGCAGCGGACCTTGAGCGGTCCATCCTGGTTGTTTTTCCTCGCCTTAAGTCGTTAGTGTTGCACGACTTCCTTTTCAAGAAAACATTGAGCCCGTGACGCTATATCAAGCCACCCCGAGTGATGTCCTGAATGTCGCCGAGCTGACCTCGGAGGAAAGTCGCGCGACCGCGACCCCGATGATGGAGCAGTTTATCGAGATCAAGGCCGCCAATCCGGGCAGCCTGCTCTTTTATCGCATGGGCGATTTCTACGAGCTGTTCTTCGAGGATGCGGTCGATGCGTCGCGTGCGCTCGGCATCACGCTGACAAAGCGCGGCCAGCATCTTGGGCAAGATATCCCGATGTGCGGCGTGCCGGTGCATGCGGCGGATGACTACCTGCAAAAACTGATCTCGCTCGGCTTCCGCGTTGCCGTCTGCGAGCAGATCGAGGACCCGGCAGAAGCCAAGAAACGCGGCTCGAAATCCGTCGTAAAGCGCGATGTCGTGCGGCTCGTCACGCCGGGCACGATCACCGAGGACAAGCTCCTCTCGCCCTTCGAATCGAATTATCTGATGGCGCTCGCCCGTATCCGTGGCGGCTCCGCCCCGCAACTGGCGCTCGCCTGGATCGATATCTCCACGGGTATCTTCCGTCTGGCCGAAACCACCGAGACGCGGCTTTTGGCCGATATCCTGCGCATCGAGCCGCGCGAACTGATCGTGCCGGATACGCTGTTCCATGACGAGGAACTGAAACCGGCCTTCGACGTGCTCGGCCGTGTCGTCGTGCCCCAGCCCGCCGTCCTCTTCGACAGCGCCAGCGCCGAAGGCCGCATCGCCCGCTACTTCGGCGTCGGAACGCTCGATGGATTCGGCGCCTTTTCCCGCGCCGAGATTGCTGCCGCTGCCGCAGCCGTCGCCTATGTCGAAAAGACCCAGATTTCCGAGCGCCCGCCGCTCGGCCTGCCCGAGCGCCAGAACGCCGCATCAACGCTGTTCATCGATCCGGCAACCCGCGCCAATTTGGAGCTGGTCAAGACGCTGTCGGGCGAGCGCAATGGCTCGCTGCTGAAGGCCATCGACCGCACCGTCACCGGCGGCGGCGCCCGCCTGCTGGCGGAACGCCTGATGTCGCCGCTGACGGACCCGGAAGCCATCGCAGATCGCCAGGACTCGATCGCTCATCTGCTCGCCGACGGCCTGCTCGTCGACCGCCTGCGCGACGCCCTGAAGCGCGTGCCCGACATGCCGCGCGCCCTTTCCCGTCTGGCGCTCGATCGCGGCGGCCCGCGCGACCTCGGCGCCATCGTCGCCGGTCTCGCCGCCTCTGCCGAGGTTGGCCGCCTGCTCGATCCCACGAGCCTGCCGAACGAACTCTCCGAGGCACTCACCGATCTCGCAGCCTTGCCCGCCGATCTCGCGCCCAACCTCGCTGCCATGCTCGCCGACGAACTGCCACTCCTGAAACGAGACGGCGGTTTCCTGCGTGACGGTGCGATCCCGGAACTCGATGAACTGCGCGCACTGCGTGACCAGTCCCGCCGCGTCATCGCCGGCCTGCAGCTGCAATATGCCGAGGAAACCGGCATCAAGTCGCTGAAGATCAAGCACAACAATGTGCTCGGCTATTTCATCGAGGTCACCGCGGGCAATGCCGGCCCGATGACAGAGGGTGACGAGGCAAAAGCGCGCTTCATCCATCGCCAGACCATGGCGAATGCGATGCGCTTCACCACGACGGAGCTTGCCGATCTCGAAAGCCGCATCGCCAATGCCGCCGGCCAGGCGCTGTCACTGGAGCTCGCAGCCTTCGACCAGATGGTGAGCCAGGTCGTCACTGCTGCCGAGGCGATCAAGGCCGCCGCCCGGGCACTCGCCGTCATCGATGTCGCCGCCGGTCTTGCAGCCCTGGCGGAAGAACAGGGCTATTGCCGCCCGCTGGTCGATGACTCGAGAATGTTCGCCATTACCGCCGGCCGCCATCCGGTGGTCGAGCAGGCGCTGCGCCGCCAGGCCGCCAGCCCCTTCATCGCCAATGACTGCGATCTCTCGCCATCGGATACCAAAGGCCCGGGCGCCATCTGGCTGCTGACAGGTCCCAACATGGGCGGTAAGTCGACCTTCCTGCGCCAGAATGCGCTGATCGCCATCCTTGCCCAGATGGGCTCCTTCGTGCCGGCCGGCGCCGCCCATATCGGCGTCGTTGACCGCCTCTTTTCCCGCGTCGGCGCGTCGGACGATCTGGCACGCGGCCGCTCCACCTTCATGGTCGAGATGGTCGAAACGGCGGCCATCCTCAATCAGGCCACTGACCGTTCTCTGGTCATCCTGGATGAAATCGGTCGCGGCACGGCAACCTTCGATGGCCTCTCCATTGCCTGGGCCGCCGTCGAGCATCTGCACGAGGCCAACCGTTGCCGCTCGCTTTTCGCCACCCATTTCCACGAACTGACCGCGCTGTCGGAAAAGCTCGCCCGCATGTCCAACGTCACCATGCGCGTCAAGGAATGGGATGGCGACGTCATCTTCCTGCATGAGGTTGGCCCAGGCTCTGCCGATCGCTCCTATGGTATTCAGGTTGCCCGTCTCGCCGGCCTGCCGGCTGCCGTGGTCGCCCGTGCCCGTGAGGTCCTGACACGTCTGGAAGATAGCGACCGCAAGAATCCGGCAGCCCAGTTGATCGACGACCTCCCGCTGTTCCAGGTCGCTGTCCGCCGCGAGGAGATCCAGAAGTCCGGCCCGTCGAAGGTCGAGGAGGCCCTGCGCTCACTCGATCTTGACGACCTCACGCCTCGCCAGGCGCTGGATGCGCTCTATGATCTCAAGAAACAACTTGGCAAGTCTTGACCGGTAGAGTGCCTGTCAACGGCGCTCGAAAAGCGCTATAGCGCCTTCGAAACCGGACTGAGTCCCGCCCTTCCAGAGAGCATGCCGCCCCATGGCCAAAGCAGACCTTGCCTTCGACGATCTTCTGGACATCGATGCCTTGAAGGCATCCTGCGAGCAGATTGCCCGCGCCCAGACCGGCAATCTGCTCGAAATCCGCGCGAGACTGCTTCCCATCCTGAAAAAGGCGAGCACCGACGCCCGCGAACAGGCAAGGCTGCAACTCTTTGCCGATGGCAGCGGCCTCAATTGTGCCAACCGCATTTCCTGGATCCAGGACCAGTTGATCACGGTGATCTTCGATATCGCCCGCGTCCATGTCTACCCCAAGGGGACCGAGGGGCTTTGTGTCGCGGCTGTCGGCGGATATGGCCGTGGCACGCTGGCGCCGGGCTCGGATATCGACCTGCTCTTCCTCCTGCCGCCCAAGGCCGCGCCCACCATGCACAAGGCGGTGGAATTCGTCCTCTATCTGCTCTGGGATATCGGCTTCAAGGTCGGCCATGCCACCCGCACCGTCGAAGAATGCATCAACCTGTCGAAGTCCGACATGACGATCCGCACCGCGATCCTCGAAACGCGGTTCCTCTGTGGTGCCGAAACACTGGTCAACGACCTTCAGCACCGCTTTGACCACGAGGTCACCACCAACACCGCCCCCGAATTCATCGCCGCCAAGCTCGCTGAACGCGACGAGCGCCACCGTAAGGCCGGCGACAGCCGCTACCTCGTCGAACCCAATGTCAAGGAAGGCAAGGGCGGCTTGCGCGATCTGCAGACCCTCTTCTGGATCGCCAAATACAATTATCACATCCGCGACACAGGCGAACTGGTTCGCCTCGGCGTGCTCTCCCGCCAGGAATGGCGCCTCTTTCAGAAGGCCGACGATTTCCTCTGGGCCGTGCGCTGCCACATGCATTACCTGACCGGCAAGCCGGAAGAACGGCTCTATTTCGACATCCAGCCGGAGATCGCCAAAAGCCTGGGTTATCAGGCCCGCCCGGGTCTCTCCGCCGTCGAACGCTTCATGAAGCACTATTTCCTCGTCGCCAAGGACGTTGGCGACCTCACCCGCATCTTCTCCGCAGCACTTGAAGATCAGCAGGCCAAGACCGCCCCGGGGATCGGAGGCATGATCGGCCGTTTCGCCAACCGCCCGCGCAAGATCGCCGGCGCCAGTGAATTCATTGACGACCGTGGCCGTATTGCGCTGGCCGATCCCGGTGTCTTCAAGAAGGACCCGATGTCGATCATGCGCCTTTTCCATGTGGCGGATCTCAACGGGCTCGAATTCCATCCGGATGCGCTGAAGGCAGTCACCCGCTCGCTGTCGCTGATCGACAATGATTTCCGCGAGAGCGAGGAAGCAAACCGCCTCTTCCTGTCGATCCTCACTTCGCGCAAGGATCCGGGCTTCATCCTGCGCCGCATGAACGAGGCCGGCGTGCTCGGTCGTTTCATCCCCGAATTTGGCAAGATCGTCTCGATGATGCAGTTCAACATGTATCATCACTACACCGTTGACGAGCACCTGCTCCGCACGGTGGAGGTCTTGTCGGAAATCGACAAGGGCAAGGCCGAAGAGGCGCATCCGCTCGCCAACAAGCTGATGCCGGAAATCGAGGATCGGCAGACCCTCTATGTCGCAATCCTCCTCCATGATATCGCCAAGGGCCGCCAGGAGGATCACTCCGTCGCCGGCGCCAAGGTGGCACGCAAGCTCTGCCCGCGTCTCGGCCTCTCGCCGAAGCAGACCGAAATGGTTGCCTGGCTGATTGACCAGCATCTCCTGATGTCCATGGTCGCCCAGACGCGTGACCTTCATGACCGCAAGACGATCACCGACTTTGCCGAAAAGGTGCAGTCCCTCGACCGCCTGAAGATGCTGCTAATCCTGACGATCTGCGATATCCGCGCCGTCGGCCCCGGTGTCTGGAACGGTTGGAAGGGCCAGCTCCTGCGCACGCTCTATTACGAGACCGAGCTTCTGCTCTCCGGCGGCTTCTCTCAGGTCTCCCGCAAGGACCGCGCCAAACACGCCGCCGAACAGCTCACCAAGGCGCTCGAAGGCTGGAGCCAGAAGGACCAGCGGACCTATACCAAGCTCCACTACGAGCCCTACCTGCTTTCCGTCGACCTCGAAGACCAGATCCGCCACGCGCATTTCATCCGCCAGGCTGACAAGGCCGATCAGGCACTCGCTACCATGGTGCGCACCCACCAGTTCCATGCGATCACCGAGATCACCGTGCTCTCGCCCGACCATCCGCGCCTGCTCTCGATCATCGCTGGCGCCTGCGCGGCGGCCGGCGCCAACATCGCCGACGCGCAGATCTTCACGACGTCAGACGGCCGCGCGCTCGATACGATCCTGATCAACCGCGAATTCCCGATCGACGAGGACGAGATGCGCCGGGGGGCCACCATCTCCAAGATGATCGAGGACGTGTTGTCGGGCCGCAAGCGCCTGCCCGAAGTCATCGCCACCCGCTCGAAGGGCAAGAAGAAAAACAAGACTTTCCCGGTCCAGCCGGATGTCCGTCTGTCGAATGCCCTGTCGAACAAGTTCACCGTCATCGAGATCGAATGCCTCGACCGTATCGGTCTTCTGGCAGAGATCACGGCGGTTCTGTCGGATCTCTCGCTCGACATCCATTCGGCCCGCATCACCACTTTCGGTGAAAAGGTTATCGACACCTTCTATGTCACGGATCTCGTCGGTCAGAAAATCACCAATGAGAATCGTCAGGCCAATGTTGCCAATCGTCTGAAATCGGTCATGGTCGACCAGCCGGATGAATTGCGCGACAACATGCCGTCCGGCATCATTGCACAGCCACCGCGCGCTGCCCCGGTGGCGAAGAAGGCACGGGCCTGAGGAATGAGCCTCGTCAAGAAATTCATGACCGTTGGCGGCGCCACGCTCGGTAGCCGCATCTTCGGCTTCGCCCGCGAAACACTGATGGCAGCAGCGCTCGGCACAGGCCCCGTCGCCGACGTCTTTTATGCCGCTTTCCGCTTCCCCAATCTCTTCCGCCGCCTCTTTGCCGAGGGCGCCTTCAACGCGGCCTTCGTGCCGCTTTTCGCCAAGGAGATCGAGGCGAACGGGCTCGACGGCGCCAAGCGTTTTTCGGAGGAAGTCTTCGGGGTCCTCTTCTCGGTCCTGTTGATCCTGACCATCGGCATGCAGCTTTCCATGCCGCTGCTGGTGCAGTGGATCATCGCGCCGGGCTTTGCCGACGATCCGGAAAAGTTCGACCTGACGGTGCGGCTTGCAATCGTCATGTTCCCCTATCTGATGTGCATGTCGCTGACGGCCATGCTGAGCGGCATGCTGAACTCGCTGCACCACTTCTTCGCAGCCGCCATTGCGCCCGTCTTCCTCAATGTGCTGATGATCGGCGCGCTCGGATGGGCACTGTGGACCGGCGCTGATCCCGCCGCCACCGCCTGGGCGCTGTCCTGGTCCGTGCTTGGGGCGGGACTGCTGCAGATGGCCGTCGTCTATATCGGCGTGCGCCATGCCGGCATCCGCATCGGTTTCAAGCGTCCGCGCTTCACCCCGAACGTCAAGCGCCTGCTGGTGCTCGCCGTCCCCGCCGCGATCACCGGCGGCATCACCCAGATCAACCAGCTGATCGGCCAGGCCATTGCCTCGACCAAGGAAGGCGCGATTTCGGCCCTGCAATATGCCGATCGCATCTATCAGCTGCCGCTCGGCGTGGTTGGCGTCGCTGTCGGCGTCGTGCTGCTGCCGGAGCTCGCCCGCGCACTGAAGGGCGGGCACATGAAAGAGGCGGGTACTCTCCAGAACCGCTCGATCGAGTTCGTCCTCTTCCTGACACTACCTGCTGCCGCCGCGATATGGGTCCTCTCCGACGAGATCATCCGCGTGCTTTACGAGCGCGGCGCCTTTTCCGAGCAAAATACCGCTGTCGTTGCCTCGATCCTCGCCATCTATGGCATTGGCCTGCCCGGCTTCGTCCTGATGAAGGCGCTGCAGCCAGGTTACTATGCCCGCGAAGACACCAAGACGCCGATGCGCTTTACCATGGTCTCGGTCGCGCTCAACACGGGCCTGGCCATCACGCTTTTCCCGATCTTCGAGGAAAGCGGCATTGCGATCGCCGAGGCTGCTGCCGGCTGGACCAACACCATTCTTCTCTTCTCGGTTCTGCTCTGGCGCGGTCACCTGATCTTCGAATGGTCGCTTGTCACGCGCACGATCCGCCTGATCGTCGCCTCTGCGATCATGGCGGGTCTGCTCGTCTACCTGTCCGATCGCTGGTCCGTCTGGCTTGCGCCTTCAAGCCCGTTGTTCGACCAGGTGATGGCGCTCGGCGGTCTCGTGGTGATCGCCATGCCCGTCTATTTCGGCATTGCCTTCCTGATCGGCGGCGCCGATTTCGGCATGGTACGCCGCAGCCTCAAGCGCCGCAGAAAACCGGCAGACGAGGCAGCAACGGCCCCGACGGATCAGGATCAGCAGTAGGTCCAGGTCCGCTTCGGCCCGATGTCGACATGCACGATGCCGTTGCAGTACCGCCCGATCCCGCCGATGCCGGGCGCTGTGCGGGCGGCCGCGACGATCTTCTTCTCGGATACACCGGGCACGCGGATATCCGCGGCAAAACAGTGGCTATGCTGCGAGCGGCCGGAGCGCGGACGATGGCCGGACGTGACGATCGGCTTTTTGCCGGTCTTCTTGGCGATATGGGCGAGGATGCCCTTCAGCTCATCAGGGAAACAATTGGCTTTGACGCTGACGCGCTGCAGCGTGTAGGCGACAGCTGTGTCGTGCTTCATGAAAAAGTGTTGCTTCTTCTTCTCGACGGCCTCCGCTGGGGAGAGGAGACAGATCGAAAGAACGCAGCCGAGCGCGACGCGAAACAAAGTGCGCATGAGTGACCTTCTGGAATGGGATTGTTTTTTTGAGCGATCCAGATCGCTTTCGGCGGGTTTTTATTCCGGAGAATGTGGCGATTTTGGTGCGCTTTGCTCACTTTTGGTCTTCAGCGGCTCGTCAGGCCGTGAATCGCGCCTTTCAACGCCTCGCGAATTCATTCCCTAAACCCCTCGATTCTGGGAGGAAATTTCCCTATGCGTGACATTGCGGGCGTCCTTGTCACACATCGAACCGAAAGTGCGATTTCATGAGTAGAAACAGCCTCTTTCTCGTCAGCCTTGTCGTCGATAGCTATGATCGCGCCAAGGCCTTCTACTGTGACAGCCTCGGCTTCGACTGCGTGGAAGATACGGCAATGCCTGACGGCAAGCGTTGGCTGGTGGTTCGCCCGAGAGGCGGCGAAGGTGCTTCGCTCCTGCTCGCCGAAGCATCAGATGACGCCCAGCGCGGGGCCATCGGCAACCAGACCGGGGGCCGGGTCGGCTTCTTCCTCGAAACAGACAATTTCGCCCGCGACCACGCCCGTTTCACGCAAGCCGGCGTCGTCTTCAAGGAGGAACCGCGCCACGAGCCCTATGGTACCGTCGCCGTCTTTGCCGATCTCTACGGAAACCTCTGGGATCTGATCGAGCGGGCGAAGCCCTGACCGCAAAAGTGAGCGCTTGATTGCGCCCCGCCTGCCGTGCATAAGCCGTGACCGACACGCGATCGCAAGATCGGGCCCTCCACCAGCCTGTTGAGGACAACAATGACTGAGTTCAAGCCGCTGGTCTTCTCCGGCGTTCAGCCGACCGGCAACCTCCACCTCGGAAACTATCTCGGTGCGATCAGAAAGTTCGTCGCGCTTCAGGAAAACAACGACTGCATCTACTGCGTCGTCGACCTGCACGCGCTGACGGCTCAGCTCGTCCACGAGGACATGGCGACCCAGATCCGCTCGATCACGGCCGCCTTCCTCGCTGCCGGCATCGACCCGAAGAAGCACATCGTCTTCAACCAGTCCCAGGTGCCGCAGCATGCGGAACTCGCCTGGATCTTCAATTGCGTCGCCCGCATCGGCTGGATGAACCGGATGACCCAGTTCAAGGACAAGGCCGGCAAGGACCGCGAGCAGGCCTCGCTCGGTCTCTACGCCTATCCGAGCCTGATGGCCGCTGACATCCTTGTCTACCGCGCCACCCATGTGCCTGTTGGCGAAGACCAGAAGCAGCATCTGGAGCTTGCCCGCGACATCGCCATGAAGTTCAACCTGGACTTCAACGAGAAGATCCGCCCGACGGGCCTCGGCATCGACATCAAGGTCGGTGAGGAGCCGGTGCATGCCTATTTCCCCATGGTCGAACCGCTCATTGACGGCCCCGCGCCGCGCGTCATGAGCCTCAAGGACGGCACCAAGAAGATGTCGAAGTCGGACCCGTCCGATCTGTCGCGCATCAACCTGATGGACGACCAGGACGCGATCTCGAAGAAGATCCGCAAGGCCAAGACCGATCCGGACGCGCTTCCGAGCGAGACGGAAGGCCTGAAGGGGCGCCCGGAGGCCGACAACCTCGTCGGTATTTTCGCAGCCCTCGCCGACAAGTCGAAGGCAGAGGTTCTTTCCGAATTCGGTGGCCAGCAGTTCTCGGTCTTCAAGCCGGCCCTGATTGATCTCGCCGTCGACGTTCTCGCCCCGATCAATGCCGAGATGCGCCGCCTGATGGAAGACCCCGGCCACATCGATGCCGTCCTTCGCGACGGGGGCGAGCGTGCCCGCACGCGTGCCGAGAAGACCATGAACGAAGTCCGCGACATCATCGGTTTCGTGCGATAAGCTCATCCCGTGGGCAGGCCATCAGCGGGCCTGTCCATGACATCAGGCTCCATTTTCAGCGGCGGGGTTCTCCATGGTTTCAGCGCGTCTGTCACGTCTTGAAGGTCACCGCCGCAAGTTCATGGCGGTGATCGACAACACCCCGGAATGCTCGCGCGCGGTTCATTATGCCGGCCGCCGCGCGAAGAATTCCAATGGCGGACTGGTGCTGATCTATGTGATCCCCGATGGCGATTTCCAGCAATGGCTCGGCGTCGAGGAGATCATGCGGGCCGAGGCCCGCGAAGAGGCGGAAGCCATCATGGCCAAGGCCGCCCAGACGGTCCGCGATACGATCGGCATCGAGCCGGAGATCGTCATCCGCGAAGGCGGCTCCTTTGCCGAGATCAATGGCCTGATCGAGGAAGATCGCGACATCGCCATTCTCGTTCTCGCAGCCGGTTCCACCAAGGAAGGGCCGGGCCCGCTCGTCTCCATGATCGCCGGACGGGGTGCCGCCTTCCCGATCCCGGTCACGGTCCTGCCGGATACGCTGACCAATGAGGAAATTGACGCTCTCTGCTAATCTTAACATCCTGACGATCGCGTCTTGAAGATGCGACCCACAGGGTCTATTTTTGAAACATTCTAATCTTTAGCGGCACCATCGCCGCCCGGAGGCCAATATGTTCATCCAGACCGAAGCCACGCCGAACCCGGCGACCCTGAAATTCCTCCCCGGCAAGGTGGTCATGGAAACCGGCACCGCCGAATTCCGAGATGCCGAGACGGCCGCAGCCTCGCCGCTGGCGTCCCGTATCTTCGCCATCCCAGGCGTCACCGGCGTCTTCTTCGGCTACGATTTCGTCACCGTCTCCAAGGACGGCCCGGAATGGCAGCACCTGAAGCCGGCCATCCTCGGCACGATCATGGAACATTTCATGAGCGGCGCCCCGGTCATGGGCTCGGCCTCCACCTCGGCGCAGGTCGATGGTGACGAAGAATTCTTCGATGCAGGCGACGAAACGATCGTGGCCACCATCAAGGAACTGCTCGAAACGCGCGTCCGCCCGGCTGTTGCCCAGGATGGCGGCGACATCACCTTCCGCGGCTTCAAGGACGGCAAGGTGTTCCTCAACATGAAGGGCTCCTGCGCTGGCTGCCCGTCTTCGACGGCAACCCTGAAGCACGGCGTGCAGAACCTGCTCCGCCACTTCGTTCCGGAAGTGCAGGAAGTCGAAGCGGTCTGATTGGACCGGACTGGAGACGACATGATCGTTCTTGCGATCGATACGGCGGGTGTGGACTGCGCAGCCGCCGTTTTTGATTCCGATAGTGGCAAGCTTCTTGGTCGCGTCAGCGAAACCATCGGCCGTGGCCATGCCGAACGGCTGATGGCGATGATCGACGAGGCGCTGGCTGAGGCAGGGCTCACGCTCGCCGATGTGAGCCGCATCGGCGTCACCGTCGGCCCCGGTTCATTCACCGGCATCCGCGTCGGCGTCGCCGCCGCCCGTGGTCTTGCGCTCGCGCTCGGCGTGGAATGTGTCGGGGTCTGCACGCTGGAGGTCCTGGTTCAGACCGCACCCGAAACCGACAAACCGATTCTGGCCGCGATCAACGCACATCGCGACGAAGTCTATGTCCAGAGCTTCGAGGCCGGCGTTCCTCAGGGTGAGCCGCTACTGCTCGAACTCGACGATTATCTCGCCCGCGCCGCCGTCCCCGGCACCGTGCTGGTCGGCTCCGCCTCGGCCCTCGTCGCCGACCGCAGCGCCGAAACCGGCCCCGATCACTATCCGATCGAGATCGTTGCCCGCATTTCAGCAACGGCGAAAGCTCAGGGCAAGCCGAAGCCGCTTTATCTGCGCGGACCGGATGCGAAACCGCAGACCGGGTTTGCCGTATCGAGAGCCTGACATGCGCGACAGCCTGTTCTACCGCCAGCCCGAATTCGAAATCGTCCCCATGACCTCGGAACACTGCCGCGCGGTGGCGGAGTTGCATGCCCAGCGCTTCCCGCGCGCCTGGGGCGATGGTGAGTTCCTCAGCCTGCTGCTCCAACCCAATAGCTTCGGCTTTGCCGCCTGGCAGACCAACACGCTGATCTTCAAGGCGCCACTCGCCGGCTTCGTGCTGTCCCGCGAAGTGGCCGGCGAGGCCGAGATCCTGACGATTGCCGTCGGTGAGAAGGTCGCCCGCTTCGGCCTCGGTTGGCGGCTCATGCAAGCGGCCCTGCGGGAAGCGAAGGGCAGGGGTGGCGAATCCATGTTCCTCGAAGTCGACGACGGCAACGAGGCAGCCCTTGGTCTCTACCGCAAGCTCGGCTTCGAGAAGGCTGGCGAGCGTCCGGCCTATTACACCGATGAAAACGGCCGTAGGTCCTCCGCGCTTGTCATGCGCCGCGATCTTCGCTAACCGGTCCGTTGGACGAACCGACCATCTGCGGATATGCTGGCCCCATGAATGACGCCCTGAAATCGTTGGAAACGCTGTGTGCCGAACGCGGTATGCGCATGACCGAGCAGCGCCGCGTCATTGCTCGCATCCTCGAAGACTCCGACGATCACCCCGATGTCGAGGAGCTCTACCGCCGCTCCTCCAAGATCGATGCCAAGATCTCGATCTCGACCGTCTACCGTACCGTCAAGCTCTTCGAGGACGCCGGCATTATCGAGCGCCACGATTTCCGCGATGGACGCTCGCGCTATGAGACCGTGCCGGAAGAGCACCACGATCACCTGATCGACCTGAAGACCGGCACCGTGGTCGAATTCCACTCGCCGGAAATCGAAGCGCTGCAGGAGCGCATCGCCCGCGAGCACGGTTTCCGTCTCGTCGGCCATCGGCTCGAACTCTACGGAATTCCTCTGTCGAAGGACGAGAAGTAAGCCGATGTCCGCCATGCCAGTGAGGCCCGCGTGATCAACTGGCTGAGGGTCGGCATTTTTCTCATCGTGCTGCTTCTCGTCTCGGCGCTGCTGATCCCAATCCAGCTCCTGGCGCTGCGTTTCGACTGGCCGCTGCGCCGCCGCCTGCCGCGCTACTGGCATCGCATGGCGCTCTGGTTCCTCGGCGTTAGGGTTCACGTTCACGGCACAATGGAGCCGCGTCGTCCGCTGATGATCTCAGCCAATCACGCTTCCTGGAAAGATATCCTCGTCCTCGGTTCGCTGGCGGATGTTGCCTTCATTGCCAAGACCGAAGTCGCCTCTTGGCCGGTCTTTGGCTTCCTCGCCAGGCTGCAGAAGACCATCTTTATCGTGCGCGAAGAAAAGCGACGCACCGGCGACCAGGTCAACGAAATCGCCGCCCGCATGGCAAAAGGCGAGATCGTCGTGCTTTTCCCGGAAGGCACCACGTCCGACGGCAACCGCATTCTCGGCATCAAGTCTTCGCTGTTCGGCGCCGCAGCCGCTGCTCTGCCGGAGGGCGAGGGGGCTGTGGTTCACGTCCAGCCCGTCGCCATCGCCTACACGCGCGTCCAGGGCATGCCGATGGGGCGTTACCACAGGCCCATCGCCGGCTGGCCCGGCGATATCGGCCTCATGGAGCATCTCATCGGCGTGCTGCGGGCCGGCGCGCTGGATGTCGACGTCACCTTCGGCCAGACCGTGGACTTCCGAAAGGGCGACAGCCGCAAGACGCTCGCTCTGCGCATCGAGGAGCAACTGCGCACCATGTTGCTTGCCCATCTGCGCGGTCGTCACGAGCCGTGAAAGCTGCAGGCAATTTTTCGGTTTAATCACGGCGCGAAAACCACTAAATAGCGCGCCATGACCCAGGAAACCGCGAGCCTTACCGATACCCCGGCGCCGGGCGCCAATACGCGCAAGGTCTTCATCAAGACCTATGGCTGCCAAATGAACGTCTATGACAGCGGCCGCATGGCCGATGCGCTGGCGGCAGACGGCTATGCCCCGACCGAGGTCATGGAAGAGGCCGATCTCGTCCTGCTCAACACCTGTCATATCCGCGAAAAGGCCGCCGAGAAGGTCTATTCGGCGCTGGGCCGTCTGCGCGAGCACAAGAAGGCCCGTGCCGCAGAAGGCAAGGAATTCATGATCGGCGTTGCCGGCTGCGTCGCGCAGGCCGAAGGCGAGGAGATTTCCCGCCGCGAACCATCAGTCGACGTGGTCATCGGCCCGCAAACCTATCACCGCCTGCCGCAGGCGCTGCACAAGGCCCGCGCCGGTGAGCGCGTGGTCGACACCGAATACGCGTTGGAAGACAAGTTCGAACACCTGCCGGATCCGACCAAGGTCATCGGCAAGCCGCGCTCCGTTACCGCCTTCCTCACCGTGCAGGAAGGCTGCGACAAGTTCTGCACCTTCTGCGTGGTCCCTTACACCCGTGGCTCGGAAGTCTCCCGTCCGCTTTCCCAGCTTCTGGCGGAAGCCCGTCGTCTGGTGGTATCAGGCGTGCGCGAACTGACGCTGCTCGGCCAGAACGTCAATGCCTGGCATGGCGAGGATGAACAGGGCAGGGCGATCGGCCTCGGCGACCTCCTCTACAAGCTTGCCGAAATCCCGGGCCTCGCCCGGCTGCGCTATACGACGAGCCATCCGCGCGACATGGATGACCGCCTGATCGAGGCCCATCGCGACCTCCGCATGCTGATGCCTTATCTGCATCTGCCCGTGCAGGCAGGCTCCGACCGGATCCTGAAGGCGATGAACCGCCGCCACAAGGCATCGGAATATGTCGCCCTCATCGAGCGCATCCGCTCCGTCCGTCCCGATATCGCCCTTTCGGGCGATTTCATCGTTGGTTTCCCTGGCGAGACGGAAGAGGATTTCGAAGACACGATGGCCCTCGTACGCGAAGTGAACTACGCGCAGGCTTATTCGTTTAAGTATTCGACACGTCCCGGAACACCCGGGGCCGATCTGCCCGATCATGTGGCCGAGGATGTGAAGACCGAACGCCTGGCACGGCTGCAAGCGCTGCTGCTCGACCAGCAGCAGGCCTTCATGCAGTCGATGGTCGGCAAGACCATGGATCTGCTCCTGGAGAAGCCGGGCCGTATGCCGGGACAGCTGATTGGACGTTCTCCCTGGCTGCAGTCTGTGAATGTTGATGCAATGTCATCGCAAATCGGTGACATTATACAGGTACGAATCACCGCAGCCGGCCCAAACAGCTTGTTTGCCGAGGTGGCAGAGGGTTAGAGTGAGGGCCTGAACCTGATCGCAACAGGAGCCTGATCGCTTGAACGCAACAGAAGTGGTTTCTTCACCCTCGCGCAATGTCCGCAACCCTGCGACCGACGCCAATCACTTCATCTTGACGTTCGAGAATAACAGGCTTGCGAGCGAGCTTTTCGGCCAGTTCGACCAGCATCTGAAATTGCTCGAGCAGCGCCTCCAGATCGAGGCTCGTGCCCGAGGCAATTCCGTTGCCATTACGGGGGAACTCCAGGCGACCAATCAGGCCCGCCGCGCACTCGATTTCCTCTATGCACGTCTGCAGAGCGGCGGCTCCGTCGAAGCCTCCGACGTCGAAGGTGCAATCCGGATGGCAGTGGCCGCCGACGACCAGCTCTCGCTGCCGACGCTGGAGCGCAAGGCCAAGCTCTCCATGGCGCAGATCTCCACCCGCAAGAAGACGATTGCAGCCCGCACGCCCACCCAGGACGCCTATATGCGGGCGCTGGAACGGTCGGAAATGGTCTTCGGCGTCGGCCCGGCCGGTACCGGCAAGACTTATCTCGCGGTTGCCCATGCGGCCCAGTTGCTGGAACGCGGTATTGTCGACCGCATCGTCTTGACCCGTCCGGCCGTCGAAGCTGGCGAGCGCCTGGGCTTCCTGCCCGGCGACATGAAGGAAAAGGTCGATCCGTATCTCCGCCCGCTCTATGACGCGCTCTACGACATGATCCCCGGCGACAAGGTCGAACGTGCGATCACCGCCGGCGTCATCGAAATCGCACCGCTCGCCTTCATGCGCGGTCGCACGCTCGCCAATGCCGCCATCATCCTCGACGAGGCACAGAACACCACAGCCATGCAGATGAAGATGTTCCTCACCCGTCTTGGCGAAAACGGCCGCATGATCATCACCGGTGACCCGAGCCAGGTCGACCTGCCGCGCGGTGTAACCTCGGGCCTCGTCGAGGCCTTGCAGGTGCTGAAGGGAGTGGAAGGCGTGTCGGTTGTTCGCTTCAAGGATACGGATGTGGTGCGCCACCCGCTTGTCGGACGCATCGTGCAGGCCTATGACGCCAAGTACAAGGTACAGGACGAGAGCGAGCACAGCGAGCACTAAGCCCGCTCTGCGATCAAACGATGAGTCAGTTGGATATACAGATCGCCGTCGAGACAGACGGTTGGGCCGACGAGACCTCGCTGGAGGCCTTGGCCCTTCGTGTGCTCGGCGCGGCCGAAACCTATATGGCGGCCAAGGAAGGCCAGCCTTTCCCGATGCAGCCGACGGAGGTCTCGCTCGTCTTCGGTGATGACGAGATGATCCGCGAGATCAATGCCGAATGGCGCAACAAGGACAAGCCGACCAACGTCCTGTCCTTCCCCGCCTTCCCGGTAACGCCGGGCAAGATGCCTGGGCCGATGCTGGGCGATATCATCATCGCGCGAGAGACAGTCGAGCGCGAGGCTGTCGAACTCGACAAGAGTTTCGAGGACCATCTGACCCATTTGATGGTCCACGGTTTCCTTCATCTCTTCGGCTACGATCACATAGAAATTGACGATGCAGAGAAAATGGAATCGCTGGAGACTCGCATTCTGGCGGAACTTGGCCTATCTGACCCCTATGCGGGACAAGACCCGATCTGATAGTTTGGAACAATGACCGATTTTGCGACGAGAACGGCCCCCGAGGCCAAAGAGAGTAACGAGGGTTCCTCTTCCGAAGAGGGCAGTAGTCCCCCCCGAGCGGAAAGCTCGGCCCGACAATCCCCGTCTTTCTGGGCCCGCCTGGGCCGCATTCTGAAGCCGTCTTCCTCCACCAGCCTGCGCGAGGACCTGACCGTCGCGTTGAAAGCCGATGCGAGCTTGGGCGAGGCCTTCACGCCCGAAGAGCGGGCGATGCTTCACAACATCCTGCGCTTCCGCGAAGTGCGCGTCGAGGACATCATGGTTCCCCGCGTCGATATCGAGGCGGTCGATCAAAGCGTCACCATTGGTGAACTCATGACGATCTTCGATGTCTCCGGCCGCTCGCGTATGCCTGTATACGCCGAAACGCTGGATGACCCGCGCGGCATGGTCCACATCCGCGACCTCCTGTCCTATGTCACCAAGCAGGCCCGCAGCCGCAAGCGGGTTGCCAAGACCGTGGCGGCCCCGAACGGTGCCGAGAAGACGGAAAAGGTCGAAAAGTCGCCGGCAAAGCCCAAGATGGACTTTGATCTCGCCCGCATCGACCTCAGCAAGACGGTCGCCGAAGCCGGCATCATCCGCTCCATCCTCTTCGTACCCCCTTCAATGCTGGCCTCTGACCTGATGAGCCGCATGCAGGCCGCCCGCACCCAGATGGCTCTGGTCATCGACGAGTATGGCGGCACCGATGGTCTCGTCAGCCACGAGGATATCGTCGAGATGGTCATCGGCGATATCGATGATGAACACGACGATGAAGAAGTCATGTTCAGCCGTGTCTCCGACGACGTGATCGTCGCCGACGCGCGCGTCGAGCTTGAAGAGATCGCCGAGGCGATCGGGCCGGATTTCGATATCAAGGATCGCCTCGAGGACGTCGATACGCTGGGCGGCCTGATCTTCTCCGCGCTTGGCCGCATCCCGGCCCGTGGTGAGGTTGTTCAGGCCTTGGCCGGCTTCGAGTTCCACATCCTTGATGCAGACCCTCGCCGAATCAAGCGCGTCCGCGTCACGCGAAAGCGTGCCGCCGCCCGCCGCCGCTCGACGGTCAAGGGAGAGCCCGAGGTCAGAAGCGAGTCCGAGGTCGAGACCAAGGGCAAGACGGCTTCGGAGAGTGCGAGCGCGCCAGCGAAGAGCCGCTCGAAGTCACCGGCGAAGCCACGTCAGGCAAAATCTGCACCTGCAGCGGTGGCCGAACCGGCAAACGACGCCGCCCCAGAGCAGCCCGACACGGCGGAACAGACCACGGCCTGAGTGCTTCCTGCCATCCCCGGTAAAAACGCGACACAGCCCCTGTTTTTTGGGAGACTGCCGGCTGTTGATTCGCGATTATGAGGGGTGGTTATGCAGGCATTGGCAGCGAGGATCCTGCTGCTGTGGGGCGTGAGGCGTGCCGGCCTCGCTGTTCTCGCAGGAGCGATCGGGGCCCTGGCCCTGCCACCCTTCGGCATATTCGCGGCGATGTTCGTCTCCTTCACCTTGCTCATCTGGCTGCTCGACGGCGCCACGGGAAATGCCGAGACAGGCAGGGCTGGCTTGTCGTCCTCCTTCTGGATTGGTTGGTGGTTCGGCTTTGGCTACTTCGTCTGTGGCCTGTGGTGGCTGGGCAATGCCCTGTTGCTGGAAGCCGAGGAGTTCGCCTGGGCTCTGCCGCTCGCCGTGCTCGGCCTACCCGCTGTCCTCGCCCTCTTTTATGGGCTCGCAACCGCGCTTTCCCGCCTTCTCTGGTCGGATGGCATGGGCCGTATAGCGGCCCTTGCCGCGGGCTTCGGTTTTGCCGAATGGCTCCGCAGCATCGTGGCCACCGGCTTTCCCTGGAATGCCATTGGTTATGCTGCCATGCCCATCCCGCTGATGATGCAGTCAAGCCATGTGCTGGGCATTCTGGCGATTTCGGCGCTCTCCGTCTTTGTCTTTGCCTCTCCTGCCCTGCTCGGAACCCGAAAGGGCGCCCTGCCGGGCCTTCTGCTGTCCGGTCTACTGCTCTCGGCGCATTTCGGCTATGGGGCTTGGCGCCTCTATCTCGACCCGCCGCGCGAAGACGCGAAGACGGTTACCTTCCGGCTTGTTCAGCCCTCGATCGACCAGTCGCAGAAGCTGGAAAACACCGATCGCATCGGGATCTTTGAAAAGCATCTCGCCTTGACGGCCGCGCCGACCGAAGAGGGCAGGCCGAGACCGGACGTGATCGTCTGGCCGGAGACCTCGGTTCCCTTCATTCTGACGGAGAACCCAGATGCACTCGTGCGCATCGGCGATGTTCTGCAGGATGGCCAGATCCTCCTGACCGGCGCCGTCAGGGCCGAGGAGCGTGGCGCGGGCCAGCCGCCGCTCTACTACAACTCGGTCTACATGATCGACGACAAGGGCCAGATCCTTGGCGCCAGCGACAAGGTTCACCTCACCCCCTTCGGCGAGTATGTCCCTTTCGAAGATTTACTGCGTCGGTTCGGCATCGAGGAGCTGATTAGTTTGCCGGGCGGCTTCACTGCCGCAGCGAGCAGAACGGCGCTGAAGCTGCCCTCGGGCATCGGGCTCTATCCGCTGATTTGCTACGAGGCGATCTTCCCGGCAGAGATTCCTGCTGATCTCGGTGGCGCGAACCTGCTCTTGAACGTCACGAATGACGCCTGGTTCGGGGTGACGCCCGGCCCCTACCAGCACTTCCTGCAGGCCCGGTTGCGGGCCGTGGAGACCGGTGTTCCGCTGATCCGGGCCGCCAATAACGGCATTTCGGCCGCCATTGATCCCTTCGGGCAGATTATTGATGGCCTGTCTTTGAACACTGTTGGGGCCCTGGATACAACTTTTGGTATTGGTGATGTGCCAATATGGGACGGGTTCAATCGTGATTTAAACTTTTGGTTGGTGCTGGGAACTCTGACTTTCCTAGCAGCGGTTTCTAGTCTGGGTTTTATTAGGCGGACGAATTGACCGAAAACCCCTAAAATTGCATAGTGGCCGTGACCGGTAATCTGCAAGTATGCTGGAAGATCATCTACGGCGAGTACAACGTATCGTTATGGTTGGGCGGGCATGGGGTTATGGTCGGAACGCCAACAATTTGTCAGGACGACATTAATGATCGAGAACAAGAAGAAGCCGAACCCCATTGACATCCATGTCGGTAGCCGGATTCGCCTTCGTCGTACGATGCTTGGCATGAGCCAGGAGAAGCTTGGTGAGAGCCTCGGAATCACATTCCAGCAGATCCAGAAATACGAAAAGGGCACCAACCGCGTGGGCGCCAGCCGCCTGCAGAATATCTCGAATATTCTGACCGTTCCGGTGTCCTTCTTCTTCGAAGACGCTCCGGGCGAAAACGCGTCCAACGCCAGCGGCATGGCGGAAGCTTCCAGCTCCAACTACGTTGTCGACTTCCTGTCCTCGTCCGAGGGCCTGCAGTTGAACCGTGCCTTCGTCAAGATCGGTGATCCCAAGGTGCGCCGCAAGATCGTCGACCTCGTCAAGGCGCTTGCCGCTGAAGCGGACGCCGAGTGACGGGATCGCAGTCCTGACCAAGAGAGCGGCCGCAGGGCCGCTTTTTTTATGCCTGCAGCGGGAAAAGTTTACTCACATAAAGATATATTTATGTGGTTGTGTGCTTGTCATTGAATCTCGAACTGAGTAACGATGCCTCCATTCATTCTTTGAGGGGAATCCCGATGCGTGCGAACTATCTCTTTACCAGCGAATCCGTATCCGAAGGTCACCCGGACAAGGTTTGTGACCGAATTTCCGACGAGATCGTCGATCTGGTCTATCGTGAAGCGGCCAAGACCGGGGTCGATCCCTGGACCGTGCGCATCGCCTGTGAAACCCTTGCCACCACCAATCGCGTCGTCATCGCCGGTGAAGTTCGTCTTCCGCCCAGCCTGATGAAGACCGACAAGAATGGCAATGAGGTCATCAACCCCGCAAAATTCAAGGCCGCCGCGCGCAAGGCCATCCGCGACATCGGCTATGAGCAGGACGGTTTCCACTGGAAGACCGCCAAGATCGACGTGCTGCTGCACTCGCAGTCTGCCCATATTGCCCAGGGTGTGGACAAGGCCGCCGACAGTTCCAACAGCGAAGGCGCCGGCGACCAGGGCATCATGTTCGGTTACGCCTGCAAGGAAACGCCGGACCTGATGCCGGCGCCGATCTACTACTCGCACAAGATCCTGCAGCTCCTCTCTGCCGCCCGCAAGAAGGGCGAGGGCGACGTCGGCAAGCTCGGCCCTGATGCCAAGAGCCAGGTCACTGTCCGCTATGTCGACGGCAAGCCGGCTGAAGTGACGTCCATCGTACTCTCCACCCAGCATCTTGATGACAGCTGGGATTCGAAGAAGGTCCGCCAGGTCGTCGAGCCCTTCATCCGCGAAGCGCTGGGTGAGCTGAAGATCGCCGACGACTGCAACTGGTACATCAACCCGACCGGCAAGTTTGTCATCGGTGGCCCGGATGGCGACGCAGGCCTTACCGGCCGCAAGATCATCGTCGACACCTATGGCGGTGCCGCCCCGCATGGCGGCGGTGCCTTCTCCGGCAAGGACACGACCAAGGTCGACCGCTCCGCCGCTTATGCTGCCCGCTATCTCGCCAAGAACGTCGTGGCCGCCGGTCTTGCAGAACGCTGCACCATCCAGATTTCCTATGCGATCGGCATCGCCCAGCCGCTGTCGATCTATGTCGATCTGCATGGCACCGGCACGATCACGGAAGACCAGGTCGAGGCCGCCATCCGCAAGACGATGGATTTGTCCCCGTCGGGTATCCGTCGCCATCTTGACCTGAATAAGCCGATCTATGCTAAGACCTCGGCCTATGGCCATTTCGGCCGCAAGGCTGGCCGCGACGGCTCCTTCTCCTGGGAGAAGCTCGATCTGGTCAAGCCGCTCAAGGATGCGCTCAAGGCTTGAAGGTGAAATGACGGACGCGGAACGCAAGACGAGGTCGACCGAAGCCTTCTTCGGTCGACGCAAGGGCAAACCGTTGCGCGAGCAGCAGGTCGGGCGCATGGAAACCATCCTGCCCGAGTTGAAGGTCGACCTGGCCTCGACCGTCCCTGCAGACCTGAAATCGCTCTTCCCCGTTCCCGTCGACAGGATCCGCCTTGAAATCGGCTTCGGGGGCGGTGAGCATCTCGTTCACCGCGCTCGCACCAATCCGACCACCGGCTTCATCGGCGTCGAACCCTTCATCAATTCCATGGCAAAGCTGCTCGCTGTCGTCGAGGCAGAGGGACTGCAGAACATCAGGGTTTATGACGACGACGCCACACAGTTGCTCGACTGGTTGCCGGAAGGCCAGATTGACCAGATCGACCTCCTTTATGCCGATCCCTGGCCGAAGAAGCGCCACTGGAAGCGCCGTTTCGTTTCCCAGGTGAACCTGGAGCGTTTTCACAAGGTGCTGAAGCCGGGTGGCCTCTTCTGCTTTGCCTCCGACATCGATACCTATGTCAACTGGACGCTGCAGCACTGCCGTGATCATGGTGGGTTCGAATGGACGGCCCGCAATGCGGCCGATTGGCTCACGCCCTACGAAGGCTGGCCGGGAACACGCTACGAGGCCAAGGCCCGGCGCGAAGGCCGCTCTTCGGCCTATCTGACATTCCGCAAGCGCTGATTCGCATCGGCTCGCCGATGCGAAGGATACGTTGCACCGTTCAGTGCAGCGAGACTGTCTTCAGATCGTCTTCCGCCGCCTTGAAGAAGGTGCTGGAGCGATTGTCGGTCAGCAGAATGGGCGTACCGTCTGCGGCAAACAGGGCCCAGAGATCAAGAGTAGGATCGATTTCCGGTGCTTCCGGAAAGCATCGCGAGACTTCGTCCGATTTCATCTTGCGGATATAGCCCACTTCACCGGCACCGAGATGCGCCAGTTCGGATTTCGTCAGGCGGGCTGAGGCTTCTTTCAGTAACATTCCGATCCTCCGCGAATGAGGGAGAGGCGGCCGAACATTGCCGCAACGTTCATTCTGCGGTGGAGATGTTAATTTTCCTTACCAGATGCACCGGATCGTGGCGGATGATCTCGATGGAAAGCAACCCGTTGCGCAGCGAGGCCCCCGTCACCTCCATGCCGTCTTCGATCGCGAAGACGCGCTGGAACTGCCGCGAGGCGATACCGCGAAACAGATAGTCGGCCTCTTCCCGCTCAGTCTGCCTGCCCCGGATGATGAGCTGGTTTGCCTCGACGCTGACATCCAGCTCGCTTTCGTCGAAACCGGCGACGGCGAGTGTCACCCGCAGCCGTTCCACGCCCTTTTGCGGGGGCAATCTCTCGATGTCGTAGGGCGGATAGCCGTCGCTGCCCCGCGGGCGCCGGAAGGCACTACCGTCGCTGGTGTCAAACGTGATGATGAAGGCTTCCGTGGGCAGTCTGTTGCGCGTCATTTCGATCCCTTGTCCGGCCCTCGGGAGAGCCGTCCTCTCGCCAACTATATGGGAAATCGCATCACGACCGACAAGCACTCTCTTGCTTGACAAAAGCCTAGGCGCGTTACAAGCCTCCGCCTTTTCGACTGTAGGATCGCCCCATGACAGAACCCCGCAAGATCATCATCGACACCGACCCCGGCCAGGACGATGCCGCCGCCCTCATGCTCGCCTTCGCAAGCCCTGACGAAGTCGAGCTTCTCGGCATCACCACGGTCGCCGGCAATGTGCCGCTGCGGCTGACCAGCCGCAATGCCCGTGTCGTCTGCGAGCTCTGTGGCGAAACCGGCCGTCGGGTCTTCGAGGGTGCCGATCGCCCGATGGTGCGTCCGCTCGTCACCGCCGAACACGTCCACGGCAAGACCGGCCTCGATGGGGCTGTCCTCCCGGAACCGACGATGGCGGTCGAGGGCCAGCATGCCGTCGACTTCATCATCGAGACGCTGCGCAACGAGCCGGCTGGCACCGTGACGCTCTGCACGCTCGGCCCGCTCACCAATATCGGCCTTGCACTCGAAAAGGCACCGGACATTGCCCCGCGCGTCAAGGAACTGGTGATGATGGGCGGCGGCTTCTTCGAAGGCGGCAACATCTCGCCCGCTGCCGAGTTCAACATCTATGTCGATCCGCATGCGGCCGCAGCCGTCTTTGCCTCGGGCATACCTGTCACCATGATGCCGCTTGACGTCACTCATCAGCTGATGACGACCAAGGCCCGCGTTGCCCGCATCGCGGAGATCGGCACGAAGCCTGCCAGGGCCATGGTGGAATGGCTGCAATTCTTCGAGCGCTTCGACGAGGAGAAGTACGGCTCCGACGGTGGACCGCTGCATGATCCGACTGTTGTCGCCTACCTCTTGAAGCCCGAGCTCTTCAGTGGGCGCCATTGCAACGTCGAGATCGAGCTGCAGTCGGAACTGACGGTCGGCATGACGGTGGTCGACTGGTGGCGCGTCTCCGGCCGCAAGCCGAACGCGACCGTCATGCGTCATGTCGATGCCGATGGCTTCTTCGACCTGCTGATCGAACGTTTCGCACGCCTCTAAGCCACAAAGCTTGAGGGCCGCTGCATCGCAGCGGCCCTCAATTCAGAGGCGTCTGGCGCCTGTCTGCTCAGAACTCTTCCCAATTGTCTCCGCCGCCGGCGGAGCTGCCACCTGCTGCCGCCACCTTCCGCGGAGCCGGGGCGTGGGTCGGCGCATGGGCCGGTGCCCGTACACTCGGCGCCGGCCGGGATGTGGTGCCGCGCATCGTCTCGGCGGTTGCCCGCAGCGCAGAAGCCGGAGCCGAGGCGCCGCCGACCTGGAACTTCGCCACGAGACCGCGCAGCGTGTCGGATTCGTTGCGCAGCGCCATGCTCGCCGCAGTGGTCTCTTCCACCATGGCCGCGTTCTGCTGTGTCACCTGGTCCATCTGGTTGACGGCGGAATTGACCTCCTTCAGCCCCGAAGCCTGCTCGCTGGCCGAAGCAGAGATCTGCCGGATCAGGCCGTTGATCTGCATCACCTGCTGGGAGATTTTCTCCAGCGTCTGCCCGGCCTGGCCGACGAGGGCCACCCCGTCCTTGACCTGCGCGGCCGAAGCATTGATCAGGGCCTTGATTTCCTTCGCCGCCGTGGCCGAGCGCTGCGCCAGTTCGCGCACCTCCTGTGCGACAACCGCGAAGCCCTTGCCGGCTTCACCTGCACGCGCCGCCTCGACCCCTGCATTAAGGGCGAGAAGGTTCGTCTGGAAGGCGATCTCGTCGATCACGCCGATGATGCGGGAAATTTCCTGCGACGACTGTTCGATACCATGCATGGAGGCGACAGCCTTCTGCACGACTTCGCCGGATTTTTCCGCATCCTGGACCGCGACGGAGACCGTGTTCGCGGCCGTTCCTGCATTGTCGGCGCTGGAATTGACCTGTTCGGTAAGCTCGTTCAGAGCCGCCGCGGTCTCCTCGAGGCTGGCGGCCTGCTGTTCGGTCCGCTTGGAAAGATCGGCCGCACTCTCCGAGATTTCGCTCGTGCCGGCCGCGATGTTGACCACGCTGCCGTTTACCGAGGCGATCGCCTGTTCGAGGCTTGCCACGGCATCGTTGAAGTCCCGTTTCAGCGCAGCGTATTCGCCCGGGAACTCGTCTGCGATGCGATAGGTCAGGTTTCCATGCGAAAGCTGGGCCAGACCGCTGCCAAGCGCGGTGACCACATGCTGCTGCACCGAAGCCGAGGCGTTGCGTTCCTCTTCGTTGCGGCGGCGTTCGCCTTCGGCAGCCTTGCGCTGGGCGTCCGCTTCCGCGGCCACCGTGTGGCTATCGGCCAGCTTGTGCCGGAAGCCGTCCAGGGCCTTGGCCACAAGACCGATCTCGTCATGCCGGTGCTGGTTGGAAACATCGCTTGCATAATCGCCCTTGGTCATCCGTTCGACATCGCCGACGAGGCCATGCAGCGGGCGCTGTGCAAGCGAGCGCACGGCAAGGAACAACGCGATCATCACAGCGCCGAGCACGATCACGCCGCCCACGATCATCATCATGGTCTGGGCCTCTACCGGTGCGTTGATCGCTGCATGCGGGATGTCGACGATAACGGCCCAGGTGGTGTTCACGCCGGGAACTGCAAATGGGTAGATGAGGCGGTCGAAGCCTTCCCCGGCGTCGTTTGCGAGATCCGGTACAACGCTTCCTGTGCCGCTGGACAGGGCGGTCTTAAGAGCTTCGGTGCCTTCCACCTCATAGGGTTTCATCAGCAGATCGTCAGTCGGAGCGACGAGCCATTGCGCCCCCTGTGCGACCAGCAACACGCGTCCTGTCTCGAACGGCTTCAAAGCCTTGAGCTTGTCGGACAGCGACAGCAGCGAAATGTCGACCCCGGTCACGCCGATCATCTTGCCGCCGGAGAAGACGGGATAGGCGATGGAGCTCATGGTGGTGGGGACGTCGGTTCCTTCGGCCAAGTAGGGTGCGGTGATCGCGCCCTTGCCGCTCTTGGCGGCCAGTGCATACCATTCGGCCGGATAGTCAGCGCGGAAGGTGGAGAACTGGATCGCACCATCCTTGTTCTTCGACCAATAGGGCGTGAAGTCGCCGTCGTCATTGGCCGAGAGATCCGTCTTTCCCTTGATGTCGTCCTTTTGGCCGTCGATTGCGCGGGGCTCTTCAGCCATCCAGCTGCCAAAGGCGAAAGGGTTCTGCTCCAGGTTCGCCTTGAGCACGTTGGTGATGCCCATGCGGTCGAGCGACTTGCCCTCGTGGCCGCGTCCGATGACGCCGGACATGGTGCGCGCTGCGCTCGCCAGTTCACCGATGTCGCCGGCGATTTCGCGTGCGATTGACTTGGCTTCGGCATCTGCCTGTTCCATCGTCAGCGAATGCACGCGGTCACGGGTCTGGGAAATCAGGACGAGGTTCGAGAGAAACAGCACGAGACCGATAGCGATACCGGTGACCACGAGAAGTTTCGCGGCAATCGATCGGGAAAAGAAGGCGAACATGGTAGCCTCGGCAAATGAGGATCTGGACGCAGGAGCACTCCTTCCGCGCCCTCATGGCGTGGCCGGGCACACAATTGCACACCCTGTTGAGGGGGAGCTTATTGAGCATTGATTAATGGCCTATGAAGCCGTTTTGCCACCGTGTCCGGTCAAAGGGCAGTGTCGACCTCGGGGGCAGTGGGGATTGACGGTTGCGCCCCGGCCTTGAGGCATGCGAGGGAACCGGCAACGGCCGCGCGTCGCAGCGCTGTGTCAAACGGCAGGCCGGCATCGAGGCTGGCCGCGAGGTAGCCGCAGAAGGTGTCGCCCGCACCCACGGTGTCCACCGGCTCGATCTTCAGTCCCTGGGTACGATGCAGGGTGCCGCCTTCGGCAGCAACCACTCCATCCGCTCCGAGTGTGATGATCAGCACCTGGCCGGTCTTCCTGTGCATCTCGAGCAGCATGTCTTCCCTGAGCTCGGCGCTCAGGTTGTCGCGGCCGACCAGGCGCTCGAATTCGGTTTCGTTGGCGATGACGATATCGGCGAGTCGGGCCAGATCGGCTGCTTCCTCGATCAACGGTGCCGTGTTCAAGACTGTGCGCATACCATGGATCTTCGCCGTCTCAAGGGCCGCCTTCACCGATGCCACGGGCACTTCGAGTTGGAGCATCAGGATGTCGCCGGCCGCGTTCTCGGCAATGGCGGCCCTGGCCTGATCCGGACTGACCGTGCCGTTTGCACCCGGGACCACCGCGATCATGTTCTCGCCGTCTCCTCCGACCAGGATCAGCGCCGTTCCCGTCGGTCCATCCACGCGCGCGACGGCGGAAAGGTCCGTTCCGGCCTTGTCGAGCAGGTCGAGGGCAGGGGCGGCGAATTCGTCGCGTCCCACAGCTCCGACCATGCGCACCGCAGCGCCGGCGCGCTTGGCTGCCAGCGCCTGGTTCGCCCCCTTGCCGCCGGCCGCCGTGGCAAAGCCGGTCCCCGGCACGGTTTCACCCGGTTTTGGAAGGCGTGGCGTGGTGGCGACGAGATCCATGTTGATGGAGCCGAAGACAGTGATCATGGGCGAGAGGCCTCCCTGGAGCAATTCCAGCAAAAGTGGGAACCGGCTTTCGTCCGGAATTGCGTAAAAACAGCAAGACAGGGCAATGAAGGCGACGTTGGTTTCGCCGGAAATGCTCTATCGTCTTTCACTCTTTTGGACCAGGGTTTCAGTCCTCGTCAACAACCCTGAGCTTGAGCAGGCCTGTCCGGCTTTCCACGGCGCGGGAGGGAACCTCCTCGCTGTCCACGCGTCCGCCGGGGGTCTCGAACTCCATTGCCTCGATCTTGGCGCCGCGCTTGGCCAGCTTGTCCGAGGAGGTGAGGATCTGCTCGACGTCTTTCTGGGCAGCGAGAAAGTGGCTCTGCAGCTTGCGCGTCCGGTCATCGAGGCGACCGAGGTCCTCCATCAGCCGGATCACTTCGCCCTGGATCAGATGCGCCTGCTCGCGCATCCGCTGATCCTTCAACACCGCCTGGATCACCTGGATCGAGAGCATGAGCAGGGAGGGCGAGACGATGACGACCTTCTGCCGGTGCGCTTTCTGCACGATGCCTTCGAAGTTCTCGTGGATCTCGGCGAAGATTGACTCGGACGGCACAAAGAGGAAGGCCATGTCCTGGGTTTCACCGGCGATCAGGTACTTCTCCGAGATGTCACGGATATGCACCTCCATGTCCCGGCGAAATTGTTGCGACGCAGCCTTCTTGTGGTCCGGATTGTCCGTGTCGCGGATCGTGTTCCAGGCCTCCAGCGGGAACTTTGCATCGACCACGAGCGGCGGCGAGTTATTCGGCATCCGGATGGTACAGTCGGGACGCGACCCGTTCGACAGCGTCGTCTGGAAGGCATAGGCGCCCATTGGCAGCCCGTCGGCGACGATCGTTTCCATCCGTGACTGCCCGAAGGCACCACGAGTCTGCTTGTTGGAAAGGATTGCCTGCAGGCCCACCACATCCTTCGCCAGCGACTGGATATTGTTCTGAGCCGCATCGATCACGGCCAGCCGTTCCTGCAGCGTGCGCAGGTTGTCATGCGTCGACTTGGTCTGCTCGGTAATCGTCGCGCCAAGCCGGTGCGTCATGCCATCGAGCCGCTGGCTGATCGATTGGTTGAGCTCCGCCTGCCGGCTGCCGAACACTTCGGCCATGGTCGCAAGCCGCCCCTGCATCTCCGCCTGCGCCTTCAAGAGATCGGCCATTCTCGCCTCGGCCGCCTCGTCGCGCCGCAGGGCGTCCTCCATCATCGAAGTTCGTGCCCGCGCCGCCCTCAGGGCCACAATGACGACCGAGAGGATCGGCAGCAGGATGGCCACCGCCGCAAGCGCCAGCAGGAAGGCGGGTGAAAGGGTGACTGAGCCGATGGTCACCGCCGGAATGTCGAGAATGGTCATGGATTGATGATAGCTGATTCGGACATGGACGACAGATCAAAGAGTGAACGGCCGTACTCAACTCCATGCCCTGAGGTTGCGAGATCAATTTTTTTCGCGCCTTTAGTATATGACGATAATCAAGAGCAACGTGGAAACATGGATGTTTTCCGTTCATGGCGTTGGGTGCTTCCCCGAAAAAGCTAAAAAACGCTCCGAAGAGGCAACCGAACCTTTACCATTTTAGAATTCCCTGAGATTCGTCCATCAGTGATCGCTGATGTTTGAAGCCAGGAAAGTGATGTACCGGCCATGGTGTCGCAAAACGAGAACTCCGATCTGAAGAACCGCCTCCGTTTTCTGGGGCTTGACGACCGTGGACGAGCGACTTTGCGCCAGCTTGGTCCGTTGATCCGCAAGAATATCGGCGGCGCGCTTGATATCTTCTACGAAAAGGTGCGCAAGGTGCCGGAAACGGCAGCCTTCTTCCGCAACGATGATCACATGAAGAGCGCCAAGAAGCGCCAGGAAGACCATTGGGGTATCGTTGGCACCGCTGATTTCACCGAAAGCTATGTCGAGGGTGTCACCAAGGTCGGCAAGGCCCATGCCCGCATCGGTCTTGAGCCTCGGTGGTATATCGGCGGCTATGCGCTGGTTCTGGAACAGCTTGTGCACGCGGTCACGCGTGAGCGCTGGCCGAGCCGCTTCGGCCGGCAGAAATCGGAACAGCTCGCCGAGGAGATCTCGGTGGTGGTCAAGGCCGCCCTGCTCGACATGGACTATTCCATCTCGGTCTACCTCCAGATTCTGGCTGAGCAGCGTCAGGCTGCAGAGGATGCACGGCTGAAGGCCGAGGCCGAGCAGGCGACCGCACTGGCCGCCCTGCGCGGCGCACTCGCCAAACTGTCAGGCGGCGATCTCGATTCCCGCCTGCCGACCGATCTGCCGGCAAACTTTGCCCAGATGGCAACCGATTACAACGCCTCCGTCGAAGCCCTGCGTTCGACCATCGTCATCGTGCGTCATTCGGCCGACGAAATCTTCAAGTCGACGGCTGCCATCTCCGATGCCACCGATGATCTCGCCCAGCGCACCGAACAGCAGGCCGCTGGTCTCGAAGAAAGCACGGCAGCCCTGCATGAGCTCACCCAGAACGTCACGCTGACTGCCGACGGCGCCAAGGAGGCATCCCAGGTCGTGGGCGTCGCCCTGACCGAGGCCCGCGTCTCGGAAGAGGTCGTGTCGCGGGCCGTTGATGCCATGGGTGCCATCGAGAAATCCTCCGAGGAGATCTCCAAGATCATCGGCGTTATCGACGAGATTGCCTTCCAGACCAATCTTCTCGCTCTCAACGCCGGGGTCGAGGCGGCTCGTGCCGGCGAGGCCGGTCGCGGCTTTGCCGTCGTAGCCCAGGAAGTCCGTGAACTCGCCCAGCGCTGCGCAAATGCCGCCCGTGAGATCAAGAACCTGATTTCCCAGAGTTCGACCCAGGTCGAGGCAGGTGTCGGCCTAGTGAACAACGCCGGCGACGCCCTCGGCAAGATCATCGTCCGCATCGGCGAGATCAACGAGATCGTCGGCAAGATTGCGTCGGCTGCGGCCGACCAGTCGGGCGGCCTGCGCGAGGTCAACACCTCCGTCTCGTCCATGGACCAGATCACGCAGCGCAACGCCGCCATGGTCGAGGAAAGCTCGGCCCAGACGGCGACACTTCGCGAGGAGGCCGGTCGGCTGGTCCATGCCCTGCAGGGCTTCAAGACATCAGGCGGCCGGTCGCAAAACGCCAGCCAGGCAGCCTACCGCATGGCGGGCTGAACCGACGGGATCACCGCACGGCGGCACCTTTTTCCGCCGTGCGTTTAGAATCTGTTCAGCAAACCGTGACAGTTCTGATTGATAACAGTCAAACCAAGAGTCGGCGTCGCATCATGACCACAAAATCCCAGACCGATCTGTCCGAACGTCTCGAATTCCTTGAGATCGATCAGAAGACCCGCACCACGCTTGCCGAGTTGCGTCCTTCGATCCGGGAGGTGCTGGGTGGTGCGCTGGACAAGTTCTACGCCAAGGTGACGAAGACCGGAAAGATCGCCGGCCACTTCCGCGACGGCGCCCATATGAACGGCGCAAAGAACGCCCAGATCGGTCACTGGGATAAGGTCGCCGGTGGCAATTTCGATGAGAGCTACGTCAAGGGTGTCACCGCCGTTGGCAAGGCACATGCCCGTATCGGTCTGGAGCCGCGCTGGTATATCGGCGGCTATTCCATGCTGGTCGGCGAGCTGCTCGCTGGCGTCCTCGTCAAGCACTGGCCTTTCCCCTTCGGCAGGCAGCATGCGGTGTCGCTCGGTGAGAAGCTTCGCGCTGTCGTCAAGGCTGCCATGCTCGATATGGACTATTCGATCTCCGTCTATCTCGAGGAACTGGAAAGCAGGCGTCAGGCCCTCGAAGAAGAGCGCGCCCGCTTTGCCGCCGATCAGGCCATTGCCATGGAGCATCTGCGTCGCGGTCTGGAAGCGCTGGCCCAGGGCGATTTCGAAGCCCGCATGACGACCGACCTGCCCGACAATTTCAAGGAAATGGCAGGCCACTACAACGAAACCGTCGATCGCCTGAACACATCCTTTGCCGCGATCCGGCGCGCCTCGGAAGGCATCCTGACCGGCACGGACGCGATCGCCCACGCTTCCGGCGAGCTTGCCAGCCGCATCACCCGCCAGGCAAGCGGCGTGCAGGAAAGTTCGACCGCTCTGCAACAGCTCTCCGTCAGCGTCAGCCAGACCGCGGCCAATGCCGAGCGCGCCTCGCTCGCGGTGCGCGACACCCAGCAGCAGGCAAAGACTTCGGGCACCGTCGTCTCCCAGGCTGTCTCTGCCATGGGCGCGATCGAAAAATCCTCCACCGAGATCTCCAAGATCATCGGCGTCATCGACGAGATCGCCTTCCAGACGAACCTTCTGGCCCTTAACGCAGGCGTCGAGGCCGCGCGCGCCGGTGACGCAGGCAAAGGCTTTGCCGTCGTCGCCCAGGAGGTCCGCCAGCTTGCCCAACGCTCAGCCGATGCGGCCAAGGAAATCAAGCAGTTGATCTCGCAGAGCTCGAACCAGGTGAAGGAAGGCGTCGGCCTCGTCACCGGAACCGGTGAGGCGTTGAACGACATCATCACCCGCATCGATGCGATCGACACCTTCGTCTCCGACATTGCCACCGCTGCAAAGGATCAGGCAATGGGGCTGAACGAGGTGAACCAGGCGACCCGCAACATGGATCTTCTGACCCATGAGAACAGCGATATGGTGGAGCGCACCTCGGACGAGACGCGCCGCCTGCGGGCGGAAGTCGCCGGTCTTGTCGAGCAGCTGTCGCAGATCCGCACCCGCGCCGAAGCCGCCCCGCAGGCGCGCCGCATCATGGAACGTCGGGTCGCCTGATCCGGCTCAGAATCGGAGAAACGGAAGCGTTTTTTCCGTTTCCTCGGCCGGGAAGTTGCGCTAAGGGGAGGCCATGACCATCAAGCCTCTCATCATCCTGCCCGATCCCCTGCTGCGTCAGGTATCCGCGCCAATCGAGCGCGTCGATGCCGAGCTTGAGCAGTTCATCGATGACATGCTCGAAACCATGTACGAGGCCCCCGGCATCGGGCTGGCCGCGATCCAGGTCGGCGTGCCGCGCCGTCTCCTCGTGATTGACCTCGCCAAGGAAGGCGAAGAGCCTGCGCCACTGGTCTTCATCAATCCGGAGATCCTGACAAGCTCCGACGAGCGCTCGGTCTATGAAGAGGGCTGCCTCTCGATCCCCGACTATTACGCCGAAGTTGAGCGCCCCGCCTCGATCACGGTCAAGTCGATCGGCCGTGATGGCAAGGAAACGGTGACCGAGGCCGATGGCCTGCTCGCCACTTGCCTTCAGCACGAGATCGACCATTTGAACGGCGTGCTCTTTATCGATCACATTTCCCGCCTGAAGCGCGAGATGGTGATCAAGAGGTTCACCAAGGCCGCCCGTCAGAAGATCTGATATCGAGCAAATCCAACAAAAGTGCGAAGCGGTTTTGCGTCCGGAATTGCTTAAGAACAAAATGATAGAGCATTGACGGCGTTTCCGTTTTCGCCGGAAATACTCTGGGCGTCGTTTAACCCGCGCTTGAAGGCAGACACGATGGCACTTCGCATCATCTTCATGGGCACGCCGGACTTTTCCGTCGCGACCCTGAAAGCGCTGCATGCGGCGGGCCACCAGATCGTCATGGCCTATTCGCAGCCACCCCGTCCCGGCGGTCGCCGTGGTCTCGACCTGCAGAAATCTCCCGTTCATCAGGCGGCCGAAGACCTCGGCATCGAGGTCCGCCATCCCCTGAATTTCCGTGATACCGCCGATCGCGAAGCCTTTGTTGCACTTCAGACAGACGTCGCCGTCGTCGTCGCCTATGGCCTGCTGCTGCCCGAGGCGATCCTCAATGGGACCCGGCTCGGCGCCTATAACGGCCATGCCTCGCTCCTGCCGCGCTGGCGGGGAGCCGCCCCCATCCAGCGCGCCATCATGGCCGGCGATGCCGAAACCGGCATGATGGTGATGAAGATGGACAAGGGCCTCGACACCGGCCCCGTCACACTCACCCGCAAGGTCGCAATCGGTCCCGACATGACCGCCGGCGAACTGCACGATGCTCTGAGCCTCGTTGGCGCCGAAGCCATGGTCGAGGCGATGGCGAGGCTTGAAGCCGGGACGCTCGAAACGGTCGTTCAGGCGCAAGAGGGCGTGCTTTATGCGGCCAAGATCGACAAGGCCGAAACCCGCGTCGACTTCACCCGCCCGGCGACCGAGGTGCACAATCACATCCGCGGCCTCTCGCCCTTCCCGGGCGCCTGGACAGAGATGGACGTCAACGGCAAGCCCGAGCGTGTCAAGCTCCTCGCCTCGAGCCTCGCGGAAGGGCAGGGCGCAATCGCGGCCCCCGGGACAGCCCTCGACGATCACCTGACGATCGCCTGCGGCACCGGCGCCGTGAGCCTTGTCCGTCTGCAGAAAGCCGGCGGCAAGGCATTGAATGCCGAGGACTTCCTGCGTGGCACGCCTTTGCCCAAGGGCACGGTGATCGCCTGATGCCCCGCTTCCGGATGACCGTCGAATATGATGGCTCGGCCTATGTCGGCTGGCAGCGTCAGGACAACGGCCATTCGATCCAGGCCGCTCTCGAACAGGCGATCCTGTCCCTCACCAGCGAAACGGTCGTCATCCGGGGTGCCGGCCGCACCGATTCCGGTGTGCATGCCATGGGCCAGGTCATCCATGCCGATCTCTCTCGCGCCTGGGTGCCCCACAAGCTGCGCAATGCGCTGAACGCCCATCTGGCCATGGCGTCCGAACAGGTCGCCGTGCTCGACGTCCAGGCCGTGCCGGACGAGTTCGACGCCCGCTTCTCGGCGCTCCGCCGCCATTATCTCTACCGCATCATCACCCGTCCGGCGCGTCTGGCGCTGGAGGACAAGCGCGCCTGGTGGGTGCCGAAGCCGCTTGATCCCGAGGCAATGCACGAAGCTGCCCAGCAGCTCGTCGGTCATCACGACTTCACCACCTTCCGCTCCGCCCATTGTCAGGCGAAAAGTCCGGTGCGCACGCTCGATCGGCTGGATGTCACGCAGTCAGGCGAACTCATCGAGATCCGCGCCACGGCCCAGAGCTTCCTGCACAATCAGATCCGCTCCTTTGCCGGTACGCTGAAGCTTGCGGGCGAGGGCAAGATGACACCGTCAGATGTGCGCGCGGCACTCGATGCCCGCGACCGTGCAGCCTGCGGACCGGTCGCGCCGCCCGAGGGACTGTTTTTCATGCGGGTGGATTATCCCGGCGATGAGCCGTTCAGCGGCTGAGATGCCTTTTCAGCCAGGATAAACGCCGAGATAGCGTTCCAGCACTTCCGCGATGATCATCGACGGCACGAGCAGCACCATGATGATGGTCGATACCATCAGCAACTGGTCGCCCACGATCATTCTGACGATGCGGAAGAGAGCCGCGATCAGCGTGATCATCAGCAATAGCCACAGGAATGCCACGACGCCGGCAAGCGCCGGCAAGAACATCATCAACAGCACCAGCAGCCCATAGGAATAGGAAACCGGCACGGCGAGCCAGTTGATCACCACGACCATGGATGCGTATTTCTCGCCGATCCCGATCATCCAGCAGAGAATGCCGAGCAATATCAGCGGAAACAGCCAGTTGGACGCCTCGACCAGCGTCAGGCGGAAGAAGAAGAGAGCGCCTGTCTCCGTGCCCTCCGGCAGGCCCTGCAGATAGAGCAGGCGCCACCAGGCAAAGGAGATCAGGATCGCGGGCAGCGCCCAGAGGATCGCCCAGAAGGAGCGCATCGCGCCCCGGTCGGTAAGGTCGAGATAGGCAAAGCCTGATGGATCCTGCTTGAACAGCAGCCAGAGGCCCTTGAGATAGAACTCGACCTCCCTAAGCGTTGGCATGGGCGAACCACTGCTCGATGAAAGTCTGGTAGATCACCGTGAGCGTTTCCAGATCCGAAACGGCGACCCGCTCGTCGACCATGTGCATGGTCTGCCCAACAAGGCCGAATTCGACGACCGGGCAGTAATCCTTGATGAACCGGGCATCGGATGTGCCGCCCGTGGTCGAAAGCTTCGGCATCTTGCCCGTCACCGTCTCGATTGCACCCGACAGCGAGGCAATCAGCGCATTGTTGCGCGTCAGGAAAACATGGCTCGGCCGTTCCGACCAGGTGATGTCGTAGCCGATTGCCGTCCGCTCCGGGCGAAGCTCGGGGTCAACGGCAGCCGCATCAAGCCGGCGTACGATTTCGGCCTTCACGCTGTCAGCGGTCCAGAGATCGTTGAAACGGATGTTGAATTTGAAGCGCGCAGATGCTGGAATCACATTCGTTGCGGCATTGCCGACATCGATCGTCGTCACTTCGAGATTCGACGGCTGGAAGCTCTCCGTGCCCTCGTCGAAAACAGGGAACATCAGGCTCTTGGCGAGCGACAGTGCTCCACGCACCGGATTGTCGGCGAGATGCGGATAGGCGGCATGGCCCTGCACGCCCTTGACGGTGACGGTGCCGGAGACCGAGCCGCGCCGGCCGATCTTGATCATGTCGCCGAGGGTGTCGGGATTGGTCGGCTCACCGACCAGGCAGGCATCCCAGCGCTCGCCCCGTGCCGCTGCCCATTCGAGCAGCTTGACCGTGCCGTTGACGGCAGGTCCCTCTTCATCGCCGGTGATCAGCAGCGAGACTGAACCCTTCGGCACCTTGCCGGCTTCGACCAGCCGCGCATAGGCAGAAATGAAGCAGGCAATACCGCCCTTCATATCCACGGCGCCACGTCCGTAGAGCATGCCGTCGCGGATATCACCGGAGAAGGGGCCTGCACTCCAGTCGCTTTCTGCCCCGACGGGCACCACGTCGCTATGCCCGGCAAACATCAGATGCGGACCGTCAGAGCCGGCCCGGGCATAGAGGTTTTCGATGTCGGGCGTACCCTCGTCCTTCGCAATCATCCGGTCGACCTTGAAGCCGAGCGGTGAGAGCAGGCCCTCCAGCACGTCAAGTGCCCCGCCTTCGGCAGGCGTGACGGAAGGGCATCGGATGAGGGCCTGGAGGACGTCGACAGGATTGGTAACAGTCATGGACACTTTTACGGGATTGGCCGCGCACCGGTTCAGGACCGGGAGGGCGCCTTGAGGATCAGCGAGTGTTAGCCGATCCGCCGCAGCCTGTCACCCATGCAAGAGGCTCAGACGGCGCGCTCGTTTGCCGCTGGCCCGTAGCGATTGGCGCCGCCGGTAGAGGGCCAGACGCACAGCAGGAAAAAGGCAATCAGGGAGAAGGCCGGGATGACGAGCAAGGCGGCGGCGATCCCTGGCATGCCGATGTCGTGCAGCCTCTTGGTGCCAAGCATGATCAGGGAGAGGAGAGAGAGGCTTGCCGTGGTCAGGAACAGTGAAAACGAGCCAGGCGAGATGTCGTCCGACCCCGTTACGAACGCGATCACCGCCGCGTTCGTCATCATCCAGAACAGGGTGCCGAGGATGAAGATGCGCCGACCGATGCGCCCGTCCCAAAGGAAGAGCGCCCAGCCGACGGTCGTCTCACGCCCCGGCTCCGCCATCAGGGATCAGTCGCGCAGCAGTTCGTTGATGCCGGTCTTCGAGCGGGTCTTTTCGTCGACGCGCTTGACGATGACGGCGCAGTAGAGATGCGGCGCCGGAAGACCGTTCGCCATGACCGCATTGCCGGACGGCATCGAGCCGGCAACGACGACGGAATAGGGCGGCACTTCGCCATACATCACTTCGCCAGTGGCGCGGTCGACGATCTTGGTCGACTTGCCGATATAGACGCCCATGCCGAGCACAGAGCCTTCACGGATGATGCAGCCTTCGACGACCTCAGAGCGGGCGCCGATGAAGCAGTTGTCTTCGATGATCGTCGGGCCGGCCTGCAGCGGCTCCAGAACGCCGCCGATGCCGACGCCGCCGGACAGATGCACGTTCGCGCCGATCTGGGCGCAGGAACCGACGGTCGCCCAGGTGTCGACCATGGTGTTTTCACCGACATAGGCGCCAAGGTTGACGAAGGACGGCATCAGGACGACGCCCTTCGAGACATAGGCCGAGCGGCGGACGACGGCGTTGGGAACCGCGCGGAAGCCGGCCGAGCGAAATTCGCTTTCGCCCCAGCCTTCGAACTTCGACGGAACCTTGTCCCACCAGGTCGAGGCGCCCGGACCGCCCTTGACGACTTCCATGTCGTTCAGGCGGAAGGAGAGGAGCACGGCCTTCTTCAGCCACTGATGCACGACCCATGTGCCGTCTTCGCCGCGGGCGGCGACACGCGCCTTGCCGCTGTCGAGCAAGTTGAGCGCTGTTTCGACGGCATCGCGGATCTCGCCCTTGGTCGCCGTCGTGACGGTATCGCGATTGTCGAATGCCGCTTCGATGACGTGTTCGAGCTGGGTGAGATCGGAGGCGCTCATCTGAATTCCTTAAACTTCGTTGTCTACCGTGGGGATGGAAACGATCAGGATCTGATCGAAAATTCGCGCAAAGCTCTAGCGCATAAAGGGCTGGAAGAAAACAGCCGCAGGAGCTCTGCGTTTTGGAAAGGAAGAGGCATGGCACGGTGGAAGAACGGCAAGCACAGGCGCAAGGACGGATCCTGGGATCCGCTGAAGGATAGCTCCACCGACAAGCAGACAGCACAGATCATTCCGCGCACCCCGCAGTCGGTTTCATCCTCCTATACGCTTGCCTATGTCGATGAGGAATTCCTCTGCCGCGAGGAACTTCGCCCCGTCCGCCTGCAGCTGGAATTGCTGAAAACGGAGATGATCCTCACTGAGCGCAGCATCAAGTCGACGGTGGTCATGTTCGGCGGTGCCCGCATCCCGGCCCCAGGCCAGGCCGCCTGGGCGGCGAAGAACGACATCCAGAAGAAGAACCTGGAAAACGCCTCGATCTATTACGAAGAGGCCCGCAAGTTTGCCCAGCTCTGCTCGGCCCAGGCCAAGAAGATGGATTACCATGAATATGTGGTGGTGACCGGCGGCGGCCCGGGCGTCATGGAAGCGGGCAATCGCGGCGCGTCAGAGGTCGGCGCACCCTCGGTCGGCCTCAACATCGTTCTACCGCACGAGCAGGCGCCAAACCCCTATGTGACGCCGGAGCTCAGCTTCAACTTCCACTACTTCGCCATCCGCAAGATGCATTTCCTGATGCGCGCCAAGGCGATCACCATCTTCCCCGGCGGCTTCGGCACGCTGGACGAACTCTTCGAGACCGTTACGCTCATCCAGACCAAACGCATGGCGCCGATCCCGCTGATCCTCTTCTCCCGCGCCTTCTGGGAGGACATTATCAATTTCGAGGCCCTTGCCGCCTTCGGCACGATCGCACCCGATGATCTCGACCTCTTCCGGTTCGCCGAAACGGCGGAGGAGGCCTGGAAGATCATCGAGGATTTCTATGACCTGAACGACGAAACGGCCCCGTAAGGGGCCGCCCGATTTCACTTGCGGTGTTTTGGTGCGCCGATTAGCGCATCATGATGGGCCGCTTCGGCATGTCGTCGACGCTGATGAAGCCGTCCTTGTTGCGGTCCATGCGGGTGAACATCCGGTCGGCCATGGCGGTTGCTTCCGCCTGGCTGATCTGGCCGTTCTCATCGGTATCCGCGACCCGCATCATCCGGCCTTCGCCGCGCATGCCGTCTCGACCACCGCGATCTCCGCCGCGATCGGCGCGTTCGTTGTGCCAGCCATGGCGCTTGCCGTCATGCCCACGGCCATCGCGACCCTGACCGTCACCGTTCATCGCCTGCTCCTGGCGCTGACCACCGGGTGGAGGTATCTGACCGTCTGCCTGCGCCGCTTCGCGTGCTGCCTGACGCTCGGCCCGCATTGCTTCCATGGCCGCCTTGCGCTCTTCGCGCATGGCTTCCCGATGCTGGCGCATTTCGCCGGGAGTGAGGACGCCGTCCTTGTCGGCGTCAATCGAGGCGAATAGCGCGGTTCCGGCAGCATTTGCCTCTTCCTTGCTGATCTTGCCATCCTTGTCGATGTCGTGCTGCTGTAGCATCTGCACGAACATCACTTCCGGACCGCCGCGGCCCGGGCCACGACGATCGCTGCGGTCCTGCGCGAAGGCGCCGCCGGCGGTCGTGCCGATAAGGAGGGAGGCTGCCACGGCGGCCAGCGTCAGGGTCTTGCCGTTCATCTGGTATCCTTTCGAGTAATTTCTTCGATGGGATGACCGTAGCCGCTGCAAGGCACAGGCCCTACTTAACTCTCTGTAAGCTGCATGAAACTTTCGTAAGCTTCCGCTCACGCCTCGTCCGCGAACAGCGCCTGCAGGAAGCCGGTGAGATCGTCGGTCAGGTAATCGACGGTTTCTGCGTCGACATGCTCGACGCGCTCCCAGGTCTCCAGAATTGCTGTGCCCAGATTGCGCGGCACCAGCAGCACTGTCTTCATGCCGAGCGCCTTCGGCACCATCAGATTGCGCGGCAGATCCTCGAACATCGCGGCATGTTTCGTGTCGATGCGGTTGAGGCTCGCGAACTTGTCGTATGTGGCACCCGCCGGCTTCGGCACGTAATCAGCAGCGACGATGTCGAAGATGTCGTCGAAATGGTCGAGAATGCCGAGTGCCCGAGCAGCGGCTTGCGCATGCGCCACCGTGCCGTTGGTGAAGATGAATTTGCGACCCGGCAGTTGTTTGATTGCGGATCCCAGCGCCTCGTCGGGGATGAGCGCCGAATAGTCGATCGCATGCGCCCGCTCCAGAAACGCATTCGGATCTACCTTGTGATGCAGCATCAGCCCGGCCAGCGTCGTGCCGTGTTCGTGGTAGTAGCGCTTCTGCAGAAGCTTCGCCTCGGTCGGCTCAAGCTGCAAAAGCTCGGACACGAAGGCGGTCATGTTCGTATCGATCTGCGCGAAGAGGTTGATGTGATGCGGATAGAGCGTGTTGTCGAGGTCGAAGACCCAGTCGCGCACATGGGCGAAATCAGCGGGCGAGGGGATCTTGGCTGGGGTGTTCATCGGGTCCTCTTGGGGCAGTTCGGATCACCTGATGACACCAGGCGTGTTGCCTTTAATTAGCATTGGTCGCCGCTTCGGGAAGTGCTATCTCGAAGAGATGGGAAAGAAGATGGCGATTTCGGCGATGGAACGGGTCGTGGTCCTGCAGGACCGCAAGCGCCTTCCCGCGCGCTTCCATCCGGTGAGTTCAGGCACGATTCGCCAGCGTCAGGCGTGAGATGCAGCACCTGAGGCGTAAGCTCAGGCCAAACCGCTACTCTTTCCGACCCCTGCCGTAAGCCGACATCCCCGCGCTGCGGCCATTCTGGACGCTCTCCCATGGAACTCTGGGCCATCATCACGGTTGGCAGCGCCTTCCTGCAAAACCTGCGCTCGACGCTGCAAAAACATCTGAAAGGCAAGATGGGCACAACCGGCGCCACCTTTGTGCGTTTCTGCTTCGGCCTGCCCTTTGCCTTCCTCTATCTCGCCATCCTGCATGTCGGCCTCGGCCGTCCGCTGCCGGTCCCGGGGCTGACCTTTGCGATCTGGGCTGTCATCGGCGCGCTTGCACAGATCAGTGCGACCTTCCTGCTGGTCCACCTCTTCTCCTTCCGAAACTTCGCCGTCGGGACCGCCTATTCGCGCACCGAACCGGCCCAGGCCGCGCTGATCGCGCTGATTCTCTTCGGGGAAACCATCGGTGTCGGAACAGTGGCGGCTATTCTCGTTTCGATCCTCGGCGTGATGCTGATCTCGGTCGCGCGCACCGCCTTCACGCCGGCAAGCCTCCTGACCTCGGTTGGAAGTCCCACCGCCCTGATCGGCCTTGCATCCGGCTTCTTCTTCGGCATCTCCGCGATCGCCTATCGCACCGCTTCGCTGTCGCTGGAGCCGAGCCTACCCAAACCCGATGCCCTCGTCCAGGCTGGCTATACGCTCTGTGTCGTCATAACCATCCAGACGCTGTCGATGCTTTTCTGGATGGCCTGGCGCGACCGGGCGGAACTCACCCGCGTCCGTTCCGTCTGGAAAGTCAGCGCCCTCGTCGGCTTCGTCGGCGCCACGGCCTCCTTCGGCTGGTTCACGGCCATGACCCTGCAGCAGGTGGCGGTGGTCAAGGCGCTCGCCCAGGTCGAGATGCTCTTCACCTTCGCCTCCTCGGTGCTGTTCTTCAAGGAGCGCATCAATCGGCTGGAGATCGCGGGATGTGTGCTGATCGTCGCCGGGGTGCTGTTGCTGGTTCTCGCGTGAGGGTAAGTTTCCTCTCCCCCTGCGGGAGAGGATGGAAAATCGAAGGATTAGGCGAGCGAAAGCCGCCTAAACTTCAGATTTTTCCGGTGAGGGGATCAGTGTCGTTGGAAATACCTTACCGAGCCCCCCTCTTGCGAAATCTGAGGTTTAGCCCTGATCGGGCTAATTCCTCGATTTCGCTTTCTCCCCCACAGGTGGGGAGAGGAACGCCGCCATGCCCGCCCACCATGACGGACAGCCTTGCCCGGTTGCGACCCATCCCGCCGCGCGATAAACCGGAGACACACGCGCGCCGAGGGCGGGGAGAGAAAAGTGCACACCAAGACACCCGCGACACCAACGGTCAGCGCCGACGCCGCGCATCCATACCCGAAGCGCTGGACGGCGCTTCTGGTGATGATGCTGGCGAACTTCATGAACCTGCTCGACGTCACCATCGTCAACGTTGCGCTGCCGAGCCTGCAATCCGAACTCGGCGCAACCTCTAGCCAGATCGAATGGGTGGTGGCGGGTTACGTGCTGGTCTTTGCGCTCGGGCTTCTGCCTTTCGGGCGGCTCGGCGATGTCCGTGGTAAGAAGCAGGTGTTTCTGGCAGGCGTTGCGGCCTTCACGTCGGCATCGCTGCTGTGCGGTCTGGCGCCCGATATCGGCTGGCTGGTGGCAGCACGTCTCCTGCAGGGGGCGGGGGCCGCCGTGATGACCCCGCAGGTGCTGGCGATTGCCCAGATGATGTTTCCGCCAAAGGAACGGGCGGCGGCATTTTCGCTGTTTGGGTTGAGCGCCGGGCTCGCTGCAGTATCAGGCCCGATCCTCGGCGGCTGGCTGATTGCGCTCAACCTTTTCGATCTCGGCTGGCGGCCGATCTTTCTCATCAATATCCCGGTCGGGATTATCACGATCCTGCTCGGCTGGCGGCTGATCCCCGCGCTTCCGGGCAAGCCCGGCCTCAAGAACGACTTCGGCGGAATAGCGCTCGCCGCCGCAACCATCTTCTGCGTCATCTTCCCGCTGATCGAGGGGCGTGGCTTCGGCTGGCCGGTGTGGTGCTTCGTGATGCTCGCCATGGCCATTCCCTTTGGGGTAGCCTTCGGTCTCTGGGAGCGGCGCCAGCACCAGCTGAAGGCGCCGGAGCTACTGCCGGTCGCGCTGATGAAGAACCGCAATTACGTGATCGGCTCGCTGATGACGGCGACCTTCTTCTCAACCTTGCCCGGCTTCTTCCTGATTCTGGCGATGTTCTTGCAGCAGGGCTATGGCCTGACGCCCCTGCAATCGGGCATGACCGCCGTACCCTTTTCCGTCGGCATCTTCGTCGCCTCGCTGATTTCAGGCCGCCTCGGCAATGTCACCCCGCGCATACGCGTCGTGGTCGGCGTGGTGATGGTTATCGTCGGTATGGGCCTGCTGCGCGCCGAGATCCAGACGGTCGGCGAAAGCATTGATCGCATGGCGCTCCTGCCCTGGTTCCTGATGAGCGGGCTCGGCATGGGCATTGCGATTGCGCCGATGTTCCAGCTGGTGCTGGCCGGTGTGCCGCCACAGGATGCGGGCGGCGGATCAGGCGCTCTTCAGGCGATCCAGCAGGTGGGCAGCGCACTCGGCATTGCCATCGTTAGCGAGATCTTCTTTTCCGATCTGGCCCGAAATGCGGCGAAAGGCTTGAGCGGCAAGGCCGTTTATGCCGAGGGCCTGGCGCTCGGTCTCATCTACAACTTCGTCGCCTATGCGATCGTGCTGGTGGCTGTTCTCTCCATGCGCACGGTGACGCCGGGAAGCGAGAAGCTGGAACGGCCGCTGCCGATCGAGTGACCGGCAGCAAGGTGGATTATCGGCTCAAGGAACGAGCAGCGTGCCCGCACCCGTCTCGGTGAAGAGCTCGAGCAGCACGGAATGGGCAGTCTTGCCGTTGAGGATGACGACACCCTGCACGCCGGCCTGGATGGCCTCGATGCAGGTCTCGACCTTCGGGATCATGCCGCCGGAAATCGTGCCGTCCTTGATCAGCGCATGCGCTTCGGCAACCGACAATTCCTTGATCAGCTTGCCGTCCTTGTCGAGCACGCCGGGCACGTCGGTGAGGAAGAGCAGGCGCGAGGCATTGAGCGCACCGGCAATGGCACCGGCAAAGGTGTCGGCATTGATGTTATAGGTCGCGCCGTCGCGGCCGGGAGCGACCGGAGCGATGACCGGGATCATCTCAGAGCGGGCGAGCAGGTCGAGCAGCGTGCGGTCGACTTCAACGACATCGCCGACAAAGCCGAGATCGAGCACGCGCTCGATATTGCTGTCGGGATCGCGGACCTTCTTCTGCGCCTTTTCGGCAAAGACCATGTTGCCGTCCTTGCCGCAGAGCCCGATCGCCCATTCGCCGGTCTGGTTGATCAACGCGACGATTTCCTTGTTGATCGAGCCGGCAAGCACCATTTCGACGATCTCGACGGTCTTCTGGTCGGTGACGCGAAGACCGTTCTCGAAGCGTGATTCGATGCCCATGCGGGCAAGCATTGCGCCGATCTGCGGGCCGCCGCCATGCACGACGATCGGGTTGACGCCGGACTGCTTCAAAAGCGCGATATCGGCGGCGAAAGCCTTGCCGAGCTCGGGATTGCCCATGGCATGCCCGCCGTACTTCACGACGATGGTCTTGTTTTCATAGCGCTGCATGAAGGGCAGGGCCTGGGCGAGAAGCCGAGCCTGCGTTTCGCTTTCGGAAGCTGACATGGGAAACCTCACTTTGGATCGCGGCCTTTTAGCGCATGTGCTGCCGCGAGGGAATAATCGGGCTGCAATATAAGCGTCGCGTGACATGCTTCTTGTTCTCGTCGCATTGCCCACAGAAGATGCCGCTCTATATCAAGGCCGACTGTGTGAGGGGGCTGAATGGAACGCGACGACATCGGCGGTTTGCTGGCCCGGGTTGCCCTGCGGGACCGGAACGCCTTTTCCCTACTCTATGGCGGTGTTTCGGCGAAACTTTTTGCCATCTGCATCCGTATGCTCAAGGACAGGGGAGAGGCCGAAGAGGCGCTCCAGGATGTGTTCGTCAAGATATGGCACAAGGCCGGCAGCTATACGGGCGACGGCGACAATGCCTATCCTTGGCTTTGCGCCATCGTCCGCTACCACTGCATCGATCGCCTGAGGGCGCGCCGACCGCAGGGTGAGGAGATCGAGGTAGCGGTGGATATTGCCGATCTTGCACCCGATCCGGAGCAGCATGCGATGCTCAGATCCGAGGGCGGACGCATTGACACCTGCCTGGAGGCATTGGATCCTGATCGGGCGCTCGCCGTTCGCCAGGCCTATGTGGAAGGACTGTCCTATCAGGAACTGGCGGATCATTTCGCCGTTCCGCTGAACACGATGCGTACATGGCTGCGGCGCAGCCTTTTGAAACTGAGAGAGTGCATGGATGAGCACGCCTGACCAAAGCAAGGGAGACCGGTCGCGAGACGAAGTTCTCGCGGGCGAATATGTCCTCGGTGTCCTGAGCGGAACTGAGCGTCAGAAGGTGGACGCACGTCTGCGCCACGACCCGCAGTTCGCCGCCATGGTCAAGCGCTGGGAAGAGAACCTCACCCAGTTCAACGACGACTACGCCGAGGCCTCGCCGCCGGATCAGCTGTTTTCGAAGATCGAGGATCGACTGTTTGCATCGCCCGCCACTGTGGCCGCGGTGAAGGGCAGCCTGTGGAACTCGTTGGTTCTCTGGCGCGGCCTGAGCTTTGCCTCGATTGCCGCGCTCGGCCTCATCGTCGGATTCGACTATGCCGAACGCATACGCCCTAAACCTCAAGTCGCGCTGACGGCGGACTTGGCTGGCGAGAACCAGGCGATCGCATTGCATGCGCGCTACGACGGGAACTCCGGCCGCCTCGCTGTAACCCCCGTCGCAAGCGGCGGCGCTGATGAGAAATCGCTCGAACTCTGGCTCGTTGAGGGTGAACAGGCGCCGATCTCGCTCGGCGTACTGCCGCAGACCGGGCAGGGGGAGCTTGATGTTCCCGAGGCGCTGCGCGCCCGCATGACGCAAGGCGTTGTGCTTGCCGTCAGCCTTGAGCCTTTCGGCGGATCGCCGACCGGAAAAGCCACCGGGCCTGTCGTGGCGCTCGGCGAAGTGCGGCCCTGACGAAGAAACTATCTCATAACATCAATGGTTTGATTTTCAGGCGGCCGAATTTTTCGAGCCGCCTGAAACTTAAGTGAGCGATGCTCCGTCCTTGGAGGTGTTCCCGTTGAGGAACGCCCCCCGATGTCCCGCCCGAAACCTGGGACACGATCGCGAACACCAAGGATAAGAGGAAACCGTAATGTTCAAGACCGCTCTTCGCCCCCTCGCATTCTCCGCAGCCATCCTGGCCGGCGCTGCCGCAGCCTATGCCGCCAACCCGATGGTCGGCGGTGGTGAAATGCTCGAGACCAAGAACATCGTCGAAAACGCCGTCAATTCGAAGGATCACACGACGCTCGTTGCCGCCGTCCAGGCAGCCGGTCTCGTTGAAACCCTCTCGGGCGCCGGTCCGTTCACCGTGTTTGCCCCGACCAATGACGCCTTCGCCAAGCTGCCGGCCGGCACTGTCGAGACGCTGCTGAAGCCGGAAAGCAAGGAACAGCTGACCAAGGTCCTGACCTGCCACGTGGTGGCGGCCAATGTCATGGCCGAGGCGCTGGTCAAGATGATCTCCGACAACGGCGGTGAAGCCGATGTGACCACCGTTGGCGGTTGCGTGCTGAAGGCGAAGGCAGCCGATGGCAAGGTCACGCTGACTGACGAGAACGGTGGCGTCTCGACCGTCACCATCGCCGACGTCAAGCAGTCGAACGGCGTCATCCACGTCGTCGACGCGGTGATCCTGCCGAAGATGTAAGGCGGACGGGGCCGCAACGCCCCGGATGTCAGGTCAGGCGCGGAAGCGTCATTGGCCCAGTTTGACGGCCTCGGTGATTGCGCCCCGCAATTGCTCGAGGCCGTTTGCTTTTTCAGAAGACGTCGCGAGAACCTCCGGGAAGGCGGCCGGATGTTTCTTGATTTTTTCCAGCGTCTCGGCAATGAGCCTGGGCACGCCGGCTTCCTTGATCTTGTCGGTCTTGGTCAGCACGATCTGATAGGAGACGGCTGCCTTGTCGAGCAGGGTCAGAACCTCATCGTCATTCGCCTTGATGCCGTGGCGGCTGTCGATCAGCACATAGACGCGCTTCAGCGTCGCGCGACCGCGCAAGTAATCGAAAACCAGTTTCGTCCAGGCATCGACCTGTGCCTTGGGCGCCTGGGCATAGCCGTAGCCGGGCATGTCGACCAGCGCCATGGGCGGGAGGTCGCCGGGCTGGCCGGAAAAGCCGTCGGGCACGAAGTAATTGAGTTCCTGGGTGCGACCGGGCGTGTTCGACGTGCGGGCAAGGCCGGCCTGGCCGACCAGTGCATTGATCAGCGACGACTTGCCGACATTCGAGCGGCCGGCAAACGCGACTTCGAGCGGACCTTCCGGCGGCAGAAACTCCATCGATGGCACGCCGCGGATGAAGATCCACGGACGAACGAACAACGGATAGTCACTTCTCTGATTGGGGTCGCGCATGGCAATGGCCTCTCTTGAACGGGTCAAATCCCGGTTTTGCGCGGCAAAGTCAAGTCGCAGCCGGATTTGAGCCCGGGCGAGCCGGTCGCATGTGGCTCAGGAGATAGGTGAAAAGGGCGGCCATCACCAGCGCGCCGCCGAGGATGGTACGCCCCGAGGGCACTTCGTTGTGCAGGAGCACCATCCAGACGGGTGCAAGGATCATTTCCGCCGTGCCGAGCAGGCCCGCGAGCGCCGAGGGGATCATCCGGGCGCCGGTGACGTAAAGAACCATGCCGAGGCCGAGATTGAGCGCGCCGAAGGCAAACAGCAGCGCGAGGTCCTGCCCACTCACCACAAAGGCTCCGGCCTGCGTCGCGGCAATGGCCGAGGCGATGAACGAGCCGCCACAGGCCGCGGGTGTCATGCGGATGCCGGGAAAGCGGCGCGTCAGCACCGTCATGCCGGCGAAGATTGCCGGGATTGCGCCGGCGAGCAGCAACCCGAGCACCGAGCCGCCTTCGCCGATCGAGGCTGACACCATGACGCCGACGCCGAGGATCACCGCAGCGATTGCGCCCCAGGTGATCGGAGTGATGGGTTCTCCGAGAACGATCCGGGCGAGAAGTGCGGCAAACAAAGGGATGGACGCCATGAACAGCACGACATTGGCGACCGGTGTCATCGTTACTGCCAGCACGAAGAAAGTGGAAACGAGCGCGAAGCCGACGGCGATGAAGAAGCCTGGCCAGCCCATTGCCCGGAAGAGGGTTATCGTGCCGGTGACCCCGTCGCGCAGCAACATGAAGGCGGAGAGGAAGAGGCCTGCAAACAGGCAACGCCAGAAGACGATCGTCCAGCCGTCCGTGACCCCGATGAAGCGCTGGATCGCGCCGCCATAGCTCCACGCGACTGCGGCGCCGAGAACGAGGGCGATGCCGAGCCAGGAACGGGTCGTCGCGGATGAGGGGCTTGTCATGATGCTATCTCGGACGACAAAAAAGAAAGCCCCGGCTGAGCCGGGGCTTTCGAACTCACTTGGTCTGGGCAGGTTTACGCCGGAACAGCTTGCCGATGTTCGCGAAGAGTTCGATCTCGACGCCGTGGCGCTTCATGATGATCGACTGCTGCAGAACCGAAAGCGTGTTGTTCCATGCCCAGTAGATCACCAGACCGGCAGGGAAGGTGCCGAGCATGAAGGTGAAGATCACGGGCATCCAGTTGAACAGCATGGCCTGGGTCGGATCCGGCGGTGTCGGGTTCATGCGCATCTGTACCCACATGGTGATGCCCATGATGATCGGCCAGACACCGAGATGCAGGAAGGTCGGCGCCTCGAAAGGCAGGAGGCCGAACAGGTTGATGAATGTCGTCGGATCGGGGGCGGACAGGTCCTGGATCCAGCCGAAGAACGGCGCATGGCGCATTTCGATCGTGACGTAGATCACCTTGTAGAGGGCGAAGAAGACCGGGATCTGGAGGATGACAGGCCAGCAGCCGGCCACCGGATTGATCTTCTCTTCCTTATAGAGCGCCATCATCGCCTGCTGCAGGCCCATCCGGTCGTCGGCAAATTTGGTCTTCAGTTCTTCGAGTTTCGGCTGAACGCGCTTCATGTTGGCCATGGAGGCGTATTGCTTGTTGGCAAGCGGGAAGAACAGCAGCTTGACGACGATGGTGGTGAGCAGGATGGCCACGCCGAAATTGCCGACGAGATGGAAGAAGTAGTCCATCATGTGGAACATCGGCTTGGTGATGAAGTAGAACCAGCCCCAGTCGATCATCAGGTCGAACTTTGGAATGCTCAGGTTGGCCTCGTAGGCATCAATGACCGGAACCTGCTTTGCGCCGGCGAACAGCAGGGTCTTGACCGAAGTGCTCTGGCCGGCCGGAATGCTGACGGCATCGTTCTTGTAGTCTGCCTGGAAGCGAGCCTGACCATCGGTGAAATAGGAGAAGCGTGACTCGTAGGGCAGGGTCTGCTGCGGGATAAGCGATGCGGCCCAGTACTTGTCGGTGATCCCGAGCCAGCCACCGGTTGCCTTGGCATTCGTCACCGCAGCTTCCTCGATGTCGCTATAGTCATGCTCGACGAGACTGCCTTCGGTGCCAAGGACGCCGAGGAAGCCTTCATGCAGAACGAAGATCGACGGTGTCGAGGGCTTGTTGTAGCGGGTGACGCGCCCGTAGGGAGCAACGCTCACAGCGGCCGTACCGTTGTTCACGACCGTGTCCTCGATCGTGAACATGTAATGTTCGTCGACGGAGATCTTGCGATTGAATGTCAGGCCGGCTTCGTTGGTGTAGGTCAGCGTGACCGGAGTCGTCTCGGTCAGCTTTGCATCGGTCGGGGCAGTCCATACGGTATTTGGGCCCGGAACCGAGCCGGCATTCTCGCCCCCGATAAAGCCGAGTTCGGCGAAATAGGCATCACGCGTTTCGGCAGGATTGAAAAGTGTGACGATCGGGCTCGTCGGATCGACGGTCTCGCGATATTCCTTCAACTTGAGATCGTCGAGACGAGCGCCGGTAAGGTTGATCGAGCCGGCCAGATCCTGGGTCTCGATGGCAATGCGCGCCGTCTTGGCGACGGCGGTTTCGCGGCTTGCTTCCGCATTGGCGGCTCCTCCCGCCGGCAGACTTCCCTCCACGGTCGCCGCCGTCGGACTGGTTGCCTGCTGCTCGGCCTGGGCCTGCTGCTGGGCGATCTGGGCTTCCTGCGCCAGGCGCTGTGCCTCGATGCGCGGGTTCATGTAGAAGAACTGCCAGGCGAGGACGATCACCACCGATAAGGCAATCGCGATGAAATAGTTGCGGTTGTTCTGCATCACTCTTTCCTGGGAGCGGTCTTGTGAGACCGGGTGTTGTTCGTCTGGCGGTTTTCGATGCGGTGGATCAGCTGCCGGGACAATTGATCGAACGGAATGTCCAGCACCTCGCGCCGGGCGACAATGACATAGTCGTGTCCCGGCTGCATTGCAAACGCCGCATTCAGTCGCACGGCTTCTTTCAGCCTGCGCCGCATGCGGTTTCGTTCCACTGCATTGCCGTGTTTCTTGGTGACCGTGAAGCCCACGCGGGGCGGCGCATCATTCTTGTGATCAAGCACTTCCAGCAGGAATGTGCGACCCTTGCGCGCTTCGCCGTGCCTGACGGCGAGGAACTGGGGCCGGCTTTTCAGCCGGCCGACAGGTTTTTTGGAGTCCTTGGACGTCATGGGCCCGTCATCTCGTCGGGCTCATCCGGCCCTTAGGCCGAGAGCTTGGCGCGACCGCGACCGCGGCGTGCGTTGAGGACAAGGCGGCCGCCCTTGGTGGCCATACGCGCACGGAAGCCGTGGCGGCGCTTGCGAACAAGCTTGGAAGGCTGGAAAGTACGCTTCGACATTTATTTAATACCGCGGTGTGCGGCCCTTCTTGGATGTGCAAATTGCAACAGCGTTTTGGTTCATCGCACGGGTAAACGCCGCCGGGCGCCTGTTTCCGAACGTGCGCGGCTTATAGTGTCAGGTGCGCCGCGAGTCAATCAGCGGGGACAGAAGGCGTCACATGCCCTTAACGGCCTGGCGAAAATGGCATGGCGGCACACATCCGCCACAGGCTTTGCTTCGTTTACATGACCAAACTTTCATGTTTCTTCGTGCGTTGAGCGTGGTAAGCGCTGCCGCACTGCGATAGACTGGTCTTCGATAAATGCCTCGGCAACCAGGATCGGCAGGCAGGGGACAGGGACGACAGGACGAGACTTGATGTACGACCGGCAGGACAGCGATCTGCAGGCCGACCTCTCCGGAGGTTACACCATGCCGTCCCGCATCCGGGGGCTCTCCGGCAAGCTTCTCTGGCTGACGATCGCCTTCGTCATGCTCGCCGAAATTCTGATCTTCGCGCCTTCGGTCGCCACCATGCGCCAGCGATGGCTGCAGGACCGCCTGAATACGGCGGCGGCGGCTGGCGTGGTGATCGATGGCCTGCAGCCGCTCGAACTGCCGCGCGCCGTTCAGGAAGATACGCTCGCCACCACCGGTACCAAGGCGATCGTGCTGCGCAAGGACGGCACGTCGCGCCTACTCGCAGTTACCGAGATGCCGAACGAAGTCGACGCCGCCTTCGATCTGGCGGACTATTCCGAACTGGGTTCCATCCGCGACGCCTTCTACACCCTGATCTTCGGCGGCGACCGGCTGCTGCGGGTCTATGGCCCGATCGGCGAGGATCCCGATGTCATCGTCGAAATCGTCATGGACGAGGGGCCGCTGCGAAAGGCCATGCTTGGCTATGCGCGCAACATTCTGGTCGTGTCGCTGATCATATCGGTAATCACCGCCTTCCTGATGTTCCTGGCGATCAATCGGGTGATGATCATGCCGGTGCGCCGGCTCGCCCGCAGCATGCAGGTCTTTGCGGAGAATCCAGAGGACCCGACACGTGTTTTGCCCAACACCCTCGGCAACGACGAGATCGCCGTAGCCGGACGTCATCTGTCGCGCATGCAGGATCAGCTGCAGAAAACGCTACGCCAGCAGAAGACGCTTGCTGACCTGGGGCTCGCCGTCTCCAAGATCAATCATGACATGCGCAATATCCTGGCCTCGGCCCAGCTGATGTCGGACCGGCTGGTCGATGTTGACGACCCACTGGTCAAGAGCTTTGCGCCAAAGCTCCTGCGCACCATCGACCGGGCGGTCGGCTACACCAGCGAGGTTCTCTCCTATGGCCAGACCAGCGAGGCGGAGCCGCGCCGCCGGCGTTTCTTCCTGTCCGAACTCTGCCAGGAAGTGCGAGACCTCCTGCATCTGAGCCCGGAGGCCGAGATCGAATTCGTTGACAGCGTCGGCGTCGATATCGAGGTGGATGCCGACAGCGAGCAGCTCTTCCGGATCATTCACAATATCTGTCGCAACGCAGTCCAGGCGCTTGCGAGCTTCACGCCTGACGATCCGGATCATGTGCGGCGCATCACAGTGTCGGCTCAGCGTACGGGCTCCGTGGTGGCGATCGTCATCGACGACACGGGGCCGGGCATGCCGCGCAAGGCGCGCGAAAACCTGTTTGCCGCCTTCCGCGGCTCGGCCCGCTCCGGCGGCACGGGACTCGGGTTGGCGATCGCACGCGAACTGGTGATCGCCCATGGTGGAACAATTGCGCTTGTGGAAAAGCCCGGCCCCGGCACCATGTTCCGTGTCGAAATCCCCGACAGGCCAGTGGCTCTAGACGACTGGCGCGCCCGCGCCTGACCGCGCCCGGCGGCATGCATGACAGGAAAATGACTCTTTTTTCGAAAAGGGCGCTTGCAATCCGGATCGTCCCGCTTTAGAGGATCGCCACACGCCGACGGACAGTCGGTTGGCACGCACCCGTAGCTCAGCTGGATAGAGCACCAGACTACGAATCTGGGGGTCAGGAGTTCGAATCTCTTCGGGTGCGCCATTCTTCCTTTACCTAGAGATTTATTTTCTATCCCTGATATGATCAGGGTTGCATTTCTTTGTCTCCGAAGCAATTCTTGGCTGTCGACTGCACTTTGTTGCAGTGCGTGAAGCCGTTGATCTCAATTGATTTTGGAACAATACCTTTATGGCCCTCGCTTCCTGGACCGACCAACAAGTCATCGATCAGCTGAATTCGGGTTACCGCTGGACCAGTTCGACCATCACCTATTCGTTTCCGACGACGGTCTGGGGGATGTATGTCCATCCTCGTGACAGCGAGGGCGGTTTTTCGGCACTGAATGCCACCCAGCAGGCGAGGGCAGTGCTCGCGCTTACCCTCTGGGATGAGTTGATCGCGCCAAGCTTCGT